>CAYTJT010000555.1:0-1506 GCA_964438105.1 uncultured Rhodothermales bacterium | reverse complement strand
GCCGTCGTACTGGAGCTGCTCGGCGGCGTTGTCGTCGCCGCTCTGGTCGGCCTCGGCGGTGTGGCTCTGGGCGAGCACACCGGGCGCGAACACGAGCGCGACGAGGAGGGCGGTGAGGATGGAGAAGGCTTTCATGGGACTACCTCTTGGGTTGGGTGTGGAGAAGCCAGCCGCGGGTGCGGGCAGCCGTGTGAGTCCAGAGAGGGGCGCGGGGCCGGAGCGCCCGCGTGCCGGCGGTCTGGGCCGCTGGCGGTTCCGGTTGGCGCTACAAGGGGAGGGCGTAGGGACGAGGCGCGTCGCTACGACCGCACGTGGGGGCCGCGCTCGAACAGCTCGCCGACGTACGAATCGAACTCTTCGGGCGTGCCGAGGTCGAGGTCGTCGAAGCTGCCGAACTCGATCACGAAGTGCTGCTTCATCCGTGCGAACCACGCCGTCGGCGTGGAGGCGTTGCGCAGCGAGGAAGTGGAAACGTTGGCAGGAGAGGAGAGGGCGTGCGCTTGAGTGCTCATCGGTCCGGGGGGTAAGGTGTGAGGGGCTCTACCCTCCTCTACACCACCCCGCCGTCCGGGGGGCTCACCCGCCGCCGACTTTTATCTCTGCCTGCGGCGGAGTCGTCGGGTGCCGCCTTAGCCGATAGGCCGTTGTATCTTCGCGCGCTTACCTGCCGAGTGCCGAGGGTCGAACGATGAGCGAGGTATCCGTAACGAAGCTGCTGCTGCGCGTCGAGGACGGCGAAGACGGCGCCGTCGACGACCTCTTCGGGCTCGTCTACGACGAGCTGACGGCCCTCGCGCGACGGCAGCGCGCGCGGTGGCACGGCAACGACACCCTCAACACGACGGCGCTCGTCCACGAGGCCTACCTCAAGCTCGTGGACCAGGAGCGGATCGGGGTCGAGGGCCGCGCCCACTTCTTCGCGCTCGCGGCGCGGGCCATGCGCCACATCCTCAGCAACTACGCCCGCGACCAGCGCCGGCAGAAGCGCGGCGGCGCCTACGACCACGTCTCCGTCGACGCCGTGCAGGTCGCGGCGGGGGGCGAGCTCGTCCTCGACGGCGGCACGGCCGACACCCTCGTCGCGCTCGACGAGGCCCTCGCCCGGCTCGAAGCCCTCAGCCCCCGCCAGAGCCGCGTCGTGGAGTGCCGGTTCTACGGGCAGATGACCGTCCCCGAGACGGCCGCCGCGCTCGGTATCTCGCCGGCCTCGGTCAAGCGCGACTGGGCCGTGGCCCAGGCTTGGCTCCACCGAGAGGTCGAGCGCGAGCTCCGCCGGCAACCCTAACGCAATGCCCCCTCCCGACGATCTCGGCGAACGGGACGACCTCAGCGCACGGTGGGACCACGTGGGCGAGGTGTTCGAGAAGGCCCTCGCTCGTCCCGCTGACGAGCGCGCGGCGTTCCTCGACAGCGCGTGTGCAGACGACCCCGCCCTCCGCGCCGAGGTTGAGAGCCTGCTCGACGCGCAGCCCGACGCTGCGGCCCGGTTCCGCGCGCTCTCGGCCG
>CAYTJT010000554.1:0-1517 GCA_964438105.1 uncultured Rhodothermales bacterium | reverse complement strand
GGACGTACTGCACGACGCGGTCGGAGACGTCGGCGCCGTCCTCTTTGTAGAAGTTGAACGGGTTCGCTTTGTTCGAGGTGCCGAGGATCGTGCCGCCGGCGGTGAGGATGCCGGAGACGTCCTCGAAGCGGAGCGGGTGCGCGCGCCGCTCGATGAGGCCGAGGAACCCGTCCTCGAACCCGATCACGTCGGCGCGGCAGCGGGTGATGAGGCTCTTGGTGACGGCGCGAATGACGGCGTTGAGGCCGGGGCAGTCGCCGCCGCCCGTGAGGACGCCGACGCGGAGGGGGGATGACATGAGCGGGGGGAAGGAGGTCGGACGGAAACGAGGGATCAAACTACAACGGCGAGGGAGGCCATACCACCGGGAGACCCCCCGCAGCCGCCGTATCGACCGCCCACGGGAGCCCAGCGTGGGCGATATTGGAATCGACACACGTTTTTCATCCTGCCCCGACCGCCATGCGCCGCGCCGCCGCTCTCGCCTGCCTGCCCCTGCTCGCAGCCCTCGCCCTCGCCGGGTGCTTCCAGAACGAGGTCGTCATCCACGTCAACCCCGACGGCTCGGGCACGATCGTCGAGACGTTCCTCCTCACGCCCGCCGCGCTCGAGCAGATGCGCGCGATGCGGTCGCCGCTCGGCGACGACGGCGAGGCGTTCAACCCCATCGACAAAGACGAGCTCACGGCGCAGGCGGCGCAGTTCGGCGGCGGCGTCCGCTTCGTCTCGGCCGAGCCGCTGAAGTCCGACGCGGGCGAGGGCTACCGCGCGACGTACGCCTTCGACGACGTGCGCAAGCTCGACGTGCAGATGGACCGGGGCGACCCGCAGATGAGCGCAGCCGCCGACGGCCCCGGCCTCCGCTTCGACTTCACGCCCGGCGACCCGGCCTCGCTCGCGGTCCGCGTCCCGCAGGACGATGAGGTGGCCGACGCCGTAGAGGACGCCGAGCGAACCGACGCGATGGCGGGCGCCGATTCGGCCCAGCGAGCGATGGCGATAGACATGATGCGCGGTATGCTCGACGGGATGCGCATTCGCATCGCCGTCGCCCCGCAGGGCACGATCACGTCCACGAACGCGACCTACCGCGAGGGCGACCGCATCGTCCTCCTCGACGTGAGCGGCGACGTGCTGCTCGACGACGAAGGCGTGCTCCAGCGGCTCGCCGCGACGCAGGACCCCGCCGCCGCCCGCGCGCTCCTCGCCGACACCCCCGGCCTCACGGTCGAGACGCAGGAGACGGTGACGGTCTCGTTCGAGTGAGACGCACCGGGATCGGCGCACCAGGATCGTAGGGACACGGTGCACCGTGTCCCTACGGGCATTGCGGCGGAACGAGCACGCGTAGCCTGCAACGAATCCGTCCTCTTTGCTAGGGGCCGAGCTTCAGCTCCAGCCGGAGGTAGAACCGGAGGTCGAGCGCCGCGCCGATGGGGTGGTAGCGCTCGTCCTGCCCGAGGAGGTTGCGGAAGAGCAGGCTCGCCCGGAAGCGCCGCTGCCAGAACCACTTCTCG
>CAYTJT010000553.1:0-1519 GCA_964438105.1 uncultured Rhodothermales bacterium | reverse complement strand
GTAGTGGTGGAGCACGTTCGACGTGTCGTAGAGGATGGCCCCGCCGGCGAGCGCGATCATCGCGACGGAGAAGACCGTCCCGAGCGTGAACCCGAAGACGACGCTGGCGACGATCAGCCCGAGCGCGACGATGAAGCCCCAGCGGAGCATCCCCCCGAGGAACGAGAAGTCCTTCCGCGTCATCACCGCCACGGCCGTGAGCGCCGTGAACCCGACGACCGTGACCCACGCCGCGCTCGTGATGGCGCCGGGGACCCGGGTGAACGCGATCGCGAGAAGCGGGACGAAGATGATGGCCTGGGCAAGCACGAAGCCGCCGAGCGCGGCGTACTGCGCGGCCGGCGACGTGGCCATGTGCGCCGCCCGGCTCGCGAACCAGCTCACGATCAAGAAGCCGCCGAGCACGACGAGCCAGCTCACGCCGAGCAGCGCGTTCGCGATCGGGAAGGCGAGCCCGCTTTGGAAAAGAAACACCTCTATGCCGGCAAACAGCAGGATGGCACCGAAGAGGTGGAGGTAGGTCCGCGTGATAAAGGCGCCGCGGGCGTCGCTGCTGAGCGCGGCGACCGGCGTCGACATGCCGTAGGTTTCCATAGGTTTCGTATCGTTGGTCGGGCGTGATCTCGATGGGGCGTGCGGGTGCAACGTACGCCGCCGCGCCGCAGTACCTCCACCGCCCCGCTTCAGTTTCTCACCGCCCACCCCTCCCTCCGTGTCCTCTACCCCGTCCGTCTGGCGCGACGCTTACCGCGTGCGCTCCTACGAAATCGCCCCCGACGGCCTGCTCACGCTCCCGACCCTCTGCAACTATTTGCAGGAGTCGGCCGGCAACCACGCAGGCTCGTTCGGCGTGGCGACGGACCAGCTACTCGAAGCCGGGCGGGCGTGGGTGCTCGCCCGGCTGCAGGTCGAGGTCGAGCGGTTTCCGGCGTGGCGCGAGGATGTGACCGTCGAGACGTGGCCGAGCGCGCTCGACCGGCTCTACGCGCAGCGCGACTTCCTCGTGTCCGACGCCGACGACGTGACGATCGGCCGCGCGACGAGCCAGTGGTTCGTCATGAACGTCGAGCGCCGCCGCCCGACGCGTCCGCCCGCCTCCCTCCTCGACTTCGACTATCCGGACCGACCGCACGCCCTCGCCCCCGACCGTACACCTCTAGGTTCACTCGAAGTGACGGATCACGAACGCGCCTTCAGCGTGCGCCGCAGCGACCTCGACCTCAACCAGCACGTCAACAACGTCCGCTACGTCGAGTGGGCGCTCGAAGCCGCCCCCGACGAGCTGACGGCGACGCACCGTCCGCATCGACTCGACGTGCAGTTCCGCGCGGAAAGCCTTTACGGCGACACGATCTGCTCCGCCTGCGGCTCCGATCCCGAGGAAGAAGCTCCGGCTCTGCTCCACCGCGTCAGCCGCGAGGGGGACGACCGCGTGCTCGCGCTCGCCCGAACCGGCTGGCGCAAGGGTTAGCAACTGTGCGAAAAGTCAAGCCGGAACGGAGACAATATCGGGGTCCCA
>CAYTJT010000552.1:0-1522 GCA_964438105.1 uncultured Rhodothermales bacterium | reverse complement strand
GCGCTGGTGCTGCGGCGGGTCTTCGCCCTTGCCCCGGCCGAGGCGATGCGCCCCGAGCCCCCGGCCACGTTCAAGGCGGGCCTGGCCGAGCGGCTCGGACTGGGGCGGGTGCTCCCGGCGGCGGGCCGGATGATCCTCCGCAACGTCGAGCGGACGCCCGTGCGGAGCCTGACCTCGGCGGTCGGCGTGGCGTTCTCCGTCGCGATCCTCATCATCGGGCTGTTCCTGTTCGACGGCGTCGCGTACGTGATGGACGTGCAGTTCGAGGACCTCGCGCTCACGTTCAACCGCCCGCTCTCGCAGGCGGTCCGCTACGACCTCGCCCACCTCGACGGCGTGACGCGGGTCGAGCCGTTCCGCGCCGTGCCGGTCCGCCTCCGCGCCGGGCACCGCGAGCGGGAGGCGGCGATCACCGGGCTCGCGCCGGGCTCGCGGCTCCGGCGGCTCGTGACGGCGGGCGGCGGCACGCAGCCGATCCCGCCCGAGGGCCTCGTCCTCAGCGCGTTCCTCGCCGACGAGCTCGGCCTCGCCGCGGGCGACCGCGTGACGGTCGAGGTGCTGGAAGGCGAGCGGCGGACGGCGCGCGTGCGCGTGGCCGGCGTCGTCGAGGACTTCCTCGGCGTCTCGGTGACGATGTCGCTCGACGCGCTGCACGACCTCACGCGCGGCGGGCGGGCGGTCTCCGGCGCCTACCTCTCCGTGGAGCCCGCCGCGCGCCGGGCGCTGAACGCCCGGCTCAAAGAGCTGCCGGTGGTGGCGAGCGTGGCCTCGCCCGCGCAGACGCTCGACGCGTTCGAGACGCAACTCGCCGAGGGGTTCTTCATCAGCGTGTTCTTCATCGCCATGTTCTCCGGGGTGATCTCCGTCGCCGTGATCTACAACGGCGCGCGCGTGTCGCTCTCGGAGCGGGGCCGCGAGCTGGCGAGCCTCCGCGTGCTCGGGTTCTCGCGGCGCGAGGTGGCCGTGCTCCTCTTCGGCGAGCAGGCGCTGACGACGCTCGTCGGGATCCCGCTTGGGTGGGGGCTGGGATACGTCCTCGCCGCCGCCGTCACGGCCGGGCTGCAGTCCGAGACCTACCGCATCCCGCTCATCATCGCCCCGGCGACGTTCGCCTGGGCTGCCGTCCTCACCCTCGGCGCCGCCCTCCTCAGCGGCCTCCTCGTCCGCCGCCGGCTCGACCGGATGGACCTGATCGAGGTCCTCAAAACCCGCGAATAGCCATGTCCAAACGCACCCGCTGGGCGCTCGTCGGCGCCGCCGTCGCGCTCGTCCTCCTCATATTCGCCCTCTCGACGTCCGACTCGGGCCTCGCCGTGGAGACCGCACGCGTCGAGCGCGGCCCGCTCGCCACGACGGTCGTCGAGGAGGGGCGGACGCGCGTGCGCGAGCGCTACGTCGTGGCGGCGCCCGTGTCGGGCCGGCTCGCCCGGATCGCCGTCGAGGCGGGCGACGCCGTGTCCGAGGGCACCCCGCTCGCCCGGCTCTTCCCGATGCCCGAGGACCCGCGCTCGCTCGGCGTCAC
>CAYTJT010000551.1:0-1523 GCA_964438105.1 uncultured Rhodothermales bacterium | reverse complement strand
GGCTGGAGCCGGGGCAGCGGAGCCGCGTCGTCGGCGGGCAGCCGCCGGAGCCGCCGACGCGGGCGGACGTCGTCGCGACGCTGGAGTGGACGGGGACGTGGTACTTCCACAACACCCCGGCCGACGAGGTCGCCGCCCGGTTCGGCGACCACTACGGCGTGCCGATCGTGCTGAACCCGACGCTGGCTTCCGTGCGTGTCGGCGGGGCGTATTCGGCGGACCGGCCGGTCGAGGAATCGCTGCAAGCGCTCGCCGTATCGCTCGGCGCGCGGCTCGAAGGCGACGCCGATGCCGGTTATCAGGTCGTGCCGGTCGACCGCTGAGCTTCGTACCCCCCGCCACGCTCGCAGTCGTTCGCTGCGCTCACTCCTAGCAGCGCGTGGCTGTCCCCCTAATTTAGGGGGACAGCTTTTCAGCCCCTGAGCGCAGGGACCTGTCCCAGAGCGATGGGCTGAAAAGCGGGGGGTGCAGAGCCATATTCGCGGGCGCGGATCGTTAACGTGAAGCTGCGGCGCGGGCCCTCCCGCTGCAACTCCCCGTCTGGCCCCTCGTTCACCGCCTCATGCGCCGTCTGACTCTGCTATCGCTGTTGTGGCTCGGCGTGGCCCTCGCGGTCCCGGCGTCGGCGCAGTCGATCCGGCTGACGGCCGAGCAGACGCCGCTCGAGAGCATGCTGCAACAGGTCGCCGCGCAGGCGGGCGTCGACGTCGTGTTCGCGCAGCAGCTCGTCGAGGGCAAGGCCGTCACGGGGCGCTACCTCGGAGACGACGTGGGGCAGGCGCTCGCGACGGTCCTGCGCGGCAGCGGGCTTCGCGCCGAGCGGCTTCGGGCGGGGCAGTACGTCATCGTGCCCACGTTCCCGCTCCCGGGTCCGGAGCCCGAGCCGTACCGTGGTGCGCTCACGGGGACCGTCGTGGACGCCGAGACGAACGAGGTGCTGCCGGGCGCGCACGTCGTCCTCGCCGGGCTGGGCATCGGCACCGCGACAAACGCGGCGGGCTACTTCGCGATCCCCGATCTCCCGGCCGGGACGTACCGCGTGCGCGTCTCGTACATCGGATACCAGCCCGTGGAACGCGAGCTGTCGGCCTATCCCGAGTCGCTGGAGCTGCCGCCCATGGTGCGGCTGCAGCCGCAGGCGGTCGCGGCGGGCGAGGCCGTGGTCGAGGGGCGCAAGGGCGAGCGGAGCGACCTCCAGCCTGTGCCCGGCAGCGACGCGCTCGACGTGCGGCAGGCGGCGGCGATCCCCGCATTCCTTGGCGAGAGCGACCTGTTTCAGGCGCTAGAGTGGCTGCCCGGCGTCGGGCGCGCGGGCGAGGCGGGCGGCGAGCTCGTGATCCGCGGCTCCGAGGCCCACTTCAACCGCTACCTCCTCGACGGCGCCCCGATCATCCACCCGTGGCACACGTTCGGGCTGTTCTCGACGTTTCAGACCGAGGCGCTCAAGAGCGTCCGGCTCTACAAAGGTTCGTTCCCGGCGGAGTACGGCGGCGGGCTCTCGTCCGTGCTCGACGTGGAGATGA
>CAYTJT010000550.1:0-1527 GCA_964438105.1 uncultured Rhodothermales bacterium | reverse complement strand
GCCACGACCCCGAGGACTACCAGCACTACGTCGGCGACCCGCCGACCGACCTCGCCCTCCACAAGCACTCGCCGGGCTACCGGCTGATCCTCAACAACGTGCTCTTCCCGGCGGCGAAGAAGCAGAAGCAAAAGACGTGAGCCGGACGCGTCGGGCGCGCGGAGTGGGCTCCGAAGCTTCGTAGCTTTCGTGGCACCCTCTCTCTCCCTCTCCGCACACCCCATGCGCCTCTCCTCTGCCCTCCTCTTCATCGGAGCCCTCGTTTTCTCTGTCCCGATGTCCCACGCGCAGGGCGGCACGTTCGGCATCGGCGGGCAGCTCGGCGACCCGACCGGCCTCGCGCTCAAGTCCGAGATAGGCGGCCGGGCGTTCGACGCCGCCGCCGGGTGGGACCTCGACGACTACCTCTTCGTCCAAGGCCACCTGCTCCTGCGCGAGCGCCGATTCCCCGGCTCCACCACCGACCTCCGCTACTTCTACGGCCCCGGCGCCTTCCTCGCTGCCGGCAACGACAGGAACGCGGACGACGACCTCGCCGTCGGCTTCAGCTTTAACGCCGGTATTTCGTACTACGTCGACGCGTTCGAATTCTTCGGGCAGCTCACGCCCCAGCTCCAACTCATCGAGGACACGGACTTCGACCTCGGCGGTGGGATCGGCGTGCGCTACTACCCCTGAACTCGTCGGTCGTCCAGCCCTGGCGCACGGTTGCTGCGCCGCGTCGGAGGTGCGGAGCCCCGCGGTGCCGTAGCTTTCCCCCGTACCGTGCTTCCCACCTGACCCCACTCTGCGATGGCAGACCGTCCAATCCGCGTGCTCATGGCGAAGGTCGGCCTCGACGGGCACGACCGCGGCGCCAAAGTCGTCGCCGCCGCGCTCCGCGACGCTGGCATGGAGGTGATCTACACCGGCCTCCGCAAGACGGCCGACCAGGTGGTCTCGGCCGCCCTCCAGGAAGACGTCGACGTGATCGGCGTCTCGATCCTCTCGGGCGCCCACCTGACCGTTTTCAAAAAGCTCCGGGATGGCCTCCGCGCCGAGGGGATGGACGACGTCGTCGTGATCGGGGGCGGCGTGATCCCCGACGACGACATCGCCGAGTTGGAGCGGCTGGGCGTGGACAAGGTGTTCACGCCGGGGACGCCCCTCGCGGAGATCGTATCATACCTCCGAGACAGCGTTTCCGCCCTCGACCGCAGCTAGTCCCACCGTGTCCGCCCTCTACCAGCGCATCCTGCTCACCGGCGCGAATGGCCTCGTCGGCCAAGCGCTCGTCGAGCGGTTCAGCACGATCCCGGAGGTCGACCTCCTGGCGACGAGCCGCGACGACGAGCCCCGCTACACGGCCGGCTCCTGCGGGTACACCCCGCTCGACATCACCGACACCGAGGCCGCTCGGCGGCTGTTCGTGGACTTCGCGCCGAGCGTCGTGATCAACTGCGCGGCAATCGCGAAGGTGGAGCAGGGCGAGGGCAACAAGGAGCGGTGCTGGGCGGTGAACGTCGACGCCGTCGCCGCGCTCGGCCG
>CAYTJT010000549.1:0-1529 GCA_964438105.1 uncultured Rhodothermales bacterium | reverse complement strand
TCGCCCGCGACATCCAGCCGCTCTCGGTCTTCCGCAAGCAGGCCTCCGCCCTCATCGACCGGCTCCAGAAGAGCCGCCGCCCGCTCGTGCTCACCCGCAACGGGCGGAGCGCCGTCGTCGTCCTCGACGCCGGGGAGTTCGAGCGGATGGTCGAGCGGATCGAGCTCCTCGAAGACGTCCAGACGGCGCGAGAGCAGGCCCGTAGCGGCGAGACCGTCCCGCAGGATGAGGCCCTCGCCTACCTGACGGACCGGCTCGGTAACACTGACGAGGATGCGGACGGCGACACCGGCAACGCATGAGGATCGAATACGCGAAGCTGGCGCTGGAGCGGATTCTGGAGATCGCCGAGTTCCGCTTCCCGGACGCCCCCGAGCGGGCGAGAACGTGGATGGGGGAGGTGATCGAGCACGCGGCCCAGCTCGAGGTCTTCCCCAACATGGGCCGGCGGATCTCCTCGGGTAAGAGCTCTGACGACGGAGAGCAGAACGTGCGTCGGCTCCTGTACAAGGATGTGTGGATCGTTTACGAAGTGCGGGAGGCCGATCCGGGATCGGACGAGGAACATCCAAGCGACCACATCCTGGTGCTGACGGTCCGCCACGTGCGCGAGAAACCGGGAGGGGACTGACGGTCTCAAGGCGCAACGTGGCCACTCGGGTGGTTTGTAGCCCGACCCATCACCGCGCACGTCCCTTCACCGCTTCTGCTGCGATCCCAGCGGCCTTCGCTACGACGCTGAACTGACGCGGCGTGAGCGCACGGCGGAGCCCGTTCATCTGGGCTGTCGTGAGCTTCTGCGCCTGCCGGCCGATACCTCGAAGGAGGTCGCCGGGCGAGCCGTGCGTCAGCGTGAGCCGGCCGACCTCCTGACGGATCGTCTTCATCTCCGCGCCTCGCTCCCGGAGCGTTCCTTCCAGCGCTGCCCGTCGGCCGGCGTCGGGCGCAGTGCGGCGCGCGTGGAGGTATTGCTCGCCGACGTTCGCTGCTCCACGTGCTGCGGCGTAGCCGTCGGTCTTGCTCACCTCGCTCGCCATCCCCAACCACTTCTTCCGCTCGGCTATGTGGACGGCACCGAACCGCTCGGGCGCCCGGCGCATGGCACGTGCCGCCGCCTCCGGCCCACGTCGCTCCCCCAACGCCTCGAACGACTTTCGCGCGGTCTCGGGATCGCGGTAGGCCTCTCGAAGAGCCCGGTCGAACGTCTCGGAGAGCCGAGCCACCTCCTGCCCTCGCCGCCCACCCGCATCCAACGCACGCTCGGCCTCGGCGTACTGGCCGGTCGTGCGACTCAGGCGCTGCTCCAACCCCGCGAGCCGCTCATAAGCCTGCACGTCGCGGACGATGGCTCGCACCTCCTTCTCAGCCGCCGGAAGGGCAGGGGTCTGGTCCGGTGCCGGGGAGGAGGGGCTCGTACGGCCAGCGAGGACTGCCGCCCCACGCAGCCCCACCTCGGTAGCCCTGAAGGGGACCTCCTTCTCGCCGTCCTCGCTGGAGACCGGCCGCGCGGCCACGGCCGCCACGCCGAG
>CAYTJT010000548.1:0-1535 GCA_964438105.1 uncultured Rhodothermales bacterium | reverse complement strand
CCGACCGTGGGAGCAGACACGCCGACGCCCCGGCGATCCGAGGAGCACCGGGGCGTCAGGGTGGGAAGCGGTGGGGAGCCAGAGCGGCTCAGGCGTGGTAGAACGTCTCGCGGGCGATCTGTCCGTCCTTCCATTCCTGCACGGCCACCTGCTTCAACTTCGTGTCGTCGCCGTAGGCGCTGTGGTCGAAGTGCATGAACCACTCGGTGAAGGCGAACCCGCTGTCGGGACCGGTCTCGTTGACGGCGGAACTGATGATCTCGGCGCCGTGGAACGCCGTGATGCCGCCGACGAACTGCTCCTCGTGCTCGCGGTTGCGGTCCTTCCCGACGCGGTGGTCCACATCGTTGTCGCTCATCACGACATCCTCGTGGTAGTTCTTCTCGAAGGCGTCGAGGATCTCGCCGTTGAGGATCTGCTGGTTGAGGGCGTCGACTTTCTGGCGGAGGGACATGGTCGCGGGGGTCTGGTTGGAAAGGGATCCGGCCCGTTTGATCGTCGCAACAAGTATTAGGTTCCTGTTGGAACAAATAAAGTCGATTCCAAAAAAACCCCGGTCGCCGCGCTGGCAGCCGGGGCTTTCGCATGCCGGTGCGTCTCGTTCAGCCCATCGGGGCGGGCGTGACGGCCTCGACGCGCGTGACCTCGGGGATCGAGCGCTTGAGCGCCTGCTCGATCCCGGCGCGCAGCGTCATCATGCTCATCGGGCACGTCCCGCAGGCGCCGAGCAACTCCAGCTCGACGACGAACTCGTCGGTGACGTTCTGCAGGCGGACGCTGCCGCCGTCGGCCATGAGGTAGGGGCGGATCTGGTCGAGGGTCTCCTCGATCCGCTCGAGGAGGGCTGGGTCGCTGGGGAGGGTTTCGGGCATGGCAGTGGGCGTCGGGCGGGGGTGGAGTATAACGCCGGATTCCGGGGATCGTTCGAGCGGGCTGCGTGAAGAGTGCGGAGGCCCGGGCGTTCGGAGGTGGGAACGTGTTCGCATCCGCACCTCCGTACCCCCCGCACGTTCGTGCGGCGTCACCGATACAGGATCTCGATGGGCTGCGTCGGCGGGAGGTCGGCGTTGCGGATCGAGATCTGCTGCGCGGCGAGCTCGGCGATGCGGCGGAACGCCTGCGCGCTCTTGCTCTCCGGGTCGCGCTCGACGATCGGCGTGCCGAAGTCGCCGCTCTCGCGGAGGCCCTGCTCGATGGGGACCTCGCCGAGGAACGGGATGTTCTGGTCTTCGGCGAGCCGGCGCGCCCCGCCCTCCCCAAAGAGGTAGTACTTCCGGTCCTGGAGGTCGGGGGGCGAGAAGTACGCCATGTTCTCCACGATCCCGAGGATCGGGACGTTGACGTTGCCGAACATCGCCACGCCCTTGCGCGCGTCGGCGAGGGCCACTTCTTGCGGCGTCGAGACGATGATGGCGCCGGTGAGCGGGACGGTCTGGACGATCGTGAGTTGGATGTCGCCGGTGCCGGGCGGGAGGTCGAGCACGAGGTAGTCGAGGTCGCCCCACGCCGCGTCGTTGAGGAACTGGCGGACGGCG
>CAYTJT010000547.1:0-1536 GCA_964438105.1 uncultured Rhodothermales bacterium | reverse complement strand
GCCGAGGCCGTCGGCGCCGAGCGCGATGCGTTCATCGCCCGCATCGAGGCCGCGCACGGGACGGCCACGACGACGGCCCCCGCCGCGGTGCGGGACCTGTTCGCCGCCGAGGTCGCCGCGCTCTTCCCCGAGGGGCTCCCCGGCTCCGACGACCCCCTCGCGGCCGGCGCTCCGCGGCGCGGCGGCGACACCCCGATCGAAGGGCTCCTGCGGTGCTTCGGCTTCGGGCCGAGCATCGACGGCATCCAGAGCATCGGGGACGGGAGCGCCGCTGCCGGCGGTGGCGGCGGTGGCGGTGCCACGGTGTGCTCGCCGCTCGCCGGCGCCGTCGACCCCAACGACAAGCTCGCGGAGGCGAACCTCGCCTGCGAGCTCGGCACCGTCGTCGTGGACGGCGAGGACGTGACGCGGTGCGTTCGCCACTTCGTCCCGCTCGCGCTCGCCGAGGAGCCCCTCCTCTACACGGTCACCTTCGAGAACCTCCCCGAGGCCACGGCAGACGCCGAGTTCGTGACCATCACCGACGAGATCGACGAGAACCTCAACCTCGCCTCGCTCGAGGTCCTCGCCACCTCGTCCGACTCGACGTTCAGCTACTCGGTCGCGGGCCGGACGGTCACGTTCCGCTTCGTCGGGATCGACCTCCCGCCGAACGGGACGCCGCCCGAGGGCGAGGGCTTCGTGAAGTTCTCGCTGCGGCCCGTCGCCGGGCTCGAAACCGGGGCCGAGATCCGCAACGACGCCTCAATCGTGTTCGACTTCAACCCGCCGATCGAGACGCCCGAGGTCGTCCACGAGCTCCGCCCGACGACGGACCTCGCCGCGCTCGTCCTCGGCCCCGACGAGGCCGGGATCGGCGAGCCCCTCGCCTTCCGCGTCTCGGCCTCGAACCTCCAGGGCGACCCGGCCGACGACGCCACGCTGACGATCTCGTGGCCCGACGCCCCGCTCGTCTCGGTCTCGACGGCGGAGGGGGAATGCACGGGCACGGCGCCGGTGGTGTGCGCGTTCGGCACGCTCGACGGCGGCGCGACGGCCACCGTCGAGGTCGTCGTGCAGCCGGAGGCGGGGGGCGCGTTCACGCTGAGCGCCGTCGCGGCGACCTCGGCCTTCGACGTGTTCGCGCCGAACGACGCGGACGCCGCTACGGTGACGCTCGTCACGGTGGGGAACGAGGACGAGTCGGCGTTCCCGCGCGAGGTGACGCTCGCGCCGCCCTACCCGAACCCGTCGCGCGGCGCCGCCACCCTCCGCTGGGGGCTGCCCGAGGCTGGACGCGTCGACGTCCGCGTCTACGACCTCCTCGGCCGTGAGGTCGCCCGCCTCGCCGGGGGGCAGGCGACGGAAGCCGGTTGGCACGAGACGCGCTGGCAGGCCCCCCGCCTCGCGAGCGGGGTCTACGTCGTCCGCCTCCAGTCCGAAGGCAGCCGACAAACGGTCACGAAGACGCAGCGGCTCGTCATCGTCCGCTAACGTGGTCATCGTCCGCTAACGTGATGGTCACTCGGTCCCCCCGCCCCGCTCGCGGTCGCAGAC
>CAYTJT010000546.1:0-1539 GCA_964438105.1 uncultured Rhodothermales bacterium | reverse complement strand
TGTGGCACCCGTCGAAGTACGCCGAGCTCCTCGCCGACAGGATGCGGACGCACGGCGCCGAGACGTGGCTGATCAACACCGGCCTCACCGGCGGTGCCTACGGGACGGGTGAGCGGATGTCGCTCAAAGTCACCCGCGCCATCATCGACGCCATCCACGACGGCTCGCTCGCCGACGTCCCGACCGAGACGGACCCCGTCTTCGGCTTCGAGGTCCCGACCGAGTGCCCCGGCGTGCCCGACGAGATCCTCCAGCCCCGCAACACGTGGGACGACCCTGCCGCCTACGACGAGGCGCGCGAGAAGCTGGCCAAGCGCTTCGCCGAGAACTTCAAGAAGTTCGAGGAAGGCGCGAGCGAGGAGATCAAGCAGGCCGGCCCCTCGGTGCAGCAGGAGGCCTGACGCCCGGCGTCGCGCTGATGCCGCAGAACAGCGCGCGCACCCGCCAACCCGGTGGGTGCGCGCTCTTCTTTAGGAGCCGAGACGGCGAGGCAGAGGGGGCGAAATCCGCCGCTCTAACGGGAAGCGCTTCCATACAAAATGTGGTTAGCGACGCCTCAAGGGGCAGCGGGATTCCCCTACATCGCGGGAAGGGATCAACTGGATTGCACCGCGTGAACGCCGCCGTATGCTTGGTTTCCTAAGCGACCGGACGACGGCCCCCCAGGCTGGGTTCGCCCGGAGTCGCCCCCGTTCAGATCCACCTTGTACCCTACAATCAACGCCTCAGGGCCATGCCCATGCTCACGGACCACTTCGCACCCGACACCGACCAGACCCCGGCCTGGCGCGGCTTCACCGCAGGACCGTGGACCGAACGGATCGACGTGCGCGACTTCATCCAGCGCAACTACACCCCGTACGAGGGCGACGCCGCCTTCCTCACCCCAGCGACCGAGCGCACCCAGAACCTCTGGACCCGCCTCGGCGAACTGTTTGAGCAAGAGCGCGAGCGCGGCGTGCTCGACGTCTCGCAGACGCCCAGCAGCATCCTCGCGCATGATCCCGGCTACATCGACCGCGAGAACGAGCTCATCGTCGGGCTGCAGACCGACGCGCCGCTCAAGCGCGCGATCTTCCCCAACGGCGGCTACCGCATGGTCGAGGCCGGGCTCGAGGCCTACGGCTTCGAGGTGGACCCGCTCGTGACCGAGGTGTTCACGAAGTACCGGAAGTCGCACAACGACGGCGTCTTCGACGCGTACACGCCCGAGATCCTGAGCGCCCGCCGCTCCGGTATCGTCACCGGGCTCCCCGACGCCTACGGCCGCGGCCGCATCATCGGCGACTACCGCCGCGTCGCGCTCTACGGCGTCGACGCGCTCATCGAGGCGAAGGAGGCCGAGAAGCGCAGCCTCGACACCGCGCCCGCGACCGACGCCGTCATCCGCGACCGTGAGGAGCTCTCCGAGCAGCTCCGCGCGCTCGACGAGCTGAAGGAGATGGCTCGCAACTACGGGTACGACATCTCCGGCCCGGCGACGACGGCGAAGGAGGCCGTGCAGTGGCTCTACTTCGGCTACCTCGCCGCCGTCAAAGA
>CAYTJT010000545.1:0-1539 GCA_964438105.1 uncultured Rhodothermales bacterium | reverse complement strand
TGCCCGTCGAGATCGGCCCCATCTCGGGCTCGCCGAAGCCGGGCGGGATGCTCTCCCGGGCCTCCTGGAGCCGCTCGCCGACGAGCTGGCGGGCGAAGTAGACGTCGGTCCCCTCCTCGAAGTAGACGTTGACGACGCTCAGCCCGAAGTTAGAGACCGAGCGGATCTGCTCCAGGTTGGGCAGCCCGTTCATGGCCGTCTCGACGGGGTAGGTCACGTAGCGCTCGACCTCCTCCGGCGCGAGCCCTTCGGTGACGGTGAAGACCTGGACGAGCGAGGGCGAGACGTCGGGGAAGGCGTCGATGGGGAGGCGCTCATAGGTCCACCACCCGGCGGCCACGACGAGCACGCCGAGGGCGAGGACAAGGAGGCGGCTCCGCAGCGCGAACGGGATGATCTTTTCCATTGAGTTGGGAGTTCAGTCGTGCTTCGATGTGCGAGGGATTGGGGGCGTCGGCGCGCCATCAGTCGTCGTCGTCGCCGAAAGCCTCCTTTCCGAGCTCGGCCTTGAGCGCGAAGGCTCCGGCGGCGACGTAGCGCTCGCCGGCCGAGAGCCCGCTCGTGATCGCCACCTCGTCGGCCGTGCGGTCGCCGACTTCGACGGGGCGAGGAACAAAGCCTTCGCCCGTCTGGACGAAGACGGTGGGCGTGCCCTCGACGTCGAGCACGGCCGTCTCGGGCACGACGATCTCGACCTCGGCCTCATCTACGGCGATGAGGCCGGTGACAAACTGGCCGGGGCGGAGCATCCCCTCCGGGTTCCGAATGACAGCGCGGGCAATCGCCGTCCGCGTCTCCTCCCCCACGACGGGACGGACGTAGGAGATCGTCCCGCGCGTGCGGCCGAGCGCCGGCCCGGCGTCGACAACGACCTCCTGCCCCTCGCGGACGACGCCGAGGTCGCGCTGGTAGACGGAGAGGTCCACCCAAACGGTAGAGAGGTCGGCTACCTCGAAGGCGTCGGTGTCGGCCTCAACGGCCTCGCCGGCGACGATGTGCTTCTCGAGGACACGGCCCGAGAGCGGGGCCGTGAGGGGGTAGGTAACGAGGCTCCGCTCGCCCCGCTGCGGGAGCGACTCGATGTAGCCATCGGAGAACCCGAGCGCGATGAGCTTCTGCCGGGCCGAGCGCGTGCGGATGCGGGCCTCGGCCAGCTCCTGCCGCGCCTCGAGGTAGTCGGCCTGCGAGGTGATCTCCTGCTCGTAGAGCCGCTCCTCGCGCTCGAACGAGGTCCGTGCCAGCTCCTCCCGCTCCACGGCGGCGAGGTACTCGGCCGAGAGGTCGGCCAGCTCGCGGCTCTCGATGACGGCCATCGTCTGGCCCTGCCGGACGTATGAGCCGACGCTCACGCTCACGCTCCGGACGATGCCGGGGAGGCGGGGCGTGACGTGGGCGTAGCGGTCCTCATTCGCGCGGACCTCGCCCGGCAGCTCCTTCTCGACGGCCATCGTGCCCGGCCCCGCCGTCCGCACGTCGATCCCGAACTCCTCGACCTCGGCTGCGGTGAGGACGACGAGCTCTTCCTCGGCGTGCTCGCCC
>CAYTJT010000544.1:0-1542 GCA_964438105.1 uncultured Rhodothermales bacterium | reverse complement strand
TGAAGACGAGGCGGGCGGGGACGCCGGCTTCGAGGGCGACCTGCTTCGGCGCGTAGCCCATCCGACCGGCTTCGATCTCGACGACCTGCACGCCGCCCTCCATGCGGGCGGAGGCGACACCGTCGGTCATGCCGTCCATACCGTCGTGGTCCATCTCGTCGTCTGACATCATCGTGCCGTCGGGCATCTCGTGCATCTCGTCTTCGGCCGTTCCGGCACCGGTGGGCGGGGCGGCCTGCATCGCTCCGGCGTCGGCATCGACGGGATCGGCGTCGCCGCACGCGGCGAGCGCGAAGGGCAGGGCGAGGAAGAGGGCGAGGAGCGGGAGCCGCGTGATGCGAGACATCAGGGGGCGGCGTGTGAGGTTGAGCGTGTTCATCGGTTCAGGAGGTCTTGGTTGATGGTAGGTAGGTAGTGGGGAGAGAGCGTTCAGTGACGGGCGAAGACCGTGGCGTCGCCGTCCTGCACGAGGAGCACTTCGTAGCGGTCGGCCCGGCGGCCGGGCGTCTCCATGCCGGGCGAGCCGATGGGCATCCCCGGCACGGCGAGGCCGGCGGCCTCGGGACGTTCGGCCAGCAGCCGCTTCACGTCCTCGGCCGGGACGTGGCCCTCGACGGCGTAGCCGTCCACGACGGCCGTGTGGCAGGACCCGTACTGGGCCGGGATGCCGTGCTCGGCCTTCACGGCACCGAGGTCGGTGACGTCAACGGTTTTTACCGGAAAGCCGGCGGCCTCGATGTGGTCAGCCCACTTCGCGCAGCAGCCGCAAGTCGGCGACTTATAGACCGTGACGAGGGGGAGGTCCGCCTCAGTGGCCGAGGCCGTCTCAGCCGGTGTGGGGTTCGCATCGTCGCCGGAGCAGGCTGCGAGCGGGAGCGTGAGGGCCAGCGTCAGAAGAAGGAGCTTCATGGGGTCGAGGGTCAGGAGTTGGAGGGGGCGTCCTCGCCGGAGGGGGGCAGGCCGTGGCGGGAGTCGTGTGCAGCCGCATCGGGAGCGAGGGGTTCGAAAGCGAGCTCGGGCCGCTCGGCTGCGGGTGCCTCGCGGAGTTCGCGGCGGAGGCGGCGGCCCTGCACGACGGCGTAGAGCGCGGGGATCATGATGAGCGTGTGGACCGTGCTCGTGACGAGCCCGCCCACCATCGGCGTCGCGATCCGCTGCATCACCTCGGCCCCGGTACCCGTGCCAATCATGATGGGGACGAGGCCGATGATGGTCGTGAACACCGTCATCAGCTTCGGGCGGACGCGGTCGACGGCGCCCTCTTCGAGCGCCTCCTTCAGTCGAGGCACCGACGTCAGTCGCCCATCGCGGCGGTAGCGCTTCACGGCTTCGTCGAGGTAGACGTGCATCACGACGCCCGTCTCGGCCGCGAGCCCCGCGACCGCGATGAGCCCGACGCCGACGGCGATCGAGAAGTTGTACCCGAGCGCCAGCATCAGCCAGATCGCACCGACGACGGCGAACGGGAGCGGGACCATCAGCAGCAGGGCCTCGGTCGCGCTGCGGAAGTGGAGGAAGAGGAGGAGGAAGATGATCGCGAGC
>CAYTJT010000543.1:0-1551 GCA_964438105.1 uncultured Rhodothermales bacterium | reverse complement strand
CGCCTCCACATGCTCCGCAAGGGCAAGGAAGAGGCCGAGATCGAGCAGGCCGTCAACGACTTCCTCGCCCACCGCGAGTCGAAGGGCGAGACGATCAAGAAGACCGCCGCCGACCGCCGCGCCGAAGCCCTCGAAGCCGAGCGCGCCACGGCCGCCGAAGAGGCCAAACGCCTCGCCAAGGAGCGCGCCGAGCGCGAAGCCGAACTCGCTCGCCAGAAAGAAGAGGCCGACAAGCTCGCTCGCGAAGAGGCCGAGGCCATCCGCGCCAAGAAGGAGGCCGAAGCGAAGGCCGAGCTCGCCGCCGCTCAAGACGCCGAAGCGCAGAAGGGCGACGAGCTGAACCAGGAGGACAACATCCCCGCCGGCACCGAGGTCTCGGCCGACGCCGTCCCGACGGGCGAGCCCTCTCAGGCTACGGACGCCACGGCGGACATCGACGCCGACGTGACGTCGGACACCGCTGCTGACGCCGCCGAAACCGCTGACGCCGAAGCCACGACCGCCGACACGGCCGAGGCGGACACGGCCGAAGCCGAGGAGACCGTCGAGGCCTCCGCCGACGACGTGCCCGACGAAGCGCCCGAAGCCGCCGCCGACCAGACCGTGGTCGAGGAAGTCGAGGAGGAGGGGGGCGAGGCTACGGTCGCCGAGGTAACCGAGGCCGTGGACGAGGCCGAGCGCGAGCAGGAAACCGCGCCCGAAGCCGTCGGCACCACGGATGAGGACGCCGACGAGGCTTCCGACGAATCCGCCGACGAAGAGAAGTCCGCGTAACCGTGACGACTGTCGACCCCGATAGCCTCCTGCTCGTCGGCACCTGTGGGCCTCCCCACGGCGTGCGCGGCGAGATCAAGGTGATCCCCGAGACGGATGACCCCGAGCGCCTCGCCGCGCTCGACCGGGTCTTCGTCGGGGCGGGGGCGGAGCGTGCTCGGGAGCGAACCGTGGAGACCCTGCGGTTCCACCCGACCAAGCGCGGCGTCGTCGCGCTCGTGCACTTCGGCGGGATCGCCGACCGCGAGCAGGCCGACCTCCTTCGGGGGCAGGGTGTGTACGCGGCCGAGGCCGATCTCCCGGCGCTCGACGACGACGACGTGTTCCTCCACGACCTCATCGGGCTCGACGTCGTCACCGAAGACGGAACCGAAGTCGGGACGGTCGGAGACGTGCTCGCGGGCGGGGCGCAGAACCTGCTCGTCGTCCGCCGCCCCGGCCAGCCCGACGCGCTCGTGCCCGACGTGGACGAGATCGTCACCTCCATCGACCTCGACGCCGAGCGGATCACGATCCGCCCGCCCGAGGGACTTTTCGATTTGTGATTTCGGATTGGGGATTTCGGATCGGGTGCCCTTGCAATCCGAAATCAGAACTCCAGAATCCCCAATCGACCCTGTTCTTTGATGCGTATCGACATCGTCACCGCGCTCCCGGACCTCGTCGCCGGGCCGCTGGAGCACTCCATCATCCAGCGCGCCCAGACGAAAGGGCTCGTCGAGATCCGCGTGCACGACCTCCGCGACTACGCGGACGACAAGCACCGGACGATCGACG
>CAYTJT010000542.1:0-1562 GCA_964438105.1 uncultured Rhodothermales bacterium | reverse complement strand
TGCGGGTTGTGGAAGTGGAAGCCCTGCCCTTCGAGCCCGTCCGAGAAGTCGAGCGTCGTGCCATCGAGGTAGAGGTAGCTCTTGAGGTCCATCACCACGCGGAACGGCGCCTCGCCGACGACGCGGTCCTTCTCCTGCAGCGTCGTGTCCCAGCCGAGGTCGTAGGTCAGCCCCGAGCAGCCGCCGGAGACGACGGCCACGCGGAGGAACTGCTCGTCTTTCTGGATGCCCGCGCGCTCGGCGATCTCCTGGATGCGGGCGGCGGCGCGGTCGGTGATGTCGATGCCTTCCATAGCGGGGGGATATCGGGCTGACTTAGGGAGAACTTAACAGGTCGCGGGGCAACACGCCGGAGCGCGGTGCATACCATGCCTCCGACGGCAGAGTTTCCGGCCTCGCGCGCCCGGCGTCCGCCTTCCCGCAGGCTTCAAGCGCGGCCGCGAAAGGGGCGCTTGTTGGAACAGCCTTCGGCCCTCCGGGTTCGCCTCTGCCCGCCCCTCCCCCGCCGCACCTTCAACGACCGCTGACCATGCCGACGTACACCGAACACGATCTGATCGCCGACATCGAGAAGGAAGAAGGCGGCTACAAATACGGATTCGTCACCGAGACCGACGCCGACACTGCGCCGAAGGGCCTCAGCGAAGACATCGTCCGGTTCATCTCCGCGAAAAAGGAAGAGCCGGAGTGGATGCTGGCGTGGCGCCTCAAGGCGTTCCGCCACGTCATGACGCTCCTCGACGACTCCGACGAGCACTACCCGCAGTGGGCGCACCTCCAGTACGACATGCCCGACTTCCAAGACATCTCGTACTACTCGGCCCCCGGCAAAAAGCCGAAGTACGACTCGCTCGACGAGGTCGACCCCGAGCTGCTCGAGACGTTCGAGAAGCTCGGCATCTCGCTCACGGAGCAGAAGCGGCTCCTCGGCGTCGAGGACGGAGAGGACGAACGCCCGCAGGTGGCCGTCGACGTCGTGATGGACTCGGTCTCGGTCGCGACGACGTTTAAGAAGGAGCTCGCCGAGAAGGGCATCATCTTCTGCTCGATGGGCGAGGCGATCCAGGAGCATGGGGAGCTCGTGCGCGAGTACATCGGCTCGGTCGTGCCGTACACGGACAACTTCTACGCCGCGCTCAACTCCGCCGTGTTCTCCGACGGCTCGTTCTGCTACATCCCGAAGGGCGTCCGCTGCCCGATGGAGCTCTCGACGTACTTCCGCATCAACGAGGCCGGGACCGGCCAGTTCGAGCGGACGCTGATCGTGTGCGAGGACGCGGGTTACGTGAGCTACCTCGAAGGCTGCACCGCGCCGATGCGCGACGAGAACCAGCTCCACGCGGCCGTCGTCGAGATCATCGCGAAAGAGGGCGCCGAGGTCAAATACTCGACGATCCAGAACTGGTACCCTGGCTCCGAGGAGGGCAAGGGCGGCGTCTACAACTTCGTCACCAAGCGCGGGATCTGCGAGGGCAACCGCTCGAAGATCTCCTGGACCCAGCTCGAAACGGGCTCGGCGATCACGTGGAAATATCCGAGCGTCATCCTCAAGGGCGACGACT
>CAYTJT010000541.1:0-1569 GCA_964438105.1 uncultured Rhodothermales bacterium | reverse complement strand
CGTCGGGCCGAACCCGGCGCGCGGCGCCGTCCGCGTCGACTACGCCGTGCCCGCCGAGGGCGACGTGCGGCTGGAGGTGTTCGACCTCCTCGGACGCTCGGTCGCCGTGCTCGCGGAGGGGGCGCGCCCGGCCGGGTCGCACACCGCGCAGGCGGATCTCGGCGGCCTCCCGGCGGGGCTCTACCTCGTCCGCCTCCGCGTCGCCGATCGCACCGAAACGCGCCGCCTCACCATCGTCCGGTAGCCCCGATGCGCTCGCTTCTCCTGCTGCTCGTGTGCGCCGCGTCGGCGGGGGCGCAACCCCGGCTGATCGTCCACCAGCAGCCGGACTTCCCGACGACGTACCCCCAGCACCTCGCCCTGCACCTCGACCACCTTGAGGCGCTCCCGTTCGACGGGATCACGGTGACGGTCCTCGCCTCGTGGCAGCTCATGAAGCCGGGCTGGACGTTCACGGCGGCGGAGGTCGCCGCGAGCCTCGCGCCCATCGCCGGGCAGTTCGAGGCGCTCGACCACAACTTCCTCCTCGTCACGATCGACGACCCCGGCGACGTGTTCGACGACGCGGCGTGGGCGCCCGTCGTGGCGAACTGGGGCGCGCTCGCCGAGGCCGCCCGCGACGCCGGGTTCGCCGGCATCTTCTTCGACGTCGAGGAGTACGGCGAGCCCTGGCTGAACTTCCCCGAGGACTACGCCGAGCCGGTCGCCGACCTCGCCGCGTACCGCGAGCAGACGCGGCTGCGCGGGCGGCAGGTGATGGGGGCCGTCGCCGCCGTCTGGCCCGACGCCGAGGTGCTCTTCACCTTCGGTGCGTGGCTCTCGGAGCCCGCCACGCCCGACGAGGTCCGCCTCCTCCAGGTCGCCGACGCCGACGAGTACGAGCTGCTCGGGCCGCTCTTCGTCGGGTTCCTCGAAGGGGCCGGGCCGGGCAACCGCATCATCGACGGCGGGGAGTGTTACCAGTACCGCACGGCCGAGGACTTCCAGCTCGCCTACGCCTGGCGCGAGTTCGGGATCGCGTCGGAGGAGACCGACAGCGAGGTCATCCCGCCGCCGCTCCGCCTCGTCTGGCCGGGCCTCGTCTCGAACAGCTTCGGCGTGTACAACATCGCGTGGCAGGAGGACGCCGGCTACCCGATGAACCCGGCCATCATGGAGGCCACGCTCCGCAACGCGCTCGCCCGCGCCGACGACCTCGTGTGGTTCTACGCCGAGGAGTTCTCCGAGGGCGTCGGGAACTGGTACGTGCCGGGCTCGATGCCGGCGGCGTGGCGGCTCGCCGTGGAGGCGGCTCAGACGCCGCCCGTCGCCGCGGAGCCCGCCCCCGTCACCGGCGCGACGAGTTGGTTGGAGGGTCCGTTCCCGAACCCCGTCGCAACCGGCGCGGGCGCGGTGTGGCTCCGGCTCCCGAGGGCGGAGTCGTCGCGCTGCGCGTGCTCGACGGGCTCGGCCGGGAGGTGGCCTCCGCCCACCACCGGCTCGGCCCCGGCGCCCACCGCGTTGCCCTCCCGACGGATCGGCTGCGGTCGGGGGCCTACGTCGTGGTCGTCGAGGCGGCCGGCCGGAGGG
>CAYTJT010000540.1:0-1578 GCA_964438105.1 uncultured Rhodothermales bacterium | reverse complement strand
AGTTCCGCCAAATCCCGCGCCACCAGAAAAAGCAATGACTTAGCGCCCGTGCCGCCACACCCCGCGGGTGGAACCCGTCGTCCCTAAATTTCAGTGGCTTAAGAGCATCCGCGGATCGACAATCCGTTACGACCGTGAACATTTAATTCGTCACGTGTCACGTGTCACGTGTCACCGATCTCGATCCTTCCCATGCCGACTGTATGGAACATACAGCGAACAGATGCCACGTCCCATTTGCGGTGTTCGCGCTACACGTTGCTTCCTATGGTTGCTTCATGAGCAAAGCGCGAGGTCGGGGGATGGGCATGCTGCGATACTTCGGGGGCACCTTGGCGGCGACGCTGGCGATTTCGGGTCCCGCCGACGCCACGACGCTCGAGTTCTCCGACCTCTACGTCTTCGGCGACAGCCTCTCCGACGTCGGCCGGGCCTTCGCCCTGAGCGGCGGGCAGGTTCCGCCGACGCCGCCCTACTACCGCGGTCAGTTCACCGGGCCCGGCGGCCCCGTCTGGGCCGGGATCGTCGGCGACCGGTTCGAGGCCGAGGGCAGGCCGGTGCGGAACTACGCCATCGGCGGCACCGAGGTGCTGGGCACGGACTTCTCGTCGCGGCCGCCGCCGCTCGCCGCCCAGCTCGCCGAGTTCGCGGCCGACCGGATCACGGGCACGGTGACGCCGGGGCCGAGCCCGCTCGCCATCTTCTGGGGCGGGGCGAACGACATCTTCGGCGCCCTGGCGGGGGGCACGGGCGAGACCGTCGCCCGCCTCGCGGCCTCGGCCGTGACCACTGCGGCGGCGAGCCTCGCTGCCGGAGGCGTCGAGGACTATCTCTTCCTCACGCTGGGCGACCTCTCGCTCGCGCCGCGCTATGCCGGCACGCCGCTGGCCGCCGCCGCCAGGGCCGCCAGCGAAGCCTACGACGCACAGCTGGCACGGCAGGTCGGGCTCCTGTCCTTCCTCGGTCTCGACGCCGGCATCATCGACGCGGGCGGTCTGCTCGAAGAGGCCGTCGCCGATCCCGTCTCGCTCGGTTTCACGAACGTCACCGATCCCTGCGTCATCGGCGGCTCGGTCGTGGTCGTTCCCCCTTGCACGACAGATCCGGGGCTCGACCCGTCCACGACGCTGTGGTGGGATCCGGTGCATCCGAACTCCCTTGCGCACGAGGCGATTGCCGACGCCGTCCTCGCCGAGATCGGGGGGATCGCCCCCGTTCCCGTGCCTGGCTCCCTGCCGCTCGCGGTCGGTGCGCTGGGCGTCCTCTGGGGTCTCTCGCGGCGGCGCTCCGTTTCCGAACGTCGGTGAACCGCAACGCCGCGTCGCAAACCGTCTGGACGGCGCACCGCCTCGAACCCTAGATGGTCCCGACCTGACCCAGGGGTGCGCGATGGCCGACGACGACATCATCCTGTCCGATCTGGACGACGGCGAACTCGTCGCGCAGATGCACGACGACCTCTACGACGGGCTGAAAGAGGAGATCGAGGAGAGCGTGCGCATCCTGCTCGACCGCGGGTGGGAGCCGTACCGCGTCCTGACCGAGGCGCTGGTCGCCGGCATGAAGGTCGTGGGCGAC
>CAYTJT010000539.1:0-1579 GCA_964438105.1 uncultured Rhodothermales bacterium | reverse complement strand
GCGCCGTCCAGGTCTGGACGATCCCGACGAACGAGGAGCTCGTCATCGCCATCGACACGCAGAAGATCGCGACGGCGCGCGTGCAGAGCCCGTACGTGTGACGCGCGGCGGGGGCGCGAGCCGAGGGACGTGTGCGCGCCGGCCCGACGGGCGGGCGGCCTCACGCATCACGCGGTACGCATCGCGTAACTTCCCCGGCCTCTCGCTCACCCGACCGCTCTTATGAAAGACACGATCCGCATCGCCTCCGGCCAGGGCTTCTGGGGCGACCTCCAGCGCGCCCCCATCGACCAGGCCCGCGGCGGCCCCCTCGACTACCTCGTGATGGACTACCTCGCCGAGGTCACCATGTCGATCCTCCAGAAGCAGAAGCTCCGCAACCCCACCTTCGGGTACGCGCGCGACTTCGTCGAGGTCGTCACCGAGCTGCTGCCGGACATCCGGGAGCGCGGCTTCACGATCATCTCGAACGCGGGCGGCGTGAACCCGCTCGGCTGCCGCGACGCGATCCTTGAGAACGCCCGCGAGCGCGGGATCGAAGGCGTCAAGATCGCCGTCGTCACCGGCGACGATCTGCTCGATGACCTCGACGATTTGCTCGCTGATGGCGTCGAACTGAGGCACATGGAGACGGGCGAGCCGCTCGCCCCCGTCCGCGACCGGATGGTGAGCGCGAACGCGTACCTCGGCGCCGGCCCGATTGTCGAAGCCCTCGAGCAGGGGGCCAACGTGGTCATCACCGGGCGCACGACCGACACCGGCCTGACGCTCGCGCCGATGATCTGGGAGTTTGGGTGGGACCGCGACGACTGGGACAAGATGGCCGCCGGGACGGTCGCCGGGCACATTCTCGAATGCGGCGCGCAGAGTTCGGGCGGCAACTTCACCGACTGGGACACGGTCCCCGACATGGCGCGCATCGGCTTCCCGATCGTCGAGGCGCGGCCCGACGGGACGTTCACCGTCACCAAACACGACGGCACCGGCGGGCTCGTCTCGACGGCGACCGTCGCCGAGCAACTGCTCTACGAGATCGGCGACCCGAAGGACTACATCACCCCCGATTGCATCGCCGACTTCACCTCGATCCACCTCGACGCCGACGGCGAGCACCGCGTCCGCGTCCACGGCATCGCGGGCGAGCCCGACACCGAGTTTTACAAAGTCAGCGCGGCCTACAGCGACGGGTGGAAAGCGTCGAGCACGCTCGTCTACGCCTGGCCCGACGCGGCGAAGAAAGCCCGCGCCGCCGCCGACATTCTGAAGAAACGGCTCGACGCGCTTGACCTGCGCTTCGACGAGGTCCGCAGCGAACTCATCGGCCTCAACGCGCTGACCGAAGACGAAGGCCGCAACGCCGACCGCGAGGCCGACCTCGACGAGGTCATGCTCCGCGTCTCGGTCCGCTCGGGCGACCGCGCTGCCGTCGAGCAGTTCGGCCGCGAGATCGCGCCGCTAATCCTGACCGGCCCGAGCGCCGTGACCGGCTTCGCCGGGGGCCGCCCGAAGCCGAGCGAGGTGATCGCGTACTGGCCCGCGCTGATTCCAAAGAACCGCGTTCACCCTGAGGTGTCGGTCA
>CAYTJT010000538.1:0-1589 GCA_964438105.1 uncultured Rhodothermales bacterium | reverse complement strand
GCCCCAAGGGCTTCTCCGTCCCTTGACGCCCCCTTCACTTCGGCTTAATAATTCCGCCGCGTGTCACGGCGACGTGACCCAAGCCGGCGGCGGGAAACGCCGGTCAATAGAACTCGATGACAGGATTACGAGCGCAGTACGATGCAGGACGTTTTGGAGAGAGACACGACCCCTACGAACGGGAGCCATGCGGCCCTTGCCGCAGTGGCCGAGCGAGCGACGGGAGAGACCGCCGCAGCGGAAGGCTTGCCTTCCGAAGATCGGTCCTCCGACGACCGCTTGGCCGAGACACGCTCGGCGCGCGTGGCCGAGATGATGGCACGCTACCTGGGCGAGACGATCGTGGCCGGGTTCGCCACCGACGACGTGACGGAGATCTACGTGAATCCGCAGGACGGCCGCGTCCGGTTCGACACGCGGAGCCGGGGGAAGGTGGACACGGGCGAGCGGATCGCCGGCGAGCGCGTCGAGCAGTTCCTCAACGCCGTCGCCGACCTCCACGGCCTCACGCTCGACGGCGACAGCCCCTCGATCCAGGCCGAGCTGCCGGTCGAGCGGTTCCGCGGCGCGCGCCTTCAGGGGTTCCGCCCCCCGATAGCCGCCGGTGCCGCCTTCGTCGTCCGCAAGCCTCCCGCCGTCGTCTACACCCTCGACGACTACGTGGAGCAGGGGATCCTGCCCCCGGAAGGCCGCGAGGTCCTCCGCCGCGCGGTCGTGGAGCGGTGGAACGTGCTCGTCGCCGGCGGCACGGGGAGCGGGAAGACCACGTTCACGAACGCGCTCCTCAAGGAGATCACCGACCGCTGCTCCGGCGAGCGCGTCGTGATCCTGGAGGACACCGTCGAGCTCCAGTGCGAGGCGCGCGACCACCTCGCCCTCCGCACGACGCCGAGCGTGACGCTCGCGCAGCTCGTCCGCCACACCCTCCGCGCCTACCCCGACCGCATCGTGGTGGGGGAGGTCCGGGGGCCGGAGGCGCTCGACCTCCTCGACGCCTGGAGCACGGGCCATCCCGGCGGGCTGGGGACCTTCCACGCGCAGGACGCCGCCGCCGCGCTGCTCCGGATCGACCGGCTCTGCCAGCGCGCGAACGTGCCCAGCCAAACCGAGCTCATCGCCGAGGCCGTCGACCTCATCGTCGTTATGGAGGGTGGACACCGGACCCGGCGGGTGAGAGACCTCGTCCGCGTCCGCGGCCTGAGCCCTGACGGCTCGTTCGACCTCCAGAGCCTCCTCACGGTCGGTTACGACCTCGGTCACGACTTCGATGACGCTGGCGAGATCAAAAAGCCGCCAGAATGAGCCCGCGCGCAGACCGCGCACGGCGATAGACGTGTGTCGGTCGGGGAGGGGAGAGGCCCATGGGGATGGAGCCGCTCCTACGAGCCGCCCGACGCAACCGGGACCGACTCGGTCCCACGGGACCTGGTCCCACGGGACCTGGTCCCACGGGATCATCCGATCCCACTCGAACGGCGAGAGCAACCCTCTCGCTTTACCGCCAACCTCCAATCAGAGCGGGCCGGCAGGCCCGGAGGATCACCACCATGCACCACCACCCGTCGCACCCCAACAACGGTGGCCGTCGG
>CAYTJT010000537.1:0-1598 GCA_964438105.1 uncultured Rhodothermales bacterium | reverse complement strand
GAAGTCGAAGGCGTGGAGCGGCTGCCCGACCTCGTACATCACGTAGTTGGTGACGTCGACGACGTTGTTGCGCGGGCGGAGGCCGACGGCTTCGAGCCGCGCCTTGAGCCAGCCCGGCGACTCTTTGACCGTCACGCCGCGCACGAGCATCCCGACGTAGCGCCCGCACACGGCCGGCGCCTCGATCTCGACGGAGAACGCCTCAGCGGCTTTGCCGCCCTCCTTCGGCAGGTCGACCTCCGGCCTCCGCAGCGGTTTCTCGGTCACGGCCGCCACGTCGCGCGCCACGCCGATGTGGCTCACGGCGTCGGGCCGGTTCGGCGTGATCGCGATGTCGATCGTGTAATCGCGCGGGGTGCGGCCGCGCTCGGCGAGGTACTGCTCGAACGGCTGCCCGACCGTGGCGGCGTCGTCGAGCACCATGATGCCGCTGTGGTCGGTACCGAGCCCGAGTTCGTCCTCGGCGCAGATCATCCCGTTCGACACTTCGCCGCGCAGCTTGACCTTGCCGAGCGTGAGCGGTTCGAGCTTGCTGGGGTCCTTCCGCGACGGCAGCACGAGGGTCGTGCCGACGGTCGCCACCGCGACCTTCTGCCCGGCCGCCACGTTCGGCGCGCCGCAGACGATCTGCACCGGGCCGTCCGATTCGACCGCGCCGCCGAGGTCGACGTCGCAGACGGTGAGCCGGTCCGCGTTCGGGTGGGGCCGTGCGTCGACGACGTGGCCGACGACGACGCCGTCGAGATCGCGCCCGCGCGCTTCCACGTCTTCGACTTCGAGGCCGAGCATCGTCAGCACGTCGGCGAGTTCGGCGGGGGCGAGCCCGTGGTCGACGTAGTCGGCGAGCCAGTTGTAGGAGATGTTCATCGGGAGGAACGGTGGGTTGGGGGCACGATGCGTGGGTTGGGGGCGCGGTGCATCGTGCCCGTACGCGGTGATCGTGGTCGTACGGAAGAGGGGATCAGAACTGGCGGAGGAAGCGGACGTCGTTCTCGTAGAACAGGCGGATGTCGTCGATGCCGTACTTCAGCATCGCCATGCGCTCGACGCCCATGCCCCACGCGTAGCCGGTGTAACGTTCGGGGTCGATCTGCACGGCTTCGAGCACGTTCGGGTCGACCATGCCGCAGCCGAGGATTTCGAGCCAGCGCCCACCGCCATCCACGTTCTCGTCGGCCCACCAGATGTCGACTTCGGCCGAGGGCTCGGTGAAGGGGAAGAAGCTCGGGCGGAACCGCATCCGGACGTCGTCGCCGAAGAGGGTCTGGGCGAAGACGTGCAGCATCTCCTTGAGGTCGGCGAACGTGATGCCCTCGTCCACGACGAGTCCTTCGACCTGGTGGAACAGGCAGAAGCTCTTGTACGAGATCGCCTCGTTGCGGTAGACGCGGCCGGGCACGATCACGCGGACCGGCGGCCCCGTCTCGTTTTTGACCGCCTCTTCGAGCACGCGGATCTGCGCGGGCGAGGTGTGCGTCCGCATTACGATCCCGCGGCCCTCGGGCGCGGGCGGCTCCACGAACAGCGTGTCCTGCATGTCGCGCGCGGGGTGGTCCGGCGGGAAGTTGAGGGCCGTGAAGTTGTGCCAGTCGTCCTCG
>CAYTJT010000536.1:0-1607 GCA_964438105.1 uncultured Rhodothermales bacterium | reverse complement strand
CGCTCCCGCCGTTGACGGCGTAGAGGTAGCGGTTGCCGCCGGCGAAGGCCATCGGGTTCGAGGTGCCGTTGAGCCCGTCGCCGCTGCCGAGCCCGTCGGTCGGGTAGGTGCCGGCGGCGGTGAGGCGGCCGTCGCGGTCGCGGTCGAAAGCGAGGATCTCGTTGCCCCCGGCGGCGTCGGACATCGTGAAGACGGCGCCGGTGCGGCGGAAGCCGCGCCGTTCGAGCTCGGCGTCGGGGGCGCCGTCGCGGGTGAGGAGGGCGACGGTCGCGTCGTCGATGAGGGAGTAGTCGACCTGGGCGGCGAGGGGTTCGCCTTCGACGGCGTTGACCGCCTCGGCGGGGTCGTCGAAGGCGTCGCAGCCGCTGAGGACGAGAAGCCCGACGAGGGCGAGGAGGGAGAAGCGGTGGAGCGTGTGCATGGTTGGAACCTCGGAGGTTGGGGAAAGGGAGAAGCAAGGGGGCTTCTCTCTGCTCTACACCGTCCGGCCTCGCCCCCGGCTCATCGCCCCCCGTTTCTCGCGGCGGGCCTCAGCCGTCGGCCGGAGGCGGGAACACGCCGTCGCTCACGACCGACGCCGCGGGCGCGTCCGAGGCGGGGCTCGTGGTGAGGGTCGCGTCGGCGAGCGGCACGCCCGTCTCGACATCGACGACGACCCCCCCGATGTCGCCCGACCGTTCGGGCTCGAGGAGGCCTTCTTTGCACCCGGCGAGGGCGAGGACGAGGAGGGCGGCGGGGCGAGGCATGGCGCTGAGCAGGCGTAGGAAATGGGAGGCGGCTGTACCTCCCTCTACACCCGGTGCGGGGCGGGTGGGCTCAGTGCCGGATGATCAGGCTCATCCCCGTGCCGCGCTGCTCGACGTCGAACGGCGCGGCGGTCACGCCCGTCTGGATCGCCTGGAGGTCGTCCCCGACCTGGAGCACGGCGTGGTCGAAGGCGGGTCCGCCAGCGGGGCCGTCGGCGTCGAGGAGGTAGAGGTTGCCGTCGCCGAGCTGCCGGGCCGTGACGGCGTGGCCGTCGCCGTCGAGGCGGAGGCCGAGGACGTTCCCCGCGCCGACCTGCTCGACGAGGGCCGACTGGTCGGCGCCGCGCTGGTAGAGCGCAGCGAGGTTGGCGGGGCCGAGTTGGTGGAGCGCCGCCGCATGGCCGGTGCCCTCCTGACGGACGAGGCCGACGTGCCCGAGCCTGTCCGGGTCGAACGCGTCGAGGGCCGCGCGGTCCGCCGGGTCCACGAGCGCGCGGGCGGCGTCGAGCGCCTCGGCCCGGTCGAGCAGCGCGCCCTCGGCGAAGGTGGCGGGGGCGGCGTCTTGCGCCGCGAGGGGGCCGGCGAGCAGCAGGCCGAGGGAGAGGAGCAGCGTTCGGAGCATGGGGGCAGGGGCCAGAAAAAGGCCGTCCGAGGCGCAACACGCGGTCCTCGGACGGCCCGACGCGATCAGTTGCTCTGGTTCTGCGTGGCGACGTTTCCGCTGCCACTCTGGATGATGAGGGCGGTATGACCGTCGCCGTATTGGTACTGCGTGGCGTCGTTGAAGCCACCGCTCTGATAGATCTCGGCGAAGTTGTCGTCGCCGCCGTACTGCTCCTGATAAGCGACGTTGTCGTCGCC
>CAYTJT010000535.1:0-1611 GCA_964438105.1 uncultured Rhodothermales bacterium | reverse complement strand
ACGAGCGACGCCGCGATCACGGCCATGATCGCGTACTGCACGCGGAAGGCGAACGACGCGCTCACGAGCGCAATCCCGAACACGACGGCGAACATCGCGAGGTCGACGGCGAGCGCGGGGTGGTCGGGGAAGACGAAGCGCCAGCCCTCGCGGAAGCCGAACACGTACATCGCCACGGCGAGGGCCTGGGAGAGGTAGAGCGGGATCCCCACGCTCCCGCCCACCTCGATGCCGAGCGACTGCGAGATGATCGAGTACGCCCCGCCCGCGCCGATGCGGATGTTCGTCGTGATCGACGCCATCGAGAGGCCCGTGGCGATCGTGATCCCGAAGGCGAGGAGGATCACCCCGAGCCCGCCGAGCACGCCCGCGTTCCCGACCACCCAGCCCGTGCGGAGGTACATGATCACGCCGAGGATCGTCAGCAGCGTCGGCGTGAACACGCCCGCGAACGTGCCGAACTTCTTCGGCCCGGCGACGGCCGTGGGCTGCTTCGCCGACACGGCGCTGATGTCCTGATCCGGTGGCTCGGCCATGCAGGCAGAAGTCTGGTGGAGGCCTCTAACATAACTCCCTCCCTCTTTCGAGGTATCCCTCCGAACAGGTCGTACGAGGCTCCCCGGCGCTCTACGCATTTTGCCAGCTAACCGATCCCCAAATATCTTCCGCCCACAACCGACATCTTCTCGTTCCCCCCTACCTCTGCGTCGGATGCGTACGCTCTCCCTGATCGTCCTTCTCTCGTTTGCTGTCGGGTGCGACTCCGGCGAGGACTCGGACCCCTTCGTAACAGCCGAAGGGGCGTACTGCTTCGAGGAGCTCATCGCCCCCACGACGACGGGCGGCGTTTTCTACCGGGTGTCGTTCGCAGTCGACGCCCAGCAGCGGGAAGAACGGGAGGCCACGCTCACGGGTACGTGCACGGCTTCCGTCGTAGTGTCTCAGGACTTTGCTACCGTGGCCCTGGAGGACATCGTCGGCTCGGCTTCCCTCGAAGGCTCTCAGGTCGGTGACGACGTGTCCTTCACGTGCTCCTTCGCGGGAATCCGGGACGCCGAGTTCGAAGGCTCGCTGCGGGCCTCCAGCGAAGGGGGTGCGCAAGCGCTCAGCGGCCGGATCAGCGGCGGCCTGCCCGCTCCCGACGGGTCTCCCGGATACGCGCCCAGCTTCCTCGGTTCGGGAGACCCCATCGACATGGGGCGAAACACCTGCATCGCTTTCGTGCCGTGATGCAGCCTGCTGCCCGGCCTCGGCGGCGCGCTATCGCACCCGCGTCACGAGTTGGGTCGCCTCGAAGGAATTCCCGTCGACGCGGACGAAGTATGCCCCCGGCGCTAGCCCCCGCCCGTCGAGGGTGAGCTCCAGCACCGCGTCGGCCGACGCGGGCGTCCCGTCGAACAGCTCGGCGACGCGGCGGCCGAGCACGTCGTAGACGACCACGCGGACGCGCTCGGCCTCGTCCTCGGCGCGCCGGGTCAGGTCCACGACGACCCGCGCTTCGCCTCTGAAGGGATTCGGGAAGACGGCCAGCGGGCGGTCCGGCAGCACGCCCACGGCCACCGGCTGGCTGAGGATGCTCTCTCCGTCCTCCCGGAAGAGCCGCAGGCGGAA
>CAYTJT010000534.1:0-1618 GCA_964438105.1 uncultured Rhodothermales bacterium | reverse complement strand
CACCGTCTCGGACGCCTGATCGAGCAGGGGCCGCATCTCCCCTTCGTCGAACAGCCGGGCCACGAGGTCGGCCGCGCGTGGGGCGCCTTTGATGCGGAGGAGCACCTGCTCGCGGGGCGTCGCCCGCAGCGCATCGTAGCTCGGGAAGTGCGCGAGCAGGCGCTGCGCCGTCACGCGCCCGACCCCGTCGATGCGGAGGAGCGCGAGGGCGAAGGCGGCGGATGCGGACATAAGCGTCGGGGCGGTGGTACGAAAAGATACGCGCGGCCGGCGATGCGACAGGGCGACAGGGGCCCGTACACCCCCCGTCAGGGAAGATCTGAAATGCGCGTGGGCAAAGATGTGCTTGGGTTAGCCTGGTCGGGTTGTCGAGTTCGGATTTAGGCCCGCTTCCGTACCGCCGGGGGGCATGGCACCTCGTTTGCATAACCGGCAGATCCCACAGCGTCTACTTGCTCGATGATCTCTCCTCTGCAGCTCCTCCTCGTCGCGGACGACCCCGCCTCGCCCGCCCTCGCCGCGCTCCGGCGGGCCGGCTACGACCCCCGCCCTCACCACGTCGAGACGTCCACGGCTGCGGGCATCGCCCTGGAGCAGCGGGCGTGGGACGCCGTGCTCGTCGGGCCCGGCGCGCCGCCGTCCACGGCCTGGGACGTGCTGAGCTGGGCGCAGCGGCTGCCCGCCCCCCCGCCGCTGTTCGTCGTCACTGGAGAGGGCGCCGACGCCGACGTGGTCTCCCTGATCGAGGGGGGCGTGCGCGACGTGATCTCGACGGCCCACATCGAGCGGTTGGGCGTCGCCGTGGCGAAGGCCCTGCGGGATCGCCGCGCGGAAACGCCCTCGCCCCACGACCCGTCCGCCGAGGCGGACGCCACGTTCTACGCGATCGCCGAGCACATGCCGGTCGGGCTCTACCGCTCGACCGAGGACGGGCGCATCCTCTTCGCGAACCCCGCGCTCGCGCGGATGCTCGGGTACGAGTCCGTGGAGGACCTGCTCGGCGAAGAGATCGTCGAGCGGGCGAAGTATCCGCGCGAGGCGTTCCGGCGGCAGATCGAGGTGGACGGCGAGGTGCACGGCTTCGAGATGCGGTGGGAGCGCGCCGACGGGCGGGGGATCGTGACGCGCGAGAACGCGCGCGCCATCCGCGAGCCCGACGGGACGCTGCGCTACTACGAGGGCACGATGGAGGACGTCACCGAGGAGCGCCTCGCGCTCGAGAACGAGCGCCGCCGCGTGGAGCAGCTCGAGGCGCTCGTGCGGTTCAGCACCGCCGTGGACGCGGCGAAGAGCGGCGACGCGCTCTACCGCGCCGTGATCCGCGTCGTCGAGGAGACGATGCAGAGCGACGCGGCCGTCCTGCTCGGCCGCGACGGCGCCGACTTCGACATCCGGGCGTGGTCCCAGAGCATCTCGTACGAAGAGGTCCAGACGTGCCGCGCCCAGCGAACGTGGGCGACCTACTCGCTCGAAGCGACGCCGCTCCTCGTGCGCGACGAGCGGGCCGTGGAGGGGCCGAAGCTCGTGCCGTCCCTGCGGGCGTTCATGCGTCGGTCCGAGTTGCGGGGGCTGGGCAGCTTCCCGCTCCTCCTCCGAGGGCGAGTCCTCGGCGCGCTCG
>CAYTJT010000533.1:0-1626 GCA_964438105.1 uncultured Rhodothermales bacterium | reverse complement strand
TGGACCTTGAGGATGTCGATGCCGAACTCCTCGCCCTCGATGACGAACGAGACGAGCTGGAGGAGGTCGGATACCGTGTCCTGTTTGGATTGCGTAGACACCAGAGGAAGGGGGCTAAGAGAGCGGCCTCGACGTAGAGACCGCTCTGGGTTTGTGGTGAAGGGGATAGGGGTCCGGCCAGGGGCTATCCCTGGCCTTTCGCCGTGGTTAGACTCCGCGGCTACTCCCGTGGCGAACGGGGCACGAGCCGCGGGGTGCGACCGTTGGCGTGGGAAGAGCGGCGGGGACTGCGTGCCCGTCGCCCGTGGACGCGGGGGAGCTCCCCGTGCCGACCGCCGGCTTCCCGACCTCGCCATCTGCCGCAGTACGGAACGCCCCGACGAGCCCGCGGAGCTCTTCGGTGAGGCGGCTGAGCCCGCCCGCCGCGTCGGCGATCTGCGAGAGCCCCTGCGCCGACTCCCCACTCACCGACGAGATCATCTCCACGCTCCGCGCCATCTGCTCGCTCGTCGTCGACTGCTCTTCCGAGGCCGCCGCGATCGAGTTCACCATAGAGCGGGTTTCCTCCGCCCCCGCGACGATCTCGTGGAGGGAAGCCCCCGCGCGGTCGGCGAGGGTGATGCCCGCCTCGACCTCGGTGCTCCCGCGCCGCATGGCCTCGACGGCCGCGGCCGTCTCCGACTGCACCTGCGCGATCATCCCGCCGATCTCGTCGGTCGCGCCCATCGTCCGCTCGGCCAGCTTCCTGACCTCGTCGGCGACGACGGCGAACCCGCGCCCGTGCTCGCCCGCGCGCGCCGCCTCGATCGCGGCGTTCAAGGCGAGGAGGTTCGTCTGGTCGGCGATGTCCTCGATCGTCGCTACGATCTCGCCGATGCGCTCCGACGAGGCCCCGAGGCGCTCGACGGTCTCGGCGCTGGTCCCGACGACGTCGGCGGCCTCGCGGATCTTCGCGACGGTCTCGGTGACGACGGCAGCGCCTTCCTGCGCGGCCTCCCCGCTCTTAGCGGCCGTCTCGGCCGTGCGCGTCGCGTTCTGGCTCGTGTCGACGATCGTCCGGACCATCTCCTCGACGGCGGCGGCGACTTCGGAGGCCTGGGCCGACTGCTCCTGCGAGCCGGCGGCGAGCTGGTCGGTGGAGGCGCCGATCTGCGCGGCGGCGCTGGCGGCGTCCTCAGCGGCGCCCCCCACACGTGCGATCATCGCACGGAGGTTCGCGACGGCGCGGTTGAACCCCTCGTAGAGCTGGGCGATCTCGTCGTCGGCGCGTTCCGCCTCGGCGTGGACGGTAAGGTCGCCGTCGGCGAAGCGGCCGACCTCGGCGAGGAGGGCGTCGACGCTGCGGGCGAGGTAGGCCTGCTGCTCCTGCGCTTCGGCCTGCGCGTCCCGCGCTTCGGCGGTGGCGGCTTCGGCGGCGTGGCCCCGCTCTTCGGCCTGCCCCAGCGCTTCCCGCATGGCCTCCACCATGCGGTTGAACCGCTTCCCGAGCCGGCCGATCTCGTCGTCCGAGTCCGCAGCGACGCTGGCGCTGAGGTCCCCGTCGATCACGTCGCCAGCGGCCGTCTCGAGCTCCAGGATCGGCTTGCGGAGGCGGAAGGCCACCCACACCACGAGCACGGCGGCCAC
>CAYTJT010000532.1:0-1645 GCA_964438105.1 uncultured Rhodothermales bacterium | reverse complement strand
ACGTGTCGGAGAGGAGGAACGTGCGGTTGGCGAGCACGAAGAGCGCCAGCATGAACGCGACGACGCCGCCGAGGACGATGAGGCCGAGCCGGGCTTGACGGGACATGGGGACTACCTGTGGGGTTCGTGTAGGGGCCGAAGTATAACTCCAGCGACGAGCCGCGTAGTGTACGCGGTGGCTGGGACGACGAGCGACGAACGTCGAGCGACGAATGGGTGCCCGTCGGAAACACGTCGCTCGCCACCCGTCATGCTAAGCTCGTCACTCGTCAACTCCCGTATTCCTCGGTGCCGTGGAAGAACTCGTCGAGGATCGGGTCGTCGGTCGCGCGGATCTCGTCGAGGCTGCCGCTGGCGACGAAGCGGCCCTTGTAGAGGAAGTGGGCCTCGTCGGTGATGATGGAGGCGGCCAGCAGGTCGTGCGTGATCGCGATCGATGTGATGCCGCGCTGGTCGCGGAGGCGGACGATGAGGTCCGAGACGACGCGGACGCTCACCGGGTCGAGCCCGGTCGTGGGCTCGTCGTAGAGGATGATCTCGGGCTCGAGGATCACGGCGCGCGCCAGCCCGATCCGCTTTTTCTGCCCGCCGGAGAGCTCGGCGGGGTACTGCTTCAGCGTCTGCGGGAGGTTCACGTCCTCGACGGCCCGCTCGATGCGCTCCTGCTTCTCCGCCGGGGAGAGCGAGGTGTGGCGGTCGAGGTAGAACCGCATGTTCTCCTCCACCGTCATCGAGTCGAAGAGGGCGCCGCCCTGGAAGAGGTACCCGATCGAGAGGCGGACGCGGTCGAGCGCGGGCCCGTCGAGGAGGTCGACGCGCTGGCCCTTGACCCAGACCTCGCCGCGGTCCGGCTTCAGCAGCCCGACGATGTGGCGGATGAGCACGCTCTTGCCCGAGCCCGAGCCGCCGAGCACGACGGCGCTCGTGCCCTTCTTCACCGAGAGCGAGATGCCGCGGAGCACGTCGTTCTCGCCGAAGCTCTTGTGGATGTTGCGGAGCTGGATGATGGTGCCCTCCGGCGGCGGGTCGGAGCCGCCGGTGACGGGGGCCGTGACGGGGACCGTCTCGGGATCGCCGTCGGGCGCGCCCTCGGGCGAATCGCCGGAGCGGAAGGTTTTGAGCGCGTCGAACATGGGGGCAGCGGTAGAGACGCAGCAGGCCGCGTCTGTACGGGGCAGCGCGTCGGGGGGTCACCCGCCGGACACGTCGCCGAAGATGAGGAGGGAGATGCGGACGACGACGACGTCGGCGATGAGGATGAGGAGCGACGAGAGCACGACGGCCTGCATCGCCGCCTGCCCCACCTCGCGCGTGCCGCCGCGCACGGTGTAGCCGAGGAAGCACGCCACGATCCCCACGATGAACCCGAAGATGCTCGTCTTCAGCGTGTCCACGACGATGTCGACGAAGCGCATCGACGAGAACGCCGTGTCGATGAACACGCGCCAGTCCATCGCCGAGGCGAGGTTCGACTCCAGGAACCCGCCCGAGAGCGCGATGACGTCGACGAGGATCGTCATGAGGGGGAACATGATCACGCACGCGAGCACCCGCGTCACGACGAGGTAGTGGAACGGCTTGAGCGCGGCGGCCTCCATCGCGTCGATCTGCTCGGTCACCTTCATCGAGCCGATCTCGGCGGCGA
>CAYTJT010000531.1:0-1647 GCA_964438105.1 uncultured Rhodothermales bacterium | reverse complement strand
GCCCGCCTCGCCGTCGAGGAGAAGCAGGCGTCGAAGCGGCAGAAGGCGCTGCAGCAAGAGCTCGAGTGGGTGCGGCAGAACCCGAAGGGCCGCCGCGCCAAGAGCAAGGCGCGCATCGCGGGCTACGAGTCGATGCTCGCCGAGCAGCAGGAGGCGCGGAACGAGGAGATGGAGATCTACATCCCGCCGGGCCCCCGCCTCGGCAACGTCGTGATCGAAGCGGAGGACGTGACGAAGGGCTACGGCGACCGGGTGCTCTACGAAGACCTCACCTTCAGCCTCCCGCCCGGCGGCATCGTAGGCATCATCGGGCCGAACGGGGTGGGCAAGACGACGCTCTTCCGCATGATCACCGGCGACGAGGAGCCCGACGCCGGTACGTTCACGACGGGCAAGACCGTCGAGCTCGGCTACGTCGACCAGAGCCGCCCGCTCGACGGCGACAAGACCGTGTTTCAGGAGATCACGGGCGGCGGTGAGCACATCAGGCTCGGCCCCCGCGAGGTCAACGCCCGCGCCTACGTCGGGCGGTTCAACTTCGCCGGGCAGGACCAGCAGAAGAAGACGACCGAGCTCTCCGGCGGCGAGCGCAACCGCGTCCACCTCGCCAAAGTGCTGAAGGAAGGCGCGAACGTCCTCCTGCTCGACGAGCCCACGAACGACCTCGACGTGAACACGCTGCGGGCGCTCGAAGAGGCGTTCCTGAACTTCGCGGGCTGCGCCGTCGTGATCTCGCACGACCGGTGGTTCCTCGACCGCGTCGCCACGCACATCCTCGCCTTCGAGGTCGGCGCCGACGGCGAGGTCGACGTCCGCTGGTTCCCGGGCAACTACTCGGAGTACGAGGAGGACCGCCGCGAGCGGCTCGGCACGGCGGCCGACATCCCGAAGCGGATCAAGTACCGCCAGCTCACGCGGTAAGGACGGGGAGGAACCTGTTGGGTCCACCGGTCGCGTCGGGTAGAGCAGGGCAACGGCGTGCTAACTCGCTCCCCCCGCTTCTCGGCCGGTCGCTGAGCGAAGCGATGGGCGCTCGGACGGGGGGAGCGGCTGAACCATCGGGTTCACCGATTGCGTCGGTCAGAGGCAAGGTAGGGGCGTCAAAAAAACTCGACCCTCGTTGCGACCGCTGGGGCGCGCGCGGTGTCTTGTTAGTGAACCCGCCGCTCAGCAAGCGCCACCGCTCCATGCCCGACGCCCAACCGTTTCTCGAAGCCCTCCGGCCTCACTACGACGATGCCCTCCGGTACTGCCGCGCGCTCTGCGCGGGGTGGTCGCCCGACGAGGCCGAGGACGTGCTCCACGACGCGCTGCTACGGGCGCTCGAACGCTTCGACCAACTCCGCGATCTCGCAGCCTTTCGGCCGTGGCTGTTCCGGATCGTTACGCGCTGCCACCATACGGCCCGGCGGCGGCGCTTCTGGCGGAGGCTCGTCCCGCTCGATGCTGCGGGCGAAGACGCCCCCGTGATCTACGAGCGAGGCGAGCCCGACCCGGAGGTACGCGTGCTCCTCCGTGCACTCGCGCAGCTTCCCGAGCGGGACCGCGCGGCGCTGCTCCTGTTCAAGGTCGTGGGGCTCTCCACCGCTGAAGTCGCTGAGGTTCAGGGAGACCGGAGCCGATCGGCCGTGAAGTCACGACTGAGCC
>CAYTJT010000530.1:0-1647 GCA_964438105.1 uncultured Rhodothermales bacterium | reverse complement strand
ATGCTCCCCTGCTGCGCCATCCAGAACCCGAACGGCACGCCGCCGAACGAGAACTGGTTGAGGAACGGGGCGCCGAAGATCGACATCCCGAAGGCGACGACGGCCCACACCGTGAGCAAAATCGCGATCCGTTTGAGCTGGCGTTGCCAGTAGGCTTCCTTGGTCATGCGCATGGCGTCGGGGGGTCAGAAGTTGAGGAAGACGGAGAGGTTGCCGCGGAGGTTGACCACGTCCTCGGACGCGTCGCCGCTCGGGGCGAGACTGTCGTCGTAGACCGCCGCCGGGGTGGCGCCGACGACGTAGCGCGCGCCCGTAGCCTGGACCTCGAACCCGAAGCGGACCGCGCCGGCGCGGACGTTCAGCCGCGGCGACACCCGCCACAGGTGCTCGACCGCGTCCGTCTCGCCGTAGCCCCGCGCCACGAACACGACGGCGTCGGGGTCGAGCCCGCTCTCGGACGTGCCGAGGTTCCGCAGGAAGCCGCCGAAGAGGCCGACGCTGACGGCGCCGGCCGTCTCGACGTCGAGCCACGCGGCGATCACGTTGAGCGGCTCGAACGTGTTGTCCGCCACGTCGCCGACGATCGCGTAGCCCCCCGTCATGAGGTGGTCGGCGAGGTCGCCGCCATACGTCACGCTCCCGCGCGCGGCGAACCCCGGGCGGACGAGGTTCGCGAACCCCTGCACGGCGCCCGCCGCGAACCGCTCCGAGGTGAGCGTCGGGCGGATCCACTTCGCGAGCGCGTTGACGCCGACGGTGCTCCCGTCGCGGCCGTACTCCGCCGAGAGGATCGCCGCCGGCAGCCCGGCTTGCTGCTGCTGCTTCGGACCGCCGATCTCGGCGAACGCGTCGCGCTCCTGCGCGAGGATGCCGGAGACGCGGAAGGGCCCCGGCTTGAGCGTGCCCTTCACCATCACCCACCGGGCGAACTGGTTGAACGGCGTGCCCGCCTCCGTCGCCACCGTGCGCGGGAAGGCGGAGAGGAAGAACGGCGTCCACTCCATCCCGAAGAGCGCCTCCCGATCCCCCCAGTCCAGCACGACCGTGGCCCGCCGGATGCGGAGGGTGTTGTTGGTGGCGTTGCCGGGCCCGAAGAAGTCCGTCTCGAGGCGGCCGGACACGGCCGCGCCGAAGGCCTCCGGGAGGTCCCCGATCGTCACGCCGACGCGCGTGAAGAACGGGAAGAAGAGGAGGTTGTCGGTGTCGTTGGGCTCGTCGTCCTCGTCGGTGGCGAGCGCGGGGTAGAGGAGGAACTCTCCCTCCCGCGCGGCCACGACCTGCTGCGTGTCGTAGTAATACGCGACCTTGACGAACCCGTAGGGGTCGAACGACTGCGCGGCCGCGGGCGCCCCGAGGGCGGGGAGCAAGAGCCCCAGAAGGGCGATGAGTAGAGGTCGGCGCGTCCGACGGGCGCGCCCTGTTCGTCTGGTCATGGGCCTGCCTCCTGACTGGGTGAATGAGACGTCGGGTGGTGCCGGGCGGGGCGCGCTCTCCAGGGCGAGCCCCGCCCTCTATCGACCCGACCGCTGCCGCTCCGCCTCCGCTGCCACGGGGGCGGAGCGTTTTGCGTCGGGGGTCCGTTCGGCCGATGACCGGGCCTAGCCGACCCAGTCCTCGGCGTCCTGGTTGGGCCGGTTGCGGCGGCCC
>CAYTJT010000529.1:0-1648 GCA_964438105.1 uncultured Rhodothermales bacterium | reverse complement strand
GTGTTCGCCTCGTTCGACCTCTTCCTGTTCTACATCTTCTTCGAGCTCACGCTCATCCCGATGTACTTCATCATCGGGATCTGGGGCGGCGAGGACCGGATCTACGCCGCCGTGAAGTTCGTGCTCTACACCCTCTTCGGCTCGCTCTTGATGCTCGTCGGCGTACTGTGGATCGGGTTCGCGGCGGGCGACGCCGTCAACGGCGGGGTGTTCACGACGAACTGGTACAAGCTCGTCGCCTACGGCGTCCCGCTCGGCTCGCAGACGTGGCTGTTCGTGCTCTTCGCGCTCGCGTTCGCCATCAAGGTCCCGCTCTTCCCGTTCCACACGTGGCTCCCCGACGCCCACGTGCAGGCCCCGACGGGCGGCTCCGTCGTCCTCGCCGGCGTGCTGCTGAAGATGGGCACCTACGGGCTCGTCCGCTTCTGCCTGCCGTTCTTCCCGAATGCCGCGCAGGCCCTCGCCGTCCCGATCGCGATCCTCGCGCTCATCGGGATCGTCTACGGCGCGCTCGTGGCGTACGCCCAAGAGGACGCCAAAAAGCTCGTCGCGTACTCGTCGGTGGCGCACCTCGGCTTCGTCGTGCTCGGCATCTTCGCGTTCACGACCGAGGCGATGCAGGGGGCAATGATCCAGATGGTCAACCACGGGCTCTCGACGGGCGCGCTCTTCCTCCTCATCGGGATGCTCTACGAGCGGCGCCACACGCGGCTGATGGCCGACTACGGCGGGATCGCGAAGTCCGTCCCGATCCTGACCTTCTTCATGGTGTTCAGCGTGCTCGCCTCCGTCGGGCTGCCGGGGCTCAACGGGTTCGTCGGCGAGTTCCTCATCCTGCTCGGGACGTTCAAGAGCACGGTCCTCGGCGCGTGGTGGATCGTGGCGATCGCGACGAGCGGGGTGATCTTCGCCGCCGTCTACCTCCTCACGATGCTCTACAAGACGTTCTACGGCCCGCTCACGCACGAGGCGAACGCGACGATGGAGGACCTCAACGCGCGGGAGTTCGGCCTGCTCGTCCCGCTCGCGGTGCTGATGTTCGTGCTCGGGTTCTTCCCCGCGCCATTCCTCGAGAAGAGCGAGGCGTCGGTGCAGGACCTCCTCGGCGTGATCGAGACGAAGCGCGTCGCCGCGATCGAGGCCGACGCCGCGCTCGCCGAGGGCGCGGGGCAGGCCGTCGCGCTGCCGCTGCGCAATGCCTTCCCGGGGACGCCTGCCCCGTAGGGACACGGTGCACCGTGCCCCTGCGGCCGTTCTCACCTCATCACCCAACCCACCCGTTCATGCCGCTCGCCTCGTCGTCCCTCCGCGCTCTGCTCGCCGCGCTGCTGCTGGTAGGGCTCGCCGCGCCGCTCGCGGCGCAGGACGTGCCCGCCGTCGACCCCGTCGAGCAGGGGGTGCTGCAAGAGGAGCCGGTGCTCGACCCCGAAGCGGAGCTGGGCCTCGACGAGCTCGAGGGAGCCGAGGTGGACACGCTGCAAGAGGAGGTGCAGGAAGCCGAGGCGGCGGACGATCACGGCCACGGCGCCGACCCCGCGCTGTGGTCGGTGCTGCCGTTCGCGATCCTGCTGCTGATGATCGCCACGGGGCCGCTGTTCTACCTCCACCACTGGCACCACCACTACCCGAAGTACGCCGTCGCGCTCGG
>CAYTJT010000528.1:0-1649 GCA_964438105.1 uncultured Rhodothermales bacterium | reverse complement strand
CGTGGGCGGCGCGGAGCACGGGTTCGACGTCGTCGTGCACAAGCTGTGCGCGAGCGCGGGCGCCCCGTCCGTGCTCGTGACGAACGCCGGGATGTCCCGCGTCGCGAAGTCGATGCGGCCGGTGGTGAGCGCGTCGGTCCGGGCGGGCGGCCTGCTCCTCTCCCCCTTCCCCGCCGAGCACGGCCCGTTCCCGCACGACGACGCCGACCGCGCCCTCGTGATGGCGGCGCTCGGCCGGGCCTCGGCCTTTTTCGCCCCGCCCCCGGACTCGCACGAGGCCCGCGCGCTGGGGTGGTGCATTGACCACGACCGCCCCACGTTCGGGGTCGCGGGCGACGCGCCGCTGCCCGAGCGCGTCCACGCCCTCGACCGCCCCATCGACCTCGACTGGGTCATCGCGGCCGCCTCGCCGGAGGGCGACGCGCGCCCGTGACCCGCCCCGCCCACGTCACCTTCGTCTTCCTCGACGGCGTCGGGCTCGGCCCGGCGATATCGGGCAACCCGTTCGCCGCCCTCGACCTGCCCGGCTTCGCCCGCCTCGCGGGCGGGCAGCGTTGGACCGCCGAGGCGCGCGCCATCGCGGAGCCGACGCACGTCTTCCACCCCATCGACGCTACGCTCGGGATGGAGGGGCTGCCGCAGAGCGGGACGGGGCAGGCCTCCCTCTTTACCGGCGTCGACTGCGTCGAGCGAGCCGGGCGCCACTTCGGCCCGTACCCGCACTCGACCTCGAAGCCGGTGATCGCCGAGCGCAACCTGTTCGCGCGGTTGCAGGCGGCCGGGCTGACGGGCGCGTTCGCGAACGCCTACCCCGACCGGTTTTTCCGCTTCGCCGAGCGCCGGGGCCGCTGGACGGTGACGACGCTCTGCTGCGTCGAGGCGGGCGTGCGGCTCCGCCGCGAGGCTGACCTCCGGGCGGGCGAGGCGCTCACCGCCGAGCTTACGGCCGACGCGTGGCGCGAGCGCCTCGGCCTCGACGTGCCCGTGATCACCCCGCCGGAGGCCGGCCGACGCCTCGCGTCGCTGAGCCGGCAGTCCGACCTCACCCTCTTCGAGTATTACCTCACCGACAAAGCCGGGCACAGCCGGGACCCCGACCGCGCCGCCGACGTGCTCCGCGCGCTCGACCCCTTTTTCGGCGCGCTCGCCGATTCGACTGGTGCTGACGACCTCATCGTCGTTACGAGCGACCACGGCAACCTCGAAGACCTCGGCACGAAGACGCACACGCGCCACCCCGTGCCGTTCGTCGCCCTCGGGACCGGGGCCGAAGCCCTCGCTGGCGTGACGGACTTGACTGACGTGACGCCCGCCCTCGTCGCGCTCCTGGCTGCGACATAGGAAGGGCCGGCAGCGAACGTCGCTGCCGGCCCCTAACGTACGGGCTGCGCCGTCGGGGCTACTCCATCACGAGGGCTCCGGTGCGGAGCTCGTCCACGATGCGCTCGGCGTCGTAGACGCTCTCCAGCGCCTCCATCATCCCGCGCGAGTCCACCCCAACCGTCCGGTTCTGCTCGGAGAGGTAGATGTAGTCGCCGGGCAGGCTCTGGATGTTGCCGTCGAACGCCACCCCGACGATCTCGAGGTCGCGGTTGAGCATGGGCGAGCCGGAGTTGCCGCCGATGATGTCGTTCGTGGTGACGAAGTTG
>CAYTJT010000527.1:0-1654 GCA_964438105.1 uncultured Rhodothermales bacterium | reverse complement strand
ACGCTCCGCCCCGGCATGAGCGGCACCGTCGACATCTTCACCGAGACCGTCCCGAGCACGGTCGTCGTCCCGATCCAGGCCGTCACCGTGCGCGACTTCAACAAGGTCGACCTCGACGGCGACGAAGAAGGCGAGGGCGGCGAGGGCGGCGAGGCCGAGGAGGAGCCCGGCCCCGGCTTCAACCCGATGGACGAGGACCTCCGCCGCGTCGTGTTTCTGATGGAGGACGGCGAGGCCCGGATGGTCGAGGTCGAGACGGGGATCGCGGACGACACCCACATCGCCGTGACGAACGGGCTCTCGGGCGGCGAGACGGTGATCGTCGGGCCGTTCCGCACGCTCCGCACCGAGCTCGGCCCGGGCGACGCCGTCCGCGTCGAGGAGGGCGGGGCAGAGGGCCGCGGCGGACCGCCGCGCTCGTAGTCTCTTTCCTACCTAACCTCCCTGCTCCGATGCAAGACGCCCACCCCCCTCGCCCCGACGGCGACCCGATCATCCACATCGAGAACGTCTGGAAGACGTATCAGATGGGCGTCGAGCAGGTCCACGCGCTGCGCGGGCTCTCCGTCGACGTGCACCCCAACGAGTACGTCGCCATCATGGGCCCGTCGGGCTCGGGGAAGTCCACGCTGATGAACATCGTCGGCTGCCTCGACATCCCGACGAAGGGCCGCTACGTCCTCAACGACCGCGACGTCTCGACGCTCTCCGACGACGACCTCGCCGCCGTGCGCAACCGCGAGATCGGGTTCGTCTTCCAGACGTTCAACCTCCTGCCCCGCGTCAACTGCCTGCAGAACGTCGAGCTCCCCCTCATCTACTCCGGGATGAGCAAGCGCGAGCGGCGGGAGCGCGCCGCCGACGCGCTCGTGAGCGTCGGCCTCGGCGACCGGATGGACCACCGCCCGAACGAACTCTCCGGCGGGCAGCGCCAGCGCGTGGCCGTCGCCCGCGCGCTCGTCAACCGACCCGCGATTCTCCTCGCCGACGAGCCCACCGGCAACCTCGACACGGCGACGAGCGAGGAGATCATGCGCCTCTTCGAGATGCTCTACCGCCGCGGCAACACCGTCCTCGTCGTTACGCACGAAGAGGACATCGCCGAGCACGCCCGCCGCATCGTCCGCCTCCGCGACGGCGACATCGAGCTCGACGAGCAGGTGGCCCAGCCGACCCTGGCCGGGGAGGCCGTCGAGACGCTGGAAGCGGCGTGAGCCCGGCCGGAAGCAGCTTTCAGCGTAGCCGCGAGCGGGTCTAATGTGAGACGCGGGCGCAGGCGGGGTGAATGTTTGGCGAGCCCTAGAGGACGTGGAACAGACGGCCGATGGGGTAGAATAAGCCGCTCGAATCGGCGGGGCAGCGACGGGCTGCACCCGCTTTCTCTTTTGTAGTCCGTCTCCTTCCGAATCCCTGTGTTCTCGTTCGACGCGTTCGTCGCGGCGTTCCTGCCGCTCTTCGTCGCCCTCAACGTCCCCGGCGTGCTGCCGCTCTACATCGGCATGACGGAGTCGCTGGAGGCGAGGGCGCGCCGCGCCCTCCTGCTCCGCGCCATGACGGTGGCCGTCGTCGTGGCCCTGCTGATGCTGTTCGCCGGCGAGGTCATCTTCCAGACGCTCGGCATCTCGGTCCACGACCTCCGCGTCGGCGGCGGGCT
>CAYTJT010000526.1:0-1658 GCA_964438105.1 uncultured Rhodothermales bacterium | reverse complement strand
GTACCACCACCACGAGCTCACCTTCCCCCTCCACTACGCCTTCTCCGAGCACTTCTGCCTCCCGCTCTCGCACGACGAGGTCGTCCACGGCAAGGGCTCGCTCTGGGGGAAGATGCCGGGCGACGACTGGCAGAAAGCGGCCAACCTCCGCCTGCTCTACGGACACATGGTCGGCCACCCCGGCAAGAAGCTCCTCTTCATGGGGCAGGAGTGGGGCCAGCCCGGCGAGTGGAGCCACGACCACCCCCTCGACTGGGACGCCGCCGAGCGCGACCTCCACGCCGGGCTGATGCGCTGGACCGCCGACGTGTTCGCGCTCTACCGCGAGCACCCCGCCCTCCACGACGACACCCCGCACGGCTTCGAGTGGGTCGACTTCGGCGACCGCGACAACAGCGTCGTCGCCTACCTCCGCAACGTCGACGGCGAGGTGAGCGGGCGCTCGCTCGTGTTCGTGCTCAACGCCACGCCCGTGCCCCGGCACAACTACCGCGTCGGCGTGCCCCAAGAGGGCGTCTGGCGCGAGCGGCTGAACTCCGACGCCGAGGTCTACGGCGGCGGCGGCGTGGGGAACTACGGGGCGGTCGAGACGACGCCGGTGCCGTACCACGGCCGCCCGGCCTCGCTCGTGCTCACGCTCCCGCCCCTCTCCGTGCTCGTGCTCGAACGCGACGATGACGCGGCGAGTGGCAAGCGGTGAGCGGCAGGCGGCTCCCGACGGGATGCCTCCTCAGGCTGCGGGCCTGAACCCCGTCTCCCATTCATCGGCCGGGTCGCTCCCTTCTGAGGCGAGCGCGCTCGGCGCTCGGAGCCACGCCTCGGCGTCCCGTTCGGACTCGAAGAGGCGGACCTCCTGCCCCGACGACCGCATCCGGTACGCGTAGAACCGGATCGCGGCCTCATAGAGCGGATTCCTTACGACGATGCCCACGCGCACGTGGCCCATCGCGTCGGACGCTACGAGCGCTCGGTCGTGGGAGATCAGCTCGTCCAGCTCGTGCAACGAGATGTCGAGCCCGGAGACGCCTGCCAGCGACCACAGCTGGGGGAGCGAGGCGTCGTAGCTGGCGTGGGCGACGAGCTCGTCGGTCGCGACCGCGAGGTCGTGCCCCGTCGTGGCGCCGTGGAGCCGAACGCGCGCGATCTCGTCGTCGATGTCGAGGGTGTAGGGCATTGCGGCGTGGTTCACGTGGCGGCCGGGACGGCGGCGGCGGCGCCCTGCGGGAGGGCGTCCGGCAGGGCTGCCTGCTCCTCATCGGCGAGGACACGCTCGACGTCGAGGAGGATCAGCAGCCGGTCGTCGAGCTTCGCCACCCCGCTGAGGTAGTCGGCGTCGATCCCGATGGCGAGCTCCGGCGGCGGCTCGATCACGCTGCGCTCGACGCGGATCACCTCGCGCACGGCGTCCATCACGAACCCGACCGTCCGGCCCGGGAGCTCGACCACGACGATCCGGCTGTCCTCGTCCATCTCCCGAGCGGGCAGCCCGAACCGCTTGCGCGCGTCGATCACGGGGACGATCCGCCCGCGGAGGTTGATCACGCCCTCAACGAAGGCCGGGGCGTTGGGGACGCGCGTGATGGGGACGGGGCGGATGATTTCTTGGACCTTGAGGATGTCGATGCCGAACTCCTCGCCCTCGATGACGAACGAGACGA
>CAYTJT010000525.1:0-1667 GCA_964438105.1 uncultured Rhodothermales bacterium | reverse complement strand
GATTCGTAGCGTCGCAGCAGTCGAGATACCCCCCCCCCAACCCTCCCCCCGCAAGCAGGGGGAGGGAGAGTTTGGAGGCGTCCGTTCCTCAACACTCTCTGGGAGAGGCGATCAGCCGCTCCGCCATTTCGCCCCGCGCCCACCCCGGCGTGGGGCGTACCTTTTGGGGCGGCCTCCCGGCCGGCACGCTGCCGCGACGCCGGGGACGGCCCCCACTCGTCACTCCCAACTCGTCATTCGCCACTGAGATGTCCGACCTCCGCCTCGTTTTCATGGGCACGCCCGAGTTCGCCGTGCCCTCGCTCGAAGCCCTCGTCGAAGCGGGTTTCCGGCCGGCGGCCGTCGTGACCGTGCCGGACCGGCCGCAGGGGCGAGGGCAGAAGCTGCAGCCCTCGGCCGTCAAAGAGGCCGCCGCTCGCCACGACCTCTGGGTGCTCCAGCCCGAGCGCTTCGACGACCCCGAGTTCATCGCCGAGCTGGAGTCCATCGAGCCCGAGGTGATCGCCGTCGTCGCGTTCCGCATCCTCCCGCCCGAGGTGTACGGCCTCGCCACGAAAGGGGCGTTCAACCTCCACGCGTCCCTCCTCCCGCAGTACCGAGGCGCGGCGCCCATCAACCGCGCGATCATGGCCGGCGAGATCGAGACGGGCGTGACGACGTTCCTGCTCGAACCGAGCGTCGATACGGGCGACGTGCTGCTGATGCGGCGGCTCGGGATCGGGGAGGACGAGACGGCGGGCGAGCTCCACGACCGCCTCGCCGAGCTCGGGGCGGAGGTCGTCGTCGAGACGGTCGAGCACCTCGCCGCGGGCACGGCCGAAGCGCGGCCGCAGGACGACCGCCGCGCGAGCCGGGCGCCGAAGATCTTCAAGGAGGACGCCGAGATCGACTGGAGCCGCCCGGCGAAGGAGGTCCACGACCACGTCCGCGGCCTCTCGCCCTACCCCGCCGCGTGGACGACGCACGGCGGCACGCTGATGAAGGTCTACCGCACGGAGATCGAGAAGGGCGCGGGCGAGCCGGGCGAGGTGATCGAGGCCAACAACGACTGCCTCGTCGTCGCGTGCGGGAAGCGCGCGCTCGCGATCCGCGAGGTCCAGCGCGAGGGGAAGTCCAAGATGACCGCCGAGGAGTTCCTCAACGGCTACACGTTCCACCCCGGCGACCGGCTCGGGACGTAGGGCACGGACGCGGCCGGCCGGCACGTTCTGTGCCTCGGCGCCTTCACGCTGTGTGCTCCCCCGAGCGACCGCCCCCTCTCGCAACGCATCCCTCCGCATGACCGAGACCGAAATCACCGAGCTCTCCGAGCGGATCGAGCGCGAGAGCGCCTTCGTCGACGCCCTCCTGACGGAGGTGCGCCGCGTCGTCGTCGGGCAGGCGGGGATGGTGGAGCGGCTGCTGATCGGGCTGCTGAGCGGCGGGCACGTCCTGCTCGAAGGCGTCCCCGGCCTCGCCAAGACCCTCACCGTCTCGACGCTCGCGAACGCGATCTCGGCCCGGTTCCAGCGCATCCAGTTCACCCCCGACCTCCTCCCGGCCGACCTCCTCGGCACGCTCGTCTACAACCAGAAGGAGTCGGAGTTCTTCATCAAGAAGGGCCCCATCTTCGCCAACCTCATCCTCGCCGACGAGGTCAACCGCGCCCCGGCGAAGGTGCAGAGCGC
>CAYTJT010000524.1:0-1670 GCA_964438105.1 uncultured Rhodothermales bacterium | reverse complement strand
GGCCTGCCCGTCGGCCTGCCCGTCGGTTTGTCCGTCGGCCTGTTCGGCGGCTGGCTCGTCGGGCTGCGGGAGAGGCTGTGCAGTTGGAGGCGTCGGCCGCTCGACCACGGCCGCGGGCGGCTCGACTGCGGGCGGCTCGACGGCCGGGAGCGCGCCGGACGGCGGTCCCGTCTCGATCTCGGGCTCGGCTGCGTCGAGGGCGTCGGCGGCCGTGTCCGCGGCGACCGTCGGCGCGTCGGCGAGAGTCGCTGTGGTATCGGCGACTTGCTGCGCCGCGACGGGGCCGCCGAGCGCGAGGCCCAGAGTCAGGACGAGGTACGACAGGAAACGCAAGGGAGCCATGGGGAGCCGGAAGCGCGGAACGCCCCATGATACGGCGGTCCCTCCAATCGTAGATGAGGCCTCCGGTCGTAGAGGCGGGACGCGGTCCCGGCGATGGGCACGATTCGGGGCGCGGCCCGTACAAGCGACTCTTCTCCCCACCCCGCCCCTCTCTGTCATGCGCCTCCGCCACCTCGGGTACGCCTGCATCAACCTCACCCTCGGCACCAAAAGCCGGACGGTCCGGCTCGCGAACGTCCGCACCGAGAAGCTCATCCCCGTCATCACCCAGAACCTCCAGTCGATCCTCGACATGGTGCGGTGGAACGCCGAGCACGGCATCCACTTCCTCCGCATCTCGTCCGACGTCGTCCCGTTCGCGACGAAGCCGGAGTTCCCGTTCGACTGGGCCGAGGCCTACGACTGGCTGTTCCGCGACATCCGCCGCGTCGTGAAGGCCGAGGGGATGCGCGTCACCGCCCACCCCGGGCAGTACACCGTCATCAACTCGCCGAAGCCGCGCGTCGTCGAGGAGTCGATCCGCGAGCTCGACCACCAGGCCCGGCTGCTGAGCCTGATCGACCCGAAGCTGGGCACGCTCACGCTCCACGTCGGCGGGGCCTACGGCGACAAGGCGGCGGCCGTCGAGCGGTTCGCCGAGAACTTCCGGCGGCTCTCGGAGCCCGCGCAGCGGATGCTGATCCTCGAGAACGACGACACGACCTATCACCTCGACGACGTGCTGCCCCTCTGCGAGCGGCTCGGCATCCCGCTCGTGTTCGACTACTTCCACCACCTCTGCCACCACGTCGGCGACGAGCACGACGACGGGCTGACGGAGAAGCTCGAGCGCGTCGCCGCGACGTGGGGCGGGCGCGTGCCGAAGCTCCACCTCTCCTCCGCCCGCCCCGACGGCCCGCCCACCGCCCACGCCGACTACGTTCGTCCCGAAGACCTCGACGCGTTCGTCGAGGTGATGGACGCCGTGGGCGGCGACGAGCCGTACGACCTCATGCTGGAGGCGAAGGCGAAGGAGCGGGCGACGGTGGCGCTGCAGGCGTACCTGCGCGACGGCACCGTACCCGACGTCCTCGCCGCATCGCTCGCCGCCGAACCCGTGGCAGAGGTCACCGACTGAACGCGCGTAGCTCTGTCGAGAAGCCTGGTGACTCGGCTTCCCTCGTCATCCCGAGCCCCGCCGAGGGATCTCTAACGGGCAACGTGGTGCCGGTAGGGATCCCTCGACAGGCTCGGGATGACGTTGTGGAGCGACGCGCAACACGGCAAGGGAGGATTAGCAACTGTGCGAAAAGTCAAGCCGGAACGGAGACAATATCGGGGTCCCACCG
>CAYTJT010000523.1:0-1670 GCA_964438105.1 uncultured Rhodothermales bacterium | reverse complement strand
TACACAGGCGCATCGGTGGAATGACGACGCGACGAGCGCGGTCTAAAGAGAGAACCTACTGCCGAACCCGCTCCGATGAACCCGATGAAGCTCCCCACCAGGTCTCGCACCGCCGTACTCGTGTTCGCCCTCACCCTCGGAGGCTGCTCCGTGTTTTCTCCCACCGACGCCGAGGCACAAGACGCTCCCGTCCCGACCCTCGCGGCCGGGATGCCGATGGCGTCCTGCACCGTCGACCCAGCCGCCGTGCCGCGCGTCGAAGACCTCCCCGCGGAGACGCAGCGGGAGATCGCCGCGGCGCGCGCGGCCGTCGCCGACCTCGCCACCACGGAGGCCGCGGCGGCGGCGGGCTACCGCCTCTTCCTCGGAACCGCCCCCACGATGGGGCAGCACTGGGTGAACCGCAGCGTCAGCCGGGCCGGCACGTTCGATCCGGAAAAGCCCTCGATCCTCATGTTCGCCCCCGTCGACGGGGAGGACCACCTCGTCGGCGTCTCGTACACCCTGCGCCAACGGGCCGGCGACCCGCTCCCCAAGGGGTTCACCGGCGACGCCGACGTGTGGCATACGCACGACCTCCCGCGCGGGGACGGCCACATCGCCATGGTCCACCTCTGGTTCGAGCCCGCGCTCGAGGGGCCGTTCACCGACCACAACCCGTACCTCCCGTACCTCATGGCGGGCCTCCCTCTCCCGCCGGCCGAGGGCTTCGCCGAGGCGGAACAGGCCGAGCGGCTGCGCGGGCTCGCCCTCGCGCTCGGGGAGGCGTACGCGCCCTTCCCCGTGATCGAGCGGGTCGAGGAGCGGGACGCCGACCTCCGCGCGGCGCTGGAGCCGCATCGGGAGGCCATCCGCGCCCTCGTCCCGGCCCTCGAAGCCGCCTACGAGCGCGGGGACGCCCCCGCCTACGCCGCCTTCGCTGATGAGGCCATCGGGCGCTGGCTGGAGCTCCGTGAAACCTTCCTCGCTTCCGTCCCCGAGCGGGTGGGGCAGGCCTACCTCACGTTCTCGAACCGGACGACCGGGTGCGGCGACCACCACGGCCACGCCGGTGACCACGACCACCACAACGGCCACTGACCGGCACCGCATCCGGCGTCCCGGAGGGCGTCCCCGTACGCGGTACCGTGGGCCGCCCTCCACCTTTTCCCTCCAAAGCCTGTACCCTCGAACCTATGGCCTCCCGCCGTCCCCTCGCCCCACCGTTCCGCCTCGCCGCCACGCTGCTCTGCCTCCCCCTCGTTGCCCTAGCGCTCGGGGCCTGCGGCGGGAGCGCGCCCCTCGTCGAGAGCGCCTCCACCGACCCAACGGGCGCCCCCCGCGTCGACGGCGACCTCGGCGACTGGGAGCGCGCGCTCACCTCCGTCGAGGGCGAGCCGTTCACCTTCGGCGTCCGCAACGACGGCGACGCCCTCTACCTCGCCTTCGTCTCGAGCGACCGCGACGTGATCCGCCACGTCCTCCTCACCGGCCTCGTCGTGTGGCTCGACCCCGAGGGCGGCGGCGACGAGGCCCTCGGCGTCCACTTCCCGCTCGGGCTCGTCCGCGACGGCCGGCTCCCGGACCTCGCCGCCCTCCGCGACGACGGTCGCTCCGACGCCGACCGGGCGGAGCGACTGGAGGCCCTGCTCGGCGAGCTCGCCCTCGTCCGCGACGGCGAGCGGACGGCG
>CAYTJT010000522.1:0-1679 GCA_964438105.1 uncultured Rhodothermales bacterium | reverse complement strand
CGGCGGCTGCGGCGGAGGTACCAGTTCGAGAGGTCGTCGACGAACGTCTCGGCGGCGCGGGCGGCGGAGGTCGGGTGGTACGCGTCGAACGCGGCGTCCACTCTGCCGACCGTCGTGTTGAGGCGGGAGAGGATCCAGCGATCGAGCTCGGCGCGCTCGGCGACGGGCGTGGTGTCGGCGGGGTCGTACTCGAACCCGTCGAGGCCCGCGTAAGTCGCGAAGAAGCTGTACGTGTTCGTGATCGTGTTGAAGAACTTCCGCTTCGTCTCCTCGACGGCGCGGTCGGAGTAGCGGAGGCTCTCCCACGGCGCGCTCGCGGCCATCATCGACCACCGCAGCGGGTCGACGCCGTGCTCGGCGATCGCCTCGAACGGGTCGACGGAGTTGCCCTTCGACTTCGACATCTTCTCGCCGTTCTCGTCGAGGACCAGGCCGTTGACGACGACGTTCTTGTACGCCACGGAGTCGCGGACGAGCGCGGCGATCGCGTGCAGCGTGTAGAACCACCCGCGCGTCTGATCGACGCCCTCGGCGATGAAGTCGGCCGGGAAGTTCTGCTCGAACGTCTCGTCGTTCTCGAACGGCGCGTGCCACTGCGCGAACGGCATCGCCCCGCTGTCGAACCACACGTCCAGCAAGTCGGGAATCCGGCGGTAGGTGCCGCCGCCCGGCGCGGGCCACGTGATCTCGTCCACGAACGGCCGGTGGAGATCGAGTTCCTCGTCGTCGCCCAATCCCGCCTTTTCGCGCAGCTCGGCGATGGAGCCGATCACGACGTAGTCATCTTCGTTCGCGTCGTTGACCCAGATCGGGATCGGGGTGCCCCAGTAGCGCATCCGGCTGATCGCCCAGTCGACGTTGCCTTCGAGCCACTGCCCGAACCGGCCCTCGCCGATGCCCTCGGGCTGCCAGTTGATCGTGCGGTTGAGCTCGATCATCCGGTCTCTGATGGCCGTCGTGCGGATAAACCAACTCTCGACCGGGTACGACATCAGCGGCGTGCCCTTCCGCCAGTCGTGCGGGTAGTTGTGGAGGTAGGTCTCGTGGCGGTAGAGCAGGCCGCGCTCGCGGAGATCGCGGGCGAGCGTCTTGTCGGCCTCTTTGAACCACTCGCCCGCGACGAGCGGGACGGCGTCGGTGAACGTGCCGTCGCTCTCGATGGGGTTGAAAAGCGGCAGGCCCTCGCGCTTCCCGACGGCGAAGTCGTCCGCCCCAAACGCCGGGGCCATGTGGACGATGCCGGTGCCGTCCTCGGTCGAGACGAAGTCGGCCGGGACGACGCGCCACGCCGCGTCGGCTTCGGGGTGCTTGACGAACGTGTCGAACAAGGGCCGGTACGTCTTGCCGACGAGGTCCGCGCCGCGCATCCGCTCGACGACTTCGTGGTCCTCATTCAGGACGGAAAGCAGCGACTCGGCGAGGTAGAAATGCTCGGGTTCGCCGTCCTCCTTCTGCCTGCGGACTTTGACGTAGTCGATCCCCTCGCCGACGGCGAGCGCGGTGTTCGAGACGAGCGTCCACGGCGTCGTCGTCCACGCGAGGAAGTACGTGTCGGGCTCGCCGTCGACGGGGAAGCGGACGTAGACCGACGGGTCCTGGATCTCTCGGTAGCCGAGCGAGACCTCGTGCGACGAGAGCACGGTGCCGCTGCCGGGGCTGTACCACTGGATCTTGTAGCC
>CAYTJT010000521.1:0-1681 GCA_964438105.1 uncultured Rhodothermales bacterium | reverse complement strand
ATGATCGTCTCCGAGGTCGGGCGGACGATGAGCGGCTCGTCGAGCTTGGCCTCGGGGTCGACGATCAGCTCGCCGTCCTCATCCGTCGTCAGGCGGTAGTGCGTGACGACGGCGCACTCCTTGGCGAAGCCCTCGACGTGCTCGGCCTCGCGGGCGAGGAAGCTCTGCGGGATGAAGAGGGGGAAGTACGCGTTCTGGTGGCCCGTCGCCTTGAACATCCCGTCGAGCCCGCGCTGCATGTTCTCCCACAGAGCGTAGCCGTTAGGCGGGATGATCATGGAGCCGCGAACGGGCGAGTACTCGGCGAGCCCGGCGGCGCGGACCACGTCGAGGTACCACTGGGAATAGTCTTCGTGCTGGGGGGTGATGGCGTCAGCCATGAAGGGCAGCGATGGGGACGAAAAAGGACGCGAGAGGAGACCTGGGGCGGCGCACGCGGGGGCGAGAAGCGGATTCGGCTCGGCGGTACGGAATTTTCGAGCCGGGGGGTGTTACTTCGCGGGGCAGAGCGGCGGCCTCCCTCGTAGAGGCGGTCGAATATACCCCGCGCCGCGCACGGCCTGCAACGCTCCGTGCACGGCCGCAGGACCTTCAGCGGGCGTCGGCGGTACATCCCGGCGAGGTCCTGACCCCAGGCCGCCTCCCCTCCAATCAGCTGCCACCGATGCCATGAACGCGCTCTCTCGCTCCCTCTCCGCGCTCGTGCTCGTAGCTACCTGCTTCGGGCTCTCCAGCTGCTACACGCAACTCGCCGCCGCCGACGGCCCGCGCGCCGCGAACGACGGTTACCGCATCCCGGCCGACCGCTCGGCGCAGAGCGCGCCCGCGCAGGGCGAGGCCGCTGCTCCGACGTGGAGCGGGGAGGCCCGCGTCGGCCTCGGCCAGGGCGTGACGTACCCCGACGAGGCGTACGCCGACGAGGGCTACCGCACCGACTACCAGGGCGAGGGGACGTACGGCGACGTCGAGGGCTACTACGCCGAGGGGACGTACGATGACGTGCAGGTCACGCGCTACCGCTACGACGACGCGTACTACGAGGACGACTACTACGATTACAGCGGCTTCTACGACTACGACCCGTACTACTTCCGCAGCTACGCCCCCTTCTACACGTCGCACCGCTGGCGCTGGTACTACCTCTACTCGCCGTTCTACCCCGCGCCGGCCTGGGCCTACCGCTACGACCCGTTCTTCGACATCCGCTACCGCTCGGGGTGGAGCGTCGGGATCACCTTCTCGTTCGGCTCGCCGTTCTACGGCGGCTATTTCTACGACCCCTTCTTCCGCGACCCGTTCTACGGGAGCTACTACGGCTGGGGGTATAGCCCCGTCTTCTACGGTGGCTACGGCGGGTACAACCGCGGGTACCACCACGGCTATGCCGACGGCTACTACGCCGGGAGCTTCTACAACGGATACTACGGCGGATCGTCGTACGACGACTTCCGCCCGCGCGGGCCGCGCGGGAGCATCCGCTCCGCCCTCGGCACCGACCGGACCCGCCTCCGCTCGCTCAGCGCCTACACCGAAGGGCGTCCCGGCCGCATGGTGCTGGACTCGCCCACGGGCATCCGCAGCATCCGCGCCCTCGCCGACGACTCGCGCCAGCACGTGCTCGAAGCGCAATCCGCCCGCTTGCCGGTCCGCGTCGAGGCCGCTAGCCGCGCCGACCGCGTGC
>CAYTJT010000520.1:0-1693 GCA_964438105.1 uncultured Rhodothermales bacterium | reverse complement strand
CGAACTCCTCTTCGGCGAGGTCCAGTTCGGCCATGAACTGGCGCATGTGGCGGAGCTCGGACTGCTGGGCGATCTCGATGCTGGTGAGCATGGGCGTCGGAGTGTGGGTGAGAAGGGGGGCGGGACGCTGAAGCGGCGGCCACGTGCTCCGTAGGTCCGGATTACGCAGCCGCCGCTTCGACTTCCCACCGCTCTCAACGTCGCACGTGCGGCAGAAAGGTGGTGTAGGGCAGGGTCGAGGAGCGGGGTAGGGGAATCCTCGCCGCGGGCGTCGGGCCGACGCGGTAGTGCGATACGGTAGAGGGACGGTGGTGGAATTCCCCGGCGAAAGCGGTTAGCTTCGTCGCCGTTTTCCAGCCTTCCGACTGTCCCATGCTGCTTCCGAACCGCTCGCTGTTTTTCGCCCTCGGCCTCCTCACCCTGCTCGCCGGCTGCGACAGCAGCGACGACGGCCCGCACCCCATCACTGCCGGCCTCGAGGTGCGAGGGATTGCCATCACCGATCCCAGGCAACCTGAAGTCGACCCTCATCGCGTGTGCGGGCGACCGACGCGGACGTCGGGGCGCATCGCGGCCGTGCCGAATCCGTACCTCGGGCTGAGCGCTTACGAGACGGACCCGGCGATCCGTCGCCTCCGCTTTATCAACGTGCCCGGGCGGGTCCGCATCGAGATCGTGCGGGCGTACTGGCACACCCGCGGCCCGAGCCCGTCGTCGCTGTGGACGGCCGGCGGGCTGGCCCGCGTCATCCCGAGCACGGGTCAGACCGTCCGCGTGATCGAGAAGGACAGCCCGAGCCGGAGCATCGACTCCTCCGCGACGAGGCGGGCGAGCTCGTGCCGTCGGGCTTTTACCGTGTGTTCTTTACAATGGACGCAGGGCTAGCTCGAGCGGCGGGATTCGTGGGGCCGACGGTGTTCGACGACGTCTACGTGATCCAGCGTGAGGAGAGCGGGGTCGAGATCTCGTTCGACGGCGGCGAGACGGAGACGCTGGGCGACGGCTCGTGGATAGACCCCACGGGTTGCATCTAGCCGTCAGCCCTTCGGTGCCGCGCGGCCGGGGCCGTGGAGCAGGCAGAACAGGCTCGGCCGGGGCCGGTGCTCTCCATCGTCCGCCGTCCAGTAGCGCTGTCCCGCATCGCTCGCCACGAACGCTTGCTGCCGCGCGAGCCGCCGCCGGCTGCCCGTGCTCTTGCCGATCACGTAGCGGATGGCGCCCCTCGGGCCGAGGATGAGCGTGGCCCCGCCGTAGAAGTGCAGCGGGACGCCGTCCACCGCGACCGTCCGGCACTGTGTGACCTCGGCCACGAGGTCGAAGATGACCTGGCCGTCCGGCCCCACCCGCCGCGACGGCCGCACCGAGTGGATGCACGGCGGGTCGACGAGGTCGCCCTGCGCTGCGTCGGCGTTGGGCACGTCGAGGTGGAGCGGGCCGAGGTGGGCGGGGTCGCTGAGGTACTCGCCGAGGCGGGTGGCCTGCTCGACGAGGGCCTCCTCGCTGGCCGCCCGCGCGGGGTTCGCGTCGAAGGCGAGCCGCCCGAAGCTGAGCTCGGCGACGGGCGTGGTGCCCGCGAGCGGGGGCCGCCACAGCAGCGCGTCCTCCGACAGGCTCGGGACGCCGCTCGGGTAGATCCCGCGCCGCCAGAACGCGTCGATCCACGCCTCGCGGTAGCCCCACGGGTCGTCGGGCA
>CAYTJT010000519.1:0-1710 GCA_964438105.1 uncultured Rhodothermales bacterium | reverse complement strand
GTCCCGAACCCCGGCCGCCGGATCAAGCCGGGGATGTACGCCACCGCCACGCTCTTCGGCGCACCGAGTGAAGCGCACCCGACGGTGCCCAGCGAGGCCGTGATCCGCACGGGCGACGAGGCCGTCGTCATCCTCGCCCTCCCGGACGGGACGGGGCAGGCGCTGAGCGGCCGGTTCCGCCCGCAGCCCGTCACCCTCGGCGAAGAGGGCGACGGCGTCGTGCAGATCCTCGCCGGGCTCGACGGCGGCGAACGCGTCGTGACGAGCGCGCAGTTCCTCATCGACTCCGAGGCCCGGCTCGCCGCCGCCGTCGGCGCGATGGCGACGAGCGATCACGATCACGCGAACCACTAATCGAACCGCCATGCGATATCTCTTTCTCGCAGCCCTGCTCGCCGCAACGCCCGCCCTCGCGCAGAAGGGCGACCACCCGCACCACCGCCGCGCCGACTCGCTCATCGACCGAGCCGACTCGCTCGACGTGCCGACGGGGCTATCGCCGAACGACGTCGTCGGACTGCGCGAGGGGCGTGGGATGGGGCTCGCCCAGCCGGCCGAGCTCCACCGCTACCCCGGCCCGATGCACGTGCTCGAACTCGCCGACGAACTCGAACTCACGCCTTCGCAGCGCGCCGACGCCCAGCGGCTGCGCGCCCAGATGCTCGCCGAAGCCCGCCCGCTCGGCGCCCGGATCGTCGAGATGGAAGGCCACCTCGACCGCCTGTTCGCATCCGGCGAAGCGACGGACGAGGCCGTGGATCGCGTCACCGCCCACATCGCCGAAGCCCGAGGCCAGCTCCGCGCCGCCCACCTCCGTGCGCACGTCGCCATGCGCGACGCGCTGACGCCGGAGCAGATCGCCGCCTACGACCGGCTCCGCGGCCACGCCGACGGCTCGACCGACTGACGCCATGCTCGAACGCCTCATCGAATGGAGTGCCCGCAACCGACTGCTCGTCGGGATCGTCACGTTCATGGCGGCGGCGCTCGGCGCGTGGGCCACGCTCAACACGCCCGTCGACGCGCTCCCGGACCTCTCCGACGTCCAGGTCATCGTCAAGACGGAGTACCCCGGCCAGGGCCCGCAGATCGTCGAGGAGCAGGTGACGTACCCCCTCACGTCGGCGCTCCTCTCGGTGCCCTACGCCCAGACCGTCCGCGGCTATTCGATGTTCGGATCGAGCTTCGTCTACGTCATTTTCGAGGACGGGACCGACATGTACTGGGCGCGGAGCCGCGTGCTGGAGTACCTCAGCCAGATCCAGGACCGACTCCCCGACGGCGTCAGCCCGGCGCTCGGCCCCGACGCGACGGGCGTCGGCTGGATCTACCAGTATTCGCTCCGCGACACGACGGGCACGCACGACCTCGCCCAACTCCGCTCGCTCCAGGATTTCTACCTCAAGTACGAGTTGCAGGCCGTCGACGGCGTCGCTGAAGTCGCGACGGTCGGCGGATTTCAGAAGCAGTATCAGGTCGTCGTCGACCCGCAGAAGCTCGCGGCCTACGACGTCCCCATCGGCCACGTCGGCATGGCGCTGAAGCGGAGCAACCGCGACGTCGGCGGGCGGCTCCTCGAACTGGGCGAGCGCGAGTTCATCGTCCGCGGCAAGGGGTATCTGCGCGGCGTCGATGACATCCGTGCCGTCGTGCTCCGGGCCGAGGGCGGCACGCCGGTCACCGTCGGCGACGTGGCGACGGTGCAACTCG
>CAYTJT010000518.1:0-1722 GCA_964438105.1 uncultured Rhodothermales bacterium | reverse complement strand
CGGGGCTGAGGCCGTCGCCGAAGACGCCGCGGATGCCGGAGATGGAGACGATGAGGGGCATGGTTCGCAGAGTATATCGGGAATAGAGAGGGGCTGCAAAGGTACGAAGGGGGATCGGCCCGTCTCGCATAACCACGCGTACGCCGAGGACTCGCCATTAATTAACGGAACGGGCCGTGGCGCCTGGTGTTGTTTACGCTCTCCACCGAGCAGCCCCCGCCCACCCGCGAGCGCATGAGCACCGACGCCAACCGTCTGACCCGATCCAGCGGGGTCCTCGCAACGCCCGCGCGGCAGACCCCCCGGCCGACGGCCACCGCCACCCTCGACGCATCGCCCTCTCGGGTGGACGACCTGAAGGAGCTGCTCAAGCCCGGCATCAGCATGTTCGTCGTCGTGACGGCGGCGGCGGGCTACCTCTTCGGCGCGACCGGCGGCATCGACCTCGGGCGCCTCGTGGCGCTGCTCTTCGGCACCGCGCTCACGGCGGGCGGCAGCGGCGCCCTCAACCACTGGTGGGAGCGCGAGCTCGACGCGCTGATGAAGCGGACGCGGGAGCGCCCCCTCCCGGCCGGCCGGATGGCGCCGGGGTTCGTGCTCGGCTACGGCCTCGCCGCGATCGTCGCGGGGCTCGGGCTGCTGTGGCTCTTCGTCAACCCGCTGACGACGGCGCTCGCGCTCGGCACGTCGCTGTGCTATCTGCTCGTCTACACCCCGCTCAAGCGGAAGACGAAGTACAACACGCTCGTCGGGGCCGTGCCCGGCGCGCTCCCGGCGCTCGGCGGCTACGTCGCGGCCACGGGCACGCTCGGCGCGGCCGGGTGGGCCATCTTCGCGATCCTCTTCCTGTGGCAGCTCCCGCACTTCCTCTCGCTCGCGTGGATGTACCGCGACGACTACGCGCGCGGCGGCTTCAAGATGCTGCCCGTCGTCGAGCCCGACGGCCGCTCGACGGCGTTCCAGGCGCTCGCCGCCACGCTCGCCCTCCTCGTCGCGGGCGTCGTGCCGGCGGCGATCGGCGCGGCCGGGTGGCTCTACCTCATCGGCATGGGCGCGCTCGGGACGTGGTTCACGCTGCCCGCCTTCGCGTTCTTCTACGAGCCCACGGCCCACCGCGCGCGGCGGCTCCTGCTCGCCTCAATCGTCTACGTGCCGACGTTCTTCGCGCTCGTCGTCCTCGACTACTTCCTGCTGTAAGCGGACTCCGGACGCGCCAGAGATGGTCGCACCAGCGCGTCGCATCGCGCGACGAGTGAGGCGCGAGGTCAGGCGCCCCCGTTCCGTTTGAATCCGCGCTCTCACGCTCTACGCATCACGTGACCCTTACCCCCCCCGCCCTCGCCGTCCGCGACCTCTCGCACCTCTACGGCGAGCACCGCGCGCTCGACGCCCTCTCGTTCGAGGTACGCCCGGGCGAGCTCTTCGGCCTGCTCGGCCCCAACGGCGGCGGCAAGACGACGCTGTTCCGGATCGTGACGACCCTCGTGCCGCCCTCCTCCGGCGCGGCCGAGGTCTGGGGGCACCGGACGACGGTCGACCCCGCCGAGGTCCGCCGCAGCCTCGGCGTCGTGTTCCAGCAGCCCGCGCTCGACGCCGAGCTGACGGTCCGCGAGAACCTCCGCTTCCACGGCGTGCTCGTCGGCCTCGGCGGCCGGGCGCTCGACGTGCGGATCGACGCGCTCCTCGACGTGTTCGGCCTCGGCGACCGCGCGGGCGACCGGG
>CAYTJT010000517.1:0-1723 GCA_964438105.1 uncultured Rhodothermales bacterium | reverse complement strand
CGTCTTGTTCGACGGCGTGAGGTCGGCCGAGCCGCCCATGAGCGCGGGCACGGCGTCGAAGATGGCGTCGAGCACTTTCCCACTCGCCGCGCGCGTGGCCATGCCCTTTGCGTCCGCCTCGAACGTCGGCAACTTCGACTCCCAGGCTGGGGGCGGCGTCGGGCTGTGCATCGCGTCCCACTGCTCGGCGAGGCCGGCGTTGGCGTCGCGCCACGCGTCCCACCGCGTCTTCCAGTCGGAGTGCGCCTCGGCGCGCTCGCACGAAGCCTTGCCCATAAACTTTTTGACCTCGTCAGAGATGAAGAACGTCTCATCGGTCGGGAGGCCGAGGTTCTCCTTCGTCAGCCGCACCTCTTCTTCCCCGAGGGCATCGGAGTGGATGTCGGAGGTACCGGCTTTGTTCGGGCTGCCGTAGCCGATCGTCGTGCGGCAGGCGATGAGCGTGGGCCGGTCGAGCACGCCCTTCGCGGTCTGGATCGCCTCGCGGACGGCGGCGCGGTCGTGCCCGTCGATCGGGCCGACGGTGTGCCAGCCGAGCGCTTCGTAGCGGCCCACCACGTCTTCGGAGAAGGCGAGGCTCGTCGGGCCGTCGATCGTGATCTCGTTGTCGTCGTAGAGCACGACGAGCTTGCCGAGTCCGAGGTGGCCGGCGAGCGAGCACGCCTCGTTCGAGACGCCCTCCATCAGGTCGCCGTCGGAGGCGATGACGTACGTCCAGTGATCGACCACGGGATGCTCGTCGGTGTTGAAGACGGCGGCGAGGTGCTTCTCCGCGATCGCCATCCCGACGGCGTTCGAGATCCCCTGCCCGAGCGGGCCGGTCGTGGTCTCGATGCCCTTGGCGAGGAAGTTCTCGGGGTGGCCGGCCGTCTTGCTCCCCCACTGCCGGAAGTTCTTCAGCTCGTCGAGCGTCATGTCCTCGTAGCCCGCGAGGTGGAGGAGGCTGTAGAGCAGCATCGAGCCGTGGCCGGCCGAGAGCACGAAGCGGTCGCGGTCGGACCACGTCGGCTCGGCGGGGTTGTGGCGGAGGAACTCGGTCCAGAGGACGGCGGCGACGTCGGCCATCCCCATCGGCAGCCCCGCGTGGCCGGAGTCCGCCTTCTCGACGGCGTCCACCGCGAGGCCGCGGATCGTGTTCGCGACGAGGTTCTGGAGGCGGTCTTTCTCGGAGTCGGTGAGGGCGTCGACGAGTTCGGCCATGACGGGCGGGGCGAAGTGAGCGAGGGGGACGACAAGGTAACGCGACGCCTGTATCCGGACTACACCCCCCGCTTTTCGATCCATCGCTAACGCTCAGGGATCGAAAAGCTGTCCCCCTAAATTAGGGGGACAGTCACGCGCTGCTATGAGCGAAGCGATTACGAGCGTGACGGGGGTCCGCGAGCGTAGCGGGGATCAGCCGGCGATTGCGTGCCAGAGCGCGACGAGCCCGGCGATCACCACGATGTTGGCGATCGAGATCGGGAGGAGGTACTTCCAGCCGATCGTCATGAGCTGGTTGTACTTGAAGCGCGGGAGCGTCCAGCGCACCCAGATGAACACGAACGCGAGGAGCGCCGACTTCAGGAAGAAGGCGCCGATCTGGAGGAGGATCATCAGCCAGCCCAGCCCGGCGGCGTAGAGCTCAGGGGCGAAGAAGATCTCCAGCGGGACGAGGTAGCCGCCGAGGAAGAGCGTCGCGATGATCATGCTCGCGATGAACATGTTGACGTACTCCGCGAGG
>CAYTJT010000516.1:0-1728 GCA_964438105.1 uncultured Rhodothermales bacterium | reverse complement strand
CCATCGTCATCTCGCAGCCGCCGCCGAGCACGCGCTGGTGCGTCGTCACGACGACCGGCTTCGTGGCGTAGCGGACCTTGAGGATCGTGCGCTGGAACCCCTCGATGAACGTCCCGACCTGGTCGAGCTCGCCCATCATCACGGCCATCGCCACTTCGCCGAGGTTCGCGCCGACGGAGAAGTTCGTCCCCTCGTTGCCGATCACCATGCCCCGGAGGTCCGGGTCGTTCTCGACTTTGTCGATGGCTTCGGCGAGCCCCTGCATCACCTCCTGCCCGAGGCTGTTGGCCTTGGAGCGGAACTCGAAGAGCGCGACGCCGTCGCCGAGGTCGAGGAGGGCGGCCTCGGAGTTCTTCCAGAGCGTCTTGCTGTCGTCCTGCTTGACCACGGCGAGGCTGATCTCGTCGGCCGGGCGCGGGTCGGCGACGTACTCGCCCTGCCCGGGAATCCAGACGTGGCGCGTGCCGTCCTTCTGCTTGTAGAACCCGTCCGAGGGCACGTCCTTCACCCAGTCGGGCGTCTCGATCCCCTGCGCTTTCAGGTCGTCGCGGACGCGGTCGACGCCGAGGGCGTCCCACATCTGGAACGGGCCCATCTCCCACCCGAAGCCCCACGCCACGGCGCGGTCGACGTCGGCCGGGCTGTCGGCGATCTCGGGGATGCGGCGGGCGCTGTAGCCGAAGAGATCGAGGGTGGTCTCGCGGAAGAACTCGCCCACGCGGCCGTCGTCTTCGTAGAGCTTGGGCAGCCGGTCGGCGAGCTTGCCGCCCTTGAACGGGCCGATGTCGAGGTCGCTCTCGGTCGGGTCCTCGTACTCCATCGTCCGCATGTTGACGGACTTGATGACTTTGCCCTCTTTCTTATAGAACCCGGCCTTCGTTTTGGCACCGAGCTTCCCGCCTTCGACGAGCTTGTCGAGCACGTCGGGCACCTGGAAGGCCTCGCGGCTCTCGTCGTCGGGGACGGCGTCGTAGAGGTTCTGGGCGACGTGGCGGAGCGTGTCGAGCCCGACGACGTCGGCGGTGCGGAACGTCGCGCTCTTGGGGTGGCCGATGAGCTGGCCGGTGAGCTGGTCGATCTCCTCGATCGAGTAGTCGCCCTCGGTTGCCTGGCGGAGCGCCTGCATCATCGCGTAGACGCCGATCCGGTTGCCGATGAAGTTCGGCGTGTCCTTCGCCACGACGACGCCCTTGCCGAGGTGGACGCGGGCGAAGTGCGCCACGCGCTCGACGACGGCCTCGTCGGTGTCCGGCGTCGGGATCATCTCGAACAGCTTGAGGTAGCGCGGCGGGTTGAAGAAGTGCGTCCCGAGGAAGCGGCGCTTGAAGTCGTCACTCCGCCCCTCGGCGATTTCGTTGATCGGGAGGCCGGAGGTGTTCGTCGAGATCACGGCGTCGTCTGACGCATGCTCCTCGATCCGCTTCATCACAGACTGCTTGATGTCCATCCGCTCCACCACGACCTCGATCACCCAATCCACGTCGGCGATCTTCTCGAAGTCGTCGTCGAAGTTGCCGAGCGTGACGCGCTTCTGCACGGCGGGCGTGAAGAACGGCGCCGGGTTCATCTTCGTCGCGTCCTTGAACGCCTTCTCGACGATGCTATTCGGCTTGCCCTCTTTGCCGATCGACTCGGGCGTGACGTCGAGCAGCAAGACGTGGAGGCCGGCGTTGGCGAGGTGGGCGGCGATCTGCGAGCCCATCACGCCGGCGCCGAGCACGGCGGCGG
>CAYTJT010000515.1:0-1732 GCA_964438105.1 uncultured Rhodothermales bacterium | reverse complement strand
TCGCCCTCTCGCTCGTGCCGGGCGTCGGGCCGTCGCGCGTCCGGGCGCTGCTGGCGCACTTCGGCTCGGCGTCGGCGGTGATGCGGGCTGCGCCGGGGGCGCTCAAACGCGCCGACGGCGTGGGGCCGCAGACCGCGCAGGCGATCCGCGACTTCGACGGCGAGGCCGAAGTCGACGCGCAGTTCGAGCGCGCCGCCCGCGTCGGGGCCGAGGCGATCCCGCTCTGGGACGAGCGCTACCCGCCGCTCCTCCGGCAGATCTACGACCCGCCCGCCGTGCTCTGGCTCCGCGGCGACTTGCTGCCGCAGGACGAGCGCGCGATCGCCATCGTCGGGACGCGGCGGGCGACGGACTACGGCAAGCGCGTCGCGCACGACTTCGCGTTCGAGCTCGCGCAGCGCGGCTTCACGATCGTCAGCGGGCTGGCCTACGGCGTCGACGCGGCGGCCCACCGGGGCGCGCTCGAAGCGGGCGGACGGACGCTCGCCATCTTCGGCTCGGGCGTGGACGTGGTCTACCCCCGCCGCAACGCAGCGATCGCCGAGCAGATCACCCAGCAGGGGGCGCTGCTCTCGGAGTTCGCCCTCGGGACCAAGCCCGACGCGCCGAACTTCCCGCGGCGCAACCGCATCATCGCCGGGTGCTCGCTCGGGACGTTCGTCGCCGAGGCGCGGCGGACGGGCGGCGCGCTGATCACGGCGTGGATGGCGCTGGAACAGAACCGCGAGGTGTGGGCCGCGCCCGCCGCCCTCTTCGCCCCGACGGGCGAGGGCACGAACCAGCTCATCCGGAAGGGCTACGCCACGCTCGTCACGACCGTCGACGAGCTGCTCGACGAGATCGAAGGGCAACTCGGCCCGTCGCCCGAATCGACAGGCTCGGCGACGGAGCAGCCGAAAGCGCCGCCGCTGCCCGTGCTCAACGGGCCGGAGACGAAGCTCTACGACGCCCTGACCTCTGAACCCGTCCACCTCGACACGCTCTGCGAGCGCAGCGGGCTCGACGCCTCGAACGCGCTCGTGTACCTCCTCTCGCTGGAGTTCAAAGGGCTCGTGCGCCAGCTCGCCGGCAAGCAGTTCTTCCGCGCCTGAGCCGTCGGTACGTCCGGGAGCGGTATTTTGCAGCACTCCCCCCAGCGCCCCCGCGATGCTCGCCGTTTTTCAGACCGTCCTGCTCGTCCTCGCCCTCCTCGCGATTGTGGCGTCGGTGCTGTCGAGCCTGCCGTGGCCGTACTGGTGGACGCGGATGTTCGACTTCCCGCGCCTCCAGATCGTCGCGCTCGCCGCGCTCGTCCTCGTGCTCTACGCCGGGGTGAACCTCGCGACGGGCGACATGGACACGTTCGAGTGGATCGTGGCCGGCCTCCTCGCGGCGGTGCTGGCGTATCAGGCCGTGTGGATCGCGCAGTACTCCCCGCTGCTGCCCGTCGAGAGCGAGACGGTGACGGGCGTCCCACGCGAGCAGCGGCTCCGCCTCCTCATCACGAACGTGTGGATGGAGAACCGCGATTTCGAGAAGTGGCGCGGCGTCGTCACGGGCGAGGACGCCGACGTGATCATGGGCGTCGAGACGGACCGGTGGTGGGCCGAGCAGATGCGCGCGCTCGAAGCGGACTACCCGCACAAGCACGAGGTGCCGCAGGAGGACACCTACGGCATGGTCGTCTACTCGCGGTTCCCGCTCGAAGACCTCGAAGTCAAGCGGCTCGTCGAGGACGAGGTGCCGAGCGTGT
>CAYTJT010000514.1:0-1736 GCA_964438105.1 uncultured Rhodothermales bacterium | reverse complement strand
CTACATCGAGACGGTCAAGGGCGTCGGCTACAAGCTGAACGAGTCGATGGCGTAGCGCGGATCGCGCGGCCGGAACCGATGCGGCGTAGCTTCGAGGCGATTCCGCCCGCCCTGCCATGCCTGACACGCTGCCCCCGTCCCCGCCGCCGCCCCGGATCAACCGGCTCGCGCTCAAGACCGCCGTGCTCACCGGCGTCTCGACGGCGACCGTCGCCTTCGTGGTCCTCCTCATCACGACGCAGCAGCTCGGGTGGGCGGCGACCGTGCTCGTCGGGCTCGCGGCGGGGCTCGCGGCCTACGCCACGGTCCACACCCTCGTCGCGCGGCGGCTGGAGCTGGCGCGCGCCACGCTCCGCCAGGCCCGGAAGCGGCGCTTCGAGGCGCTCGGGCAGATCCGCTCGGCCGAGGCGCGCGACGAACTCGACGAGCTGCTGTGGCAGGTCTACCGCGCGGGGCGCGTCCTCCAGAAAGAGATCGAGCGGCTGGAGCGGCTGGAGAACTACCGCCGCGATTTCCTCGGGAACGTCTCGCACGAGCTCAAGACGCCGATCTTCGTGATCTCCGGCTTCGCCGAACAGCTCCTCGACGGCGCGCTCGACGACCCCGCCGTCAACCGCCGGTTCGTGACGAAGATCGCGCGCAACGCCATGCGCCTCGACCACCTCTCGCGCGACCTCCTCGCGATCTCGCGGATCGAGAGCGGTGAGCTGCGCATGAGCGCCACGCCGTTCGACCTCCCTGGACTCATCGACGAGGTCGTCGAAGCGCTCGAGCCCGTCGCCGAGGCGAAGGAGGTCCACGTTCTCCATCGCGTCCCGGCCGAGCTCCCCCGCGTCCGGGGCGACCGCGAGCAGCTCCGGCAAGTCCTCATCAACCTCGTCGACAACGCCGTGAAGTACAACAACCCCGGCGGGCGCATCGAGGTGACGGCGCGCGCCACGGCCGAGGGCACGGTCCGCGTGGCCGTCGTGGACGACGGGATCGGGATTCCGGCCGAGGAGATCCCCCGCCTCACCGAGCGATTCTACCGCGTGGACCGCAGCCGCAGCCGCGCGCAGGGCGGGACCGGGCTCGGCCTCGCGATCGTGAAGCACATCCTCGAGGCGCACGGGCAGCGGCTCCGCGTCGAGAGCCGCCCGGACTACGGCTCGTCGTTCTCGTTCCAACTGCCGGTGGCTGAATCCGAGGCGGTGCGGCTGCAGCCCACGACCGCGACCGAGGGGTAGAGGCGCTGCGGTATGTTGCGGAACCGAGCGGGGAGAGCGGGGTGGGAGCGACGGGTATTCGTTTGGACAAATAACATCTCGCTCCGATGCGCTTCTCCACCGCTCTCGCCGTCCTCCTCGTCGCGGCTCCCGTCGCCTCGGCGCAGGGCCTGACGGGCCGCGTCGTCGACGCCGTCACGCAGGAGTCGCTGCCGGGGGCGAACGTGGCCGTGCTCGGCTCCGACGGCGCCGTGCAGGGCGGGACGGCCACCAATCCCGACGGCACGTATCAGATCAGCGGGCTTCCGGCCGGGACGTACCGCGTCCGCGCCTCGTTCGTCGGCTACGACACCCAGATCCGCACGGACGTCGTGGTGCAGCCCAGCCGGTCCACCTTTCTCCTCTTCGAGCTTCGGGAGGCGGCGCTCGACGCGGGCGAGGTCGTCGTCCGCGCGGGGTTCTTCGACGAGGCGCCGGACGCGCCGGTCTCGGCGCAGACGCTCGGGCCGGAGGAGATCCGCCGGACGCCCG
>CAYTJT010000513.1:0-1739 GCA_964438105.1 uncultured Rhodothermales bacterium | reverse complement strand
GAACCGGCGGGTGTTCGAGCAGCCCGAGGCGGTGCTGGCCGCCGTCGCCGCGTGCTTCGCGTCGCCGTAGCGGCTCCCCCCGCCCCGTTCGCGCTTTGCGCTGACGCCTCCCCCCGTTCGGGACGTGCATCGCTCCGCTCAAGCACGCCCGAACTGTCCCCCTCATTTCGAGGGGGACAGCTTGTTGGCCCCTGAACGCAGTGATGGGCCGACAAGCGGGGGGAGCGAGACCGCAAGCGCGGCGGGGGAAGCCGCTCCCATCCCCGCCGCGCCGAGGCCCGACAGCCAGATCGCCCCTTCAGACGAACGGGGCGATGAGCGGGATGCGTTGCCGTCGGTGCCTGCGATACGTGAGGAAGTCGGCATCGAGGGTGAACACCGACATGCCGGGGTGCTCCTCGGCCAGGACCACGAGGCAGGCATCGGCTAGCGACATCGGCACGTCGGCGTACTTCCGCATCAACGACGCCACGCGCTCGGCGTGGTCCGGCATCACGGGAGCCACCGCGAGGGCGCCCCGCCGAACGAAATCCACGACGCGCACGGGGTCCTCGCCGTTGCGCGCTATGAGGAAGGCCGCTTCCGAGAGGGCGGCCTCGCACGTGATGCCGGGCTCCAGCCGAGCCATCTGCTCCACGGCCCAGCCGTGATGCTCGTCGCCCCGGCTGAGGGCGGCGACGAGGGGCCCTGCGTCTACGACGGGCCTCACTCCTGCTCCCCGTGCGTCCGCCACGCTCCGAAGCCTTCCATGTACGTCTCGTTCGTAGAGAGGTCGGGGGGGCCTTCGACGGAGCCGATCAGGTCCCCCGCGCGGTCGAGCATGGAGGGAGCGGCGCGCGCACCGGCCTGCTCGACGAGGCGGAGGATGGCCTCTTCCTCGGAGACGCCCTCTCGCTCGGCCAGCCGGCGGACGGCCTCCTGCTGATGCGGGGCGAGGCGGAGCGTGAGGGTACGGGTGGGGGCAGGCATGGCGGAGGGCGTTTCGTGGCGAGAGAAGGTACGCCACGCGGCCAGGTCGGTTCGTGCTCCCGTCTCTCCGCCGCCGTAGCGCCTCCCCCCGCTTTCCGATCCATCGCTCTGCCTCCCCCCGTTCGGGACGTGCATCGCTCCGCTCCCACACGCGAAAAGCTGTCCCCCTCGGACCCCCGTTCCGTTCGCATCGCGCTGACGCGCTCAGCGCTCACGAAACTGTCCCCCTCGACGAGGGGGACAGCCGCGCGCAGCCGGGAGCGGAGGCGGAGCCTCTGCGACTGCAAGCGTGGCGGGGGGTCCGTTCCCATCCCCGCCGCGCCGGTATAAAACCCAGGCGGCATCCCCGCCGAGCCGAAGCCCGACAGAGATGCCGCCAAGATCATACGGTCCGTAGACCGCGATCAGACTACGCTACGGGATCGCCGAAACCGTGGTCGTGATGTTGTTGGGAGTCGTGCCGTTAACGGCGACGACTACTTGGTTATCGTTCGCGGCACTCTGCCCCGTGATCGTCAGGCCAGTGTTAGCAGCGGCGATGGTAAAGCAACCATTGAGGTTCTCGTACTGACCCGCCGTGCAAACTCCGTTGCCGTCAGCAATCTCGTAGCCGAGTTGAGCGAGCGTAAGGGTGGTGGTGCCATCGTTGAAGCTGGCCTCATCGGCAATTCCGGCGCCACCACCGAAGGCGGCGGGCTTCAGCTTCCACGCCTGCGCGTCGGAGGCGATGCGGACGGCGTCGTTGACGAGGGCGTCGGAGTTGGCTTTCT
>CAYTJT010000512.1:0-1740 GCA_964438105.1 uncultured Rhodothermales bacterium | reverse complement strand
GATCGTGCCGCCGCCCTTGAGCGTGCCCTTGCCCATCAGCACGTCGATCTTGTTCTTCTTCATGAGGAAGCCGACGCCCTTGTTCATCTTGTCGGCCACGCCGCGCGAGCGCTTGACGACCTCGCCGAAGTCCGGCGTGCCGAAGGGGGCGGAGCCCGCGCCGTCGCCGCCGAACGAGAGGCCGTAGTCGCCGAGGTGGCCCAGCTGCGCCATCACCTCGGCGCTCTTGATGAGGGCCTTCGTGGGGATGCAGCCGATGTTGAGGCAGACGCCGCCGAGCTTGTTCTTCTCGATGATGGCGGTCTTGAGCCCGAGTTGGGAGGCGCGGATCGCGGTTTCGTAGCCGCCCGGCCCGGAGCCGAGCACGACGACGTCGTAGGTAGGAGTAGCCATGGTGCGGAGGTCTTGGGTGAGGGGTCGAGCGGAAGATAGATGAGGCGCTGCGGTTGTAGCGGGAAGCGGCGCGGCGGGTTCGCCGGGGGCGGCCGTTCCCTCAAAACCTTCACAAGGAGCGGGGGAGGGGTCAAGCCTGCAGCGCCCAGTCGTCCACGACGCCGACGATGATGACGTTCGCGGGCGTGGGGGCGCCGTGCGCGGCATCGTCCATGAGCTGGGCGACGACCGCGCCCTCCTTCGCGGCGAGCACGTAATCGCCCACGCCCGCGTCGAACTTCGGGTCGAGGGCGAGCATGTCGCGCGAGCCCACGAGCGCGCCGTCGGTGCCGACCCGGTGGATGATCAGCAGCTTAGCCGAACGGAAACGCTCGCTTTTCTGCGTAGCGACGACGGTGCCGGTGACCTTACAGAGAAACATGGAGACGCGAGCAGAGTAGAGAGCAAGTGGTTAAAGCCGGCATTTGGAAGGGTCAAACAAGTGAGATGAAACCAACTCTAGAAGGCGTGTATATTCATGAGGCTTGCTGCTGCGAGTTTCGTCCTCGTCACGAACGGACCTGCAGAAGATCATACTTTCAACACACCACCTGATTTACCATGTATAGCACCGAAGGCATCGAAGCCGTCGCGACCATCACCGAACTCCGATCCGACACGTCGGGTCTCGTCGAGCAGGCGAAAAAGATCAACAGCGGCATCCTCATTCAGAAGAACAACAAGCCGTACGCGGTGCTGATCTCGTACGACCTGTATGCGGAATTGCTCGAAGCACGAGACAAGAAGAACAAGAAGTAGACGAAGCACCCTGGCGAGTGGCGGGGAATGGCACTTCTGCGTCTGTTTCTCGTCACTCGCCGTCCGGCTATTCCCGGAGCAGGGCTTTCAGCTCTTCGACGCGGCGGACGATCTGCTCGCGCTCTAGCTGGCGGTATTTCTCCGGAAGCATCGCACGACTCGTGCATTCGAGCACGGCCGACAGCGCCTGCAGCTCGACCTGCAGGGGGTAGGTCGGTGGGATGAAGTCGCCGACGACTTCGTTTAGAATCTCGGGTGTGATCGGGCTCTTTTTCCTCCCGCTCGACTGCGCGGCGGCGCGGAATTTGGCGCGCGTGAAGAGGGCTTCCATGTCGGCCCCGCTGAGCGTGCGCTCGCCGTTGAGGAGGGTGTCGGGCACCTGGTCCATCGGGATCGTGACGCCGGTGCGCTTCATCATCACCTTCAGCAGCTCCTCGCGCGACGCCCGCGTCGAGGGGTAGAAGAGGGCGAGGTGCTCCTCGGCGCGGCCCTGCCGCTTGAGGTCGACCGGCATGAGGTCGGGGCGGGCGGTGACGAGGAACCAGATGA
>CAYTJT010000511.1:0-1746 GCA_964438105.1 uncultured Rhodothermales bacterium | reverse complement strand
CGTGCGCCGCGCCTTCGGCATCGGCGTGCTCGTCACCGAGCACCCCTGCGGGGGCTGCCCGCTCGTCGTCCCCACGCCCGACGCGGCGCCCGATGCGGCGCCCGATGCGGCGCCCGCGGCGCCCGAGGACGACGGCGCGTCCGCACGCCGCCCGACCGCTTCTCCGCTATAATCCCCCAGACCTCCAGACCCATGAGCACCGCGATCGACACCGACCTCCGCACCCGCTGGCACGCCTTCCGCGCCCAGAACCCCGACGTCCGTATCCGCAACGCTGCCGCCGAACTCGGCGTGAGCGAAGCGGAGCTCGTAGCCGCCGACGAAGGCGACGGCGCGACCCGCATCGACGGCGGGTGGGGCGCGCTCCTCGGCGAGGTCGAGTCGCTCGGCGAGGTGATGGCGCTGACGCGCAACGACGCCTGCGTGCATGAGAAGCACGGGGTCTACCGCAACGTCGAGGTGTTCGAGAGCCACCGCATGGGGCTCGTGCTCGACGAGCAGATCGACCTCCGCCTCTTCCTCGACCGCTGGCACGTCGGGTTCGCCGTCGAGACGCCGTGGGACGGGGCGAAGGACGGCCTCCGCCGCAGCCTGCAGTTCTTCGACGCGCACGGCACGGCCGTCCACAAGGTGTTCCTCACGCGGAAGAGCGACGTCGCCGCCTACGAAGCCCTCGTCCGGAAGTACCGCCACGCCGACCCCGGGGCCGCGGTCGTCGTCGCGCCGCCGGCGGAGCCCGAGCCCGAGACGCCCGACGCCGAGGTCGACCGCGCGGCCTTCCTCCAGGCGTGGGCCGAGCTGAAGGACACACACGACTTCTTCCCGCTCCTCAAGGAGCACGGCGTCAGCCGCCCACAGGCGCTCCGCTTCGCCGAGGGCACCTTCGTCGAGCGCGTCGAGACGGCGAGTGCGCGGCAGGCCCTCGACCACGCCGCCGCCGAGGGGACGCCGATCATGGTGTTCGTCGGGAACGCCGGCTGCATCCAGATCCACACGGGGCCCGTGAAGAAGCTGAAGGCCTACGGCCCGTGGTACAACGTGCTCGACCCCGGCTTCAACCTCCACCTCCACGAGGAACGAATCGCCGCGGCGTGGGTCGTGCGCAAGCCGACGGCCGACGGCGTCGTGACGTCGCTGGAGCTGTTCGACGCTGAGGGCGGCGTGATCGCGCAGGTGTTCGGGAAGCGGAAGCCGGGGATCCCGGAGCTGGCGGCCTGGCGCGAGATCGCCGCCGCGCTGCCCCGGCTGTGAGCCGCCGCGTGGGGCCGCCTCAGCCGCTTCAGGCCGGGTACGCGCCAAGCCGGCGGACGAGCTCGTCGCGGCGGCCCCGCGCGACGCTCAACTCGGTCCCGTCGCGGAGGCGCAGGGCGTAGTCCCCACCCGACGCCGTGAGCAGCCGCTCCACACGGTCCAGCCGGACGATCGTGGAGCGGTGGATGCGGCAGAACTGCGCCGGGTCGAGCCGCCGCTCCAGGTCCCCGAGCGAGGCCCGGAGCGGGAGCGCCTCGCCGTCGGTGTGGACGAGAGCGTAGGAATCCGACGCGCTCACGTAGTCCACGTCCTCGACGGGTACGATGCGGAGCTCCCCGCGAAACGTGATCGCGAACCTCGGCGGGTGCGCCGGCTCGTCGGTGCGCGCGGTGAAGCGGCGCCCCGCTCGGCCGAGCTGCCGCAGCCGGACGGCCTCGTGGATCTGCTCGGACGCGGCGACCACGCGCTCGGCCGTGAACGGCGCGACGAGGAACG
>CAYTJT010000510.1:0-1749 GCA_964438105.1 uncultured Rhodothermales bacterium | reverse complement strand
AGCATGAGGTCGCGCATGCTCGCCCAGTACTTCTGCATGCTGTAGTAGAGGTCGACCTCCTGCGCCCAGAGGTTCTCGGCCACGCGCTCGGGCTCGGGGCCGAGGCGCCGGTCGAGCGCGTCGGCGAGCGAGTGGGCGGGGTCCGACGACATCACGAGCGTGCGGTGGCCGCGACGGGCGGCTTCGAGCGCCGTCGCCGCGGCGCACGTCGTCTTGCCGACGCCGCCTTTGCCGGTGAAGAGGAGGATGCGGTCGGCCATGGAGCGGAGGAGATCGGAGGGGAGGAGACGGGGAGGAGCAGGGGGCGCTGTTATTCCGTCCCGGCGTGTCGCTCGTTCCCCTCGATATCGGCCGATCTGGCCGGCGTGAAGGCAGGTCGATAAACCTCAGGCGTTTATATTGAGCCGCCGTGCGGTCGCTGCGGCGTCCGCCCACCAAGCCGCCCCGCCATGCCGCTCCACGACACGGCCGAGCACCGCCGCCTCGCCGACTCCGAAGCCCGCCGCGCCGACTGGAAGCACTGGGGGCCGTACGTCGCCGAGCGGGCGTGGGGGACCGTCCGCGAGGACTACAGCCCGTACGGCGAGGCATGGGAATATTTCCCGCACGACCACGCCCGCAGCCGCGCCTACCGCTGGAACGAGGACGGGCTCGGCGGCTTCTGCAACCGATTCCAGAACGCCTGCCTCGCCGTCGCCCTCTGGAACGAACGCGACCCAATCCTGAAGGAGCGCCTCTTCGGGCTGACGGGCAACGAGGGCAACCACGGCGAGGACGTCAAGGAGTACTACTTCTACCTCGACGGCGCGCCGACGCACAGCTACATGCGGATGCTCTACAAGTACCCCCACGTTGAATTTCCGTACGGCGACCTCATAGCAGAAAATCAACGCCTCGGGCGGCACGACCCGGAGTATGAACTGATCGACGCCCTACGCGACGTATTCGAGTCCGGGCGCTATTTCGACGTCACGATCGAGTACGCCAAGGCCGATCAAGAGGATATTCTCTGCCGGATCACGGCGACGAACCGCGGGCCGGAGGCCGCGCCGATCCACCTGCTCCCGCACCTGTGGTACCGCAACACGTGGTCGTGGGAGCCCGGCCGCCACAAACCAGTCCTGCGCGATGCGTCGACGCGGAGCACCGTGGCCGTGTGGGGGGAGCACCGCCACCTCGGCGAGCGGTGGTGGACCGTCGAGGCCGACGGCGACGCGGACATCGACCTGCTGTTCACCGAGAACGAGACGAACGCGGAGCGCGTCTTCGGGACGGACCGCGCCTCGCCCTACGTCAAAGACGCCTTCCACGAAGCCGTCGTGCACGGCCGAAGCGAGGCAGTGAACCCGGAGCACGAGGGGACAAAGGTCGCGGCGCACGTCCGCGCCGTCGTCGAGCCCGGCGACTCGTTCGAGGTCCGCGTCCGCTACGCCGACAAGAAGCACCGCCGCCCGTTCTCCGGCTTCGCGAAGACGTTCGAGAAACGCATCGCCGAGGCCGACGCGTTCTACGACGCCCTCCACGCGCCGGGACTCTCCGACGACGAGCGCCGCGTGCAGCGGCAGGCTTACGCCGGCATCCTCTGGAGCAAGCAGTTCTACCACTACAGCGTCGAGCTCTGGCTCGACGGCGACCCCGCGCAGCCCACCCCGCCGCGCTCCCGCAGCCGCAACCGCGACTGGCGGCACCTCTATAACCTCGACGTGCTCTCGATGCCGGACAAGTGGGAGTACCCGTGGTTCGCCGCGT
>CAYTJT010000509.1:0-1751 GCA_964438105.1 uncultured Rhodothermales bacterium | reverse complement strand
GCGGCAAGATCCTCAACGTCGAGAAGGCCCGCCTCGACAAGATCCTCGACAACGAGGAGATCAAGAACATCGTCACCGCGCTCGGCACCGGCCTCTCGACGGGCGTCGCCACCGAAGGCGACAGCGAGTTCCAGCCGGACAACCTCCGCTACCACAAGATCGTGGTGATGACGGACGCGGACGTGGACGGCGCGCACATCCGGACGCTCCTGCTCACGCTCATCTACCGCTACCTCCGCCCGCTCGTCGAGCGCGGCTACGTCTACATCGCGCAGCCGCCGCTCTACCGCGCCAAGAAGGGCAAGGAGGAGCACTACTGCTGGACCGACGCCGAGCTCGCCGCCGCGATCGAGGCGTTCGGTGGCAACCGCGGCGTCGGCGTACAGCGCTACAAAGGCCTCGGCGAGATGAACCCCGAGCAGCTCTGGGACACGACGATGAACCCCGAAACCCGCGTCCTCCAGCGCGTCACGATCGACGACGCCGCCGCCGCCGACCGCGTCTTCTCGACGCTCATGGGCGACGCCGTCGAGCCCCGGCGGAAGTTCATCGAGCGCAACGCGAAGTACGCCACCATCGACACCTGACCCCCGCCGCCATGCCTACGGAAACCGCCCCGCCGCCCGCCGCCGCGCCGGTCTTCGACGCGCCGATGACGTGGGGAGACGTGGTGGCCCACCCGGATCTTCAGGATCTCCCCTTCAAGATCGAACAAGACGCGTGGGGACGCCTCATCATGAGTCCAGCTTCCTTCAAGCACGGGCGGCAGCAAGGACGCATCATCCGGCTACTCAACGAGCAAGTGGAAGGTGGGGAAGTGCTTCCGGAGTGCTCGATCCGAACGGCGGCGGGCGTGAAAGTGGCCGACGTGGTGTGGGCGCCGGATGACTTCTTGAACGAGCATCAGGAAGAACTCGCGCTTCCCGTCGCGCCCCCGCTCTGCGTCGAGGTCCGCTCGCCGTCGAACGCGGACGCCGAGATGGAAGAGAAGGTCACGCTCTACCTCGCCAAGGGCGCGAAGGAGGTGTGGATCTGCGACCTCGAAGGCGCCGTGCAGTTCTTCAGCCACGAGGGCGCTATCGAGCGCTCCCGCCTCGCCCCCGGCTTCCCCGTCCAACTCGGCACCTGATCGGCGTGCACGCCGCGCCGGGGCGCGATGCCGTCGTGCGGGGTTATTTTAGGCCATGCCCGACCGCCCCGACGTATCGCTCGTGATCCCCCTCCTCGACGAGGCGGAGTCGCTGCCCGAACTCGCCGACCGCATCCGCGGCGCACTCGGCCCGACGGGCCGCCCGTTCGAGGTGTGGCTCGTGGACGATGGCTCGACGGACGACTCGTGGGCCGTCATCCATCGGCTCCACCGCGCCGACCCGCGCTTCGCCGGCCTCCGCTTCCGCCGGAACTACGGCAAGAGCGCGGCGCTCGCCGTCGGGTTCGAGCACGCGCGTGGGCGCTACGTCGTCACGCTCGACGCCGACTTGCAGGACGATCCGGCCGAGATCCCCGAGATGATCCGCCGGCTCGAAGCCGGCGCCGACCTCGTCAGCGGGTGGAAGCAGACCCGCCACGACCCGCTCTCGAAGACGATCCCGAGCCGGTTCTTCAACGGCGTCACGCGGCTCGTCTCCGGCATCCCGCTCCACGACTTCAACTGCGGGCTGAAGGCGTACCGCGCCGACGTCGTCAAGCACGTCCGCGTCTACGGCGAGCTCCACCGCTACATCCCGCTCCTCGCGAAGTGGGAGGGCTAC
>CAYTJT010000508.1:0-1754 GCA_964438105.1 uncultured Rhodothermales bacterium | reverse complement strand
GCCCTCTCAACGCCACGCCCGGCGCTGCGGACCTGCGCGCCGCGACGGCGCGTCCACCTCGGCTAGCCGACGATCTCGAGCTCGGAGAAGAAGAAGGCGATCTCGACCTGCGCCGTTTCGGGCGCATCCGAACCGTGGACCGAGTTCTCGCCCACCGACTCGGCGAACTCGGCACGGATGGTCCCGGGCTCGGCGTCGGCGGGGTTGGTGGCGCCCATGACCTCGCGGTTCCGGGCGATCGCGCCCTCGCCCTCGAGCACCTGCACGACCACGGGCCCCGAGGCCATGAACTCGGTCAGCTCGTCATAGAACGGCCGCTCCGCATGGACCTTGTAGAACTCCTGCGCCTGCTCCCGCGTCATCTGGATGCGCTTCTGCGCGACGATCCTGAGCCCCGCCTCCTCGAACTTCTGATTGATCTTGCCCGTCAAGTTCCGCTTCGTCGCGTCGGGCTTGATGATCGAGAGCGTGCGTTCGGTCGCCATATCGGTGCCTCTTGGGAGTTTGCGGAGCGCGCCCGCCGCGCCCGGATCGGCGGTCCCCTAGCATGCGGCATCAGACAGGAAAAGGTCGGCTCCGACACGACCCGAGATCCGCGGGTTGTCATATCCGATGATTGTGGTCAGGAATATGCGAGACCCTCCACGATGGCGGGTCGCGAACGAGGAGAGATCATGATCCGCACTCTACCCGGCCTCGCTCTGGGGGGCGCCCTGCTCGTGACGACGCCGACGCTCGCCGATGACGGCGCGGCGATGACGCTTGGCTACGAGACATTCGAGTACGCCGTCCCGCACGTCGATCTCGCCGCGTGCCCCGGCGAACTGGCGGCCGAGGGTCGGTTCTGCCGCGCCACCATGCATTCCGAGGAGCTTCACGTCTTCGCCTTCGCCGAGGACGGGGAGCAACCGCTGGTGGCCTACATGGCGGTGCCTGCCTCGCGGCTCGAGGAGATCCTCGACTAGGACGGCTTCCGGCCCGTCCCGCGCTCTGCTAGGGGCGGCGCCATGCTGAGGATCGACGACATCCGTTATGCCGTCGCGGGCCGGCCGCTCTTCGACGGCGCGTCCGCCGTGATCCCGGGCGGCCACAAGGTCGGCCTCGTCGGGCGCAACGGAACCGGCAAGACGACGCTGTTCCGGCTGATCCGGGGGGAACTGGCGCTCGAGGGCGGCCAGATCGCGCTGCCGAAGGGCGCCCGCATCGGCGGCGTCGCGCAGGAGGTCCCGTCGTCGGGGACCTCGCTCCTCGACACGGTGCTTGCCGCCGACGCCGAGCGGCGTGCGCTTCTTGCCGAGGCCGAGACGGCGACCGATGGCCACCGCATCGCCGAGGTGCAGACCCGGCTGGCCGACATAGACGCCTGGTCGGCCGAAGGGCGCGCGGCGTCGATCCTCAAAGGCCTCGGCTTCGACGAGGCGCAGCAGGCGCTGCCCTGCTCCGCGTTCTCGGGCGGCTGGCGGATGCGTGTCGCGCTGGCGGGCGTCCTCTTCGCGGCGCCCGATCTGCTGCTCCTCGACGAGCCGACGAACTACCTCGATCTCGAGGGTGCGCTCTGGCTCGAGACCTACCTCGCCCGTTATCCGCACACGGTCATCGTCATCAGCCACGACCGCGGTCTCCTCAACCGCGCCGTCGGCTCGATCCTGCACCTCGAGGACCGCAAGCTCACGCTCTACCAGGGCAACTACGACACCTTCGCCGAGACCCGCGCCGCGCGCATCGCCGTCGCCGAGGCGGAGGCGAGAAAGCAG
>CAYTJT010000507.1:0-1785 GCA_964438105.1 uncultured Rhodothermales bacterium | reverse complement strand
CATCATGCCCTGGCCGCGCGGGTTCGTCACGGCGCCGTAGCGCTCGGCGAGGCCGCGGAGCCGCTCCTGCAGGTGCGCGCCGACCGTCGCCGCGTTTTCGACGAGGTCGTCCTCCTCGATGATCTCGAGGATCCGGTCGAAGCGGACCATGTCGACGATGTTGCCGCCCCACGTCGAGTTGATGCGGCTGGACTTCTCGAACACATTGCCCTCGACCTCCTCGATGCGCGGCCCGGCGAGGATGCCGCAGACCTGCGCCTTCTTGCCGAAGGCGAGGATGTCCGGCGTGACGCCGAGCCCCTGGTACGCCCAGAACGTGCCCGTCAGCCCGACGCCCGTCTGCACCTCGTCGAAGATGAGGAGCGCGTCGTTCTCATCGGCGAGGTCGCGGAGCTGCTGGAGGAAGGTGGGGCGGAAGTGGTTGTCGCCGCCCTCGCCCTGGATCGGTTCGAGGATGATGCAGGCGATCTCGTCGGGGTGCGCGCGGAAGTACTGCTTCGCCTGCCGGATCGCGAGGGCCTCGCGCTCCTCGATGTCGGCGGCGTGCTCGGGCCCGTTCATCTTCGGGTTCGAGATGCGCGGCCAGTCGAACTTCGGGAAGAGCGCGACCTTGTTCGGGTCGGTGTTCGTGAGGCTCATCGTGTAGCCCGAGCGCCCGTGGAAGGCCTGCTCGAGGTGCATCACCTGGTGGCCGCGCTCCGAGCGGTAGCCCTTCTCGAAGTTCTTCCGCACCTTCCAGTCGAACGCCGTCTTGAGCGCGTTCTCGACGGCGAGCGCGCCCCCGGAGATAAAGAAGGCGTGGGGCAGCTCGTCCGGGATCCCGACGCGGTCGAACGTGTCGACGAAGCGGGCGAGGTGCGGCGTGTAGACGTCGGAGTTCGAGACCTTGTTGATCGCCGCGTCGAGGAGCCGCTCGATGAAGCCCTCGTCGCTCCGGAGCTTCGGGTGGTTCATCCCGAGCGGATTCGAGGCGAAGAACGTGAAGAAGTCCACGTAGTCGCGGCCGGTGGCGGCGTCGTGGAGGTGCATCCCCTGGCTCTTCTCCATGTCGAGCACCAGCTTGAACCCGTCGGCCAGGAGGTGGCGGCGGATGATCGGGCGGATGTCGGAGGGCTCGGGGAGGTGCTTCTGCACGTCGGTAATCATGCGCGTTCGGTTGAGTCGTTGGAAGGGCTTTCGGGGCGGTACGACGGAGTATAGCACCGGCCGCGACGGCGGCTCAAGCTAGCACCGTGGAGGCGCGAAGGAAACCCCGTGAAACGCCGCCGAGTTGGAGCGTGCCCGACGGTTCGGCCCTCTGCCTGCGCCAGCTCCGTCGTACCTTCCCACGAGCCGTACCCCCGTCGCGCTCGCGTTCGTTCGCGCGCTCACTCCCGGCAACGCGCGACTGTCCCCCTACGCTAGGGGGGACAGCTTGTCGAAGCCTGAGGGCGTAGCCCGATGCGAGAGAAGCAGGGGGTCCGAACCCGCTCCCAACGCACCGACCGATGGCCGACGCCTCCTCCAAAACGCCCCGCCGCCCCGGCGAGATCGCGCTCAAAACCGCCTCGACCTCCGGCGATGGTTCGGCTGCGTTCACCACAGGCTCTGCGGGCGACCTCGACTTCCTCGAACTCCCCGTCGTCGAGAAGCCCGTGGCGGCGAACCGGCCGGGGCAGCGGCCCGAGTGGCTCCGCGTCAAGTTGCCCTACGGCGAGACGTTCCGGGAGGTCTCCGAGATCATCGAGACCCACGACCTCCACACGGTCTGCTCGTCGGCCCGCTGCCCGAACATGGGCGAATGCT
>CAYTJT010000506.1:0-1792 GCA_964438105.1 uncultured Rhodothermales bacterium | reverse complement strand
CCACCAGCTTCGGTGAACTTCAGGCCGCTGTCAAACTAGCACCACTGGTTATTATTCGCCGATGGTCTCGATTCCCTCTCACCCCATCCCTACGCTATGACTTCCGCCCGCTTCCCCCGCCTGTTCCTCGCGCTCTGCTTCGCCTTCTCCCTCGCCGCCTGCGATTCGACAGAGTCCACCGATAACGGTAACGGGCCAGGCACTACGCTCGGCAATGGTACCGTCTCAATCACCGGTGAGATCAACACCTCCGTTGATGGCGGCGCGATCTTCTACACCTACGAAAACGGCGGCCTCGGCCTCACGATCGCCGACGTCGACTTCACTACGATTGAGGGAGATGGTGACCTACCCGGCGAATACCTCCAGGTTGAGACCTCCGTGCCATCGGATGTCGGAACCATTACTATCAACCGCGAAGACAACGTGTATGTGGAGTACAACCGCCCCGAAGGCGACCTCTATGCCACGAGCGGCACAATCGACATCACCGCGGCGACAGACGAGCGGGTCGTCGGCACAATCACAGCCGAGGTGCGTCGGTCGTCAGCTCTTGAAACGGTAGCCGGGCAAATGACAGCCTCTTTCGAAGCCCTCCGACTGCCAGCGGAATAGGCCCTTCTCACTCCTCGACGCGAGAGCGTCCCGCCTTTAACCTGAGGCAGGACGCTCTCGTCGTTTGATTCCACCGGCTACATATTCCGCCGGTACTGGCCGCCGACCTCGAAGAGCGTCCCGCTTTCCACGGCGAACCCGTCGAGCAGCCGTGACGTCGCGCGACCCGTGCCGGACACCTCCGCAACCGTCCGGTACGCCCCCTCATTCAGCGCCAGCACCTCGACCGTCCGCCGCTCCGGGTCCACGATCCAGTATTCTACCACGCCGGCGCGCTCATAGACTTCGCGCTTGGCCGTGAGATCGTAATACCCCGTGCTCGGCGAGAGCACCTCGACGACGAGGTCCGGCGCGCCTCCGATCTTCTGCGTGCCGAGAATGCCCATCCGCTCGCGCGCGACGAACACCACGTCGGGCTGGAACGACTGCGACTCGGAGAGCTCCACATCGATCGGCGCGACGAGCACGATGCCGAGGTCTCGCTCGGCTACGAAGTTGCCGAGCAGGCGACCGATCGAAGAAACGATGTGTTGGTGGAGTACGGTGGGGGAAGGCGACATGATGAGGCCTCCGTCGATGAGTTGCGCGAGCGTGCCTTCCGGCAGCGCGCGCAGGTCCGCGAGCGACTGGTTCGGGACGAACCGGAGCGTCTTCGCCCAAGCCTTTTGCGATGGTGCGAGCGTCGTGGGCATCGTTTCCTCTACGTGTTGCGGCGGTACTGGCCGCCGATCCCGCATGCGGCGCGGGGTTTCCGGGTCACATATTCCTTCGGTACTGCCCGCCGACCTCGAAGAGCGCCGTCGTGATCTGCCCGAGCGAGCACACCTGCGCCGTGCCCATCAACTCGGCGAACACGTTGCCGCCGTCGCGCGCGACCGCCTGCAGCCGCTCCAGCGCCTCGCCCGAGGCGTCGGCGTTGCGGGATTGGAAGGCGCGGAGGTTGGCGATCTGCCGCTTTTTCTCCTCGTCCGTCGAGCGCATCAGCGGCACCGCGTGGGGCTCCTCCATCACGCCGTCGCCGGACGTGAACGTGTTGACGCCGATGATCGGGAGGTCGCCCGAGTGCTTTTTGTGCTCGTAGTAGAGCGACTCGCCCTGGATCTTGCCGCGCTGGTACATCGACTCCATCGCGCCGAGCACGCCGCCGCGGTCGTTGATCCGCTCGAACTCGGCGAGC
>CAYTJT010000505.1:304-1806 GCA_964438105.1 uncultured Rhodothermales bacterium | reverse complement strand
TCCGAAGCCGCTATCGGTTTAACGAGCCGGTATTTATACCGATGGTTGAGTCAGTACTTCTACCTATGGATAGGAGGCGGCGCATCCCGGTCTACCCCAGCTATGCCTCGTGTCCTCCTTCCTGCCCCCTTACCTAAAGTGGCCGTCCCTAGCCGGCGGTCAAGTAGCGAATCCTGTGGGTTGGTGGAAAAGGGCGTCGAGGGGGGCCATGTCGAGGTACTTCCGCTCGCTCCAGTCTTCTGACACGCGGAGGAGCACGGCCGTCGCCAGCGTCTCCGCGCTCTGCTCGTTCGGGAAGACGCCCACGACCCGTGTCCGGCGCTTGACCTCCCGGAAGACCCGCTCCAGCCCGTTCGTCGTGCGGATGAGCCGGTGGTGCGACGACGGGAAGCTCGTGTAGGTGAGCGCCTCGTCCAGGCCGCGCGTGAGCGAGGCGACCGCCTTCGGGTACAGCTCGCCGTACCGCTCAGCGAAGCTCGCTGCGAGCCCCTCGGCCGTCTCGCGGCGAGCGGCCTTGAAGACGACTTTGAGGTCGGCGGCGACGGCCTTCGTCTCGGCCTGCGGCACCTGGGCCAGGATGTTGCGCTCGAAGTGGACCACGCACCGCTGCCACGCGGCACCGGGCAGTTCCACCTTGACGGCTGACTTGATCGCCTCGTGGTCGTCGGAGATCACGAGCTTGACGCCCCGCAGGCCCCGTTCGACGAGTCCCTGGAGCATGCCCCGGTACGCCTCAGTCCTCTCACCGGGGGCCGCCTCGACGGCGAGCACCTCACGGTAGCCCTGGTCGTTGACGCCGACAGCCACCAGCAAGGCCACGTCGCGCACGGCTCCCGCCCACCGGGCCTTGAGGTACGTCGCATCGAGGTAGAGGTACGGGTAGCTCCGGTCCTTGTCGAGCTGGCGGGTCCGCCACTCCGAGAACACCTCGTCGAAGCGCCCGACGATACGGCTCACGGCGTCCTTCGAAATGCGCGTGCCGGAGAGCTTCCCGGTGATCTCTTCGACCTTGCGGGTGGACACGCCTTGGAGGTACATCTCCAAGACTGCCTCCTCCAGCGAGCCGGTCATCCGGCGGTAGCGCTCGAACACCTCCGTGAGGAAGGGGATCTCACGCGCCCGGGGGACACGGATCTGCTCGATGTGACCGGCGGTCGTGGTGAGCGCGCGGCCGTAGTGGCCGTTCCGCTCGCCGCGTCGGCGTTCGGTCCGCTCGCGGTGCTTGGCCTGGAGTTGGGCGGTCATCTCCTCCTCCATGACCTGCTCCAGGACGCCCTTGATGGCGTCGCGGACGCGGTCTTCGAGGGAGGCCGTGGCGGCCTGGTTGAGTTCGTCGGGGGTCATCATCGGTCGGGATGGCTGAACCCACAAGATTCGCTACGCTACCCCAGACGGCGCGCGGCCCACCCGCTGGAGCGATAGGGCGCGCATAGAAAAAGCCCCAGACCAGCGCCTCGCCTGATCTGGGGCTTCTCAGTATGCCCGGGATGATTCGAACACCC
>CAYTJT010000505.1:0-294 GCA_964438105.1 uncultured Rhodothermales bacterium | reverse complement strand
AGTTCGTCAACGACCAACTGCACACCGCAAAGATTCTAACAGCTCCGCCGCCCGCTCAAACCATCGCTGTGTTCCAAGACCTCACCGCGAGGCTGACTCGGGAGTACGGCGAACCGGCTCAGGGCGGCGTGATAGTCAATCCTCCGTATGGCGAAGGCCAGGAGTTGGAAGCGATAGCGGCTGGACGGGGAATCGCTGCCGCCCTCTACGCTTTTGGACAGGGCAACACGGTGGCAGGCTCGATTCTATGCCAAGTAGCCCCGAACGGCCAGATCGTCACGACGTATCAGGACC
>CAYTJT010000504.1:0-1807 GCA_964438105.1 uncultured Rhodothermales bacterium | reverse complement strand
CTCGTCAACAACGGCCAGCGCTACTACTACGCCATCACGGCCTACGACCGCGGCTCGCCGGACTTCTACCCCGCCGAGAACAACTTCGCCATCACCGTCCGTGCGGACGGCGAGGTGGTGGCGGGGCAGAACGTGGTCGAGGTGGTTCCGAACGCGCCCGTCGCCGGCTACAGCCCGGCCGAGATCACGCAGGAGGTGGAGCAGGTCGCCGGATCGGCGACGGGCGAGGTCGCCGCCGAGATCCTCGACCCGCGGCTCGTGCCCGAGGGCGAGAGCTACACGCTCACGTTCTTTGGCGATGCGCCCGTGGCCGACAGCTTCCGCGTCACGAACGGCGCGGGCACAGTCGTCGCCGAGGCGCCCGTCGAGGACGAGCTCGCTACGGTGTTCGACGGCGTCCGTTTTCTCTTCGACAACGACCTCTTCGACAACGACCCCATCCGGCTCGACACGTCGCGCATCGGCTTCCTCACGCCTGACGACCTCCTCGACCCGTTCGCCGGGCGGATCAGCATCAACGACCCGTTCCCCAACGAGTGGAGGTTCCAGGGCACGGTTGTCCCGTACGACTATGAGATCCGGTTCTCGGACGAGCTCGTCGGGCAGTCGATCGGCGGGTTCCAGCTCGGCACCGGCCCGGCCGCGCCGACGCCGGAGGCGAAGGAGACCAACTTCACCGTCCACAACGTCACGCTGGACCGGCCTGCCCCCTTCGTCTTCTACGAACCCAGCGCCGCCACCCGCAACGGCCGCTTCGACGGGTTCGAGAACATCTTCATCTATGAGGACCTCGACGACGACCCGGCCACCGACCTCGTCCCGACGTTCGAAGTCCGCCCACGGCGGCCCAACACGACGGAGCCGTTCCCCGGTGAGGGTGACACCTTCCTCATCGCCACGCTCAAGCCGTTCTCCCCGCGCGACGTCTACACGTTCGCTACGGGCGCGGCGACGGTCGACGAGGAATCGGCCGAGAGCCAGCTCGACCAGATCCGCGTGGTGCCGAACCCCTACGTCGCCGCCGCGGCGTGGGAGCGCCCGCTGCCGCCCACCGTCACGAGCGGGCGCGGCGAGCGGCGCGTGGACTTCATCAACCTCCCGACCGACGCCACCGTCCGCATCTACAACGTCCGCGGCGCGCTCATCTGGGAGGGCCGCCACGACAGCGGGATCGACGACGGGACGGTGAGCTGGAACCTCCGCTCGCGCGAAGACCTCGACGTCGCCTACGGCGTCTACTTCTACCACGTCGAGTCGCCCGTGGGCTCGAAGACCGGCAAGCTCGCCCTCATCAAGTAAGCATCGGGGCCGCGCGCCGGACCACCGCCCGGCGCGTCCTCTGAACGGACAAGCACCATGAGAAAAGCATTCCTCCTCGCCGCCCTCGTCGGCCTCACCGCGCTCCCCGCCCAAGCCCAGGACAAGGTCGGCACGACGGCCGCGCCGTTCCTCGGCCTCGGCGTCGGCGCGCGCGCGACGGCCATGGGCGGCGCCCAGGCGGCCGACGTCACCGGCCCCAGCGCGCTCTACTGGAACCCCTCCGCCATCACAGCCATGACGGCCAACGGCGTCGAGTTCTCGAACTCGCAGTGGTTCGTGGACTCCCGGCTCCAGCACGTCGCCGTCGTCATCAACGCCGGCGGGCTCGGCCACTTCGGCGTGAGCGTCACCGCGCTCGACTACGGCGACGAGCCCGTCACCTCGATCGACCTCTGCGGCTCGAGCAACCGGACCTGCGACACGGGCGAGCTGTGGGACGCGCTCGACCTCGCCGTCGGCGTCTCCTACGCCCGCGCCCTCACCGACC
>CAYTJT010000503.1:0-1807 GCA_964438105.1 uncultured Rhodothermales bacterium | reverse complement strand
GACCGGGTTAAAGCCGTCGGACCTCTAACGGTGCGCCAGCGGAGGTACGCAGAACAGAGTTGCCGTTCAGCCGCCGACGCGGCGCAACGGATGGGCGGGCAACTTAGATGCCAGCGGTAAGGGAAGCAAGACCGTGGAGCGGTCGGTCGGCCTGCGACGGCGGGTTCTGCGGCCGAGGCGAAGGACCCTCAGTATATGACGGAATAATCAGGAGCATACGCATGGGCGAGCACTCGGCGTTCGTCGCCTCCAGTGGCCGGGAGGAAGACCATCGGTGCTCCGCGCCGATCCCACGTCCACCACTCGTACATCGAGCCGTCCTCCAGCTCCCCAATCATCGCTTGCTCCAGGCACCCGAAGCACGCCTCGACCACCCAACGATCGAACCGCTCTGTGTCTCGGGTGTCAGGCTTCCCCAAAACGGCTAGCACGTCCGACGCGGTGACGGCCTCTTGGAGCCGCCGACGCTCCGCCCTAGTTAAAGGAGGACTCGGGGGTTGACTCCTCGGCTCTACGCGCCGGACGGCGTGGGACGGCTCGGGTGGTGCACCTCGATCCGGTCTATAGTAAATCTTGTAGCCTTGGGGGTGCCGCGTGAGGAACTGCTCGCACTCAGCGCGAAATGGCTGCCACTCCAACGACCTCACGAGGCGCTCAGCCGCCTCCTCAAGCACATCGTGTCCGTCGGCGCTATGAGCAACGAAGGCGTACGGGGTACCATCGGCGTGCTGACGGAAGCTGAGAAGGACGAGGTCGTTCGCACCCTCCATGCCAGGAGGTGGTGGCGCATCGCTGAGGAGGACGCCGAGGGAGTCGCGTCCAATAGTAGGCTCCCGGAAGCACGGAGCGCTTAGTGGTGCCGCCGCAAGCGCGGGATCTTCGTCGGCTGGTTCGGCGGGCGAGCGGCCGAGGGAAGGATCTTCGACGCAGCCTACGAAGACTAGCAGTAGGGTAGTCAGCCGGAACATCGGTGGCGCTTAACTGGACCGTCTAACGATGATTGTAGAGACGCGGAACGCCGCGCGCTGCGAACGGAACAAAGTAGACACAGGCGATGAGGAGGACCAAGCTGAGGAGCGTTTCGTCGGCCTCGGATCTCGGGTTCAGCGATACCGGCGGGCTAGCCGTCTTCGGGTGAGACCCCGTCGGGCGGCGGCATCCCAAGTGCTTCGCGGCGCGCATCCAACTCCTCCGGGTTCTCAATAGGATGATAGATGCGCTCGCCCGTGTCCGGGTCGTAGCGGTACTGCGTTCCATATCGCTGAGGGAGTTCACGGCGTACGAGCACGCGGTCGGTGAGGTAGGCAAGGTGCCACCCTTCGGCCTCTCCTGCTGCCACTGCCGCTTCGAGGAGGGGGAGGTACCGCTCTTGCGTCGCTAGGGGCGCATGCTGAATGACGAGGAACACCGCTTGAGCGCCAGCCTCCCCCACAACGCTCCGGCCAGGCCAGCCTCGCTCCGTGATGATGGTCTCGACGCGGGCGAGGTTCTCGGCATCAACCCGGTTCTGAATGTCCCAAAAGGCCGAGCGAATGGAGTCGGGCACCGGACCGTCGAACGACTTCTGGATGTCTCGCCACTCGAAGCGGCCACTCTGATCGCGCTCGTGGATCTCCGCGAGTTCGGCGGCGAGTTCAGCATCGAACGTAGTGTCGGAGGTGACCTGAGCGCTGACGGGGGACATGAGCGCGAGGGTGAGGAAGGCGAAACCGAGACAACGCATGGGAAACAGTGACGTGGGGGCGGCCGCAGAACAGTGTTGCCGTTCAGCCGCGCCGAGACGCGGCCGTAAACATGGGCAAAGTAG
>CAYTJT010000502.1:0-1812 GCA_964438105.1 uncultured Rhodothermales bacterium | reverse complement strand
GAAGCTCCTCGACCTCGTCCGCCTCGCCTGCCGCCTCCGCCACTACAGCATCCACACCGAGCGCACCTACTGCGACTGGGTCCGCCGATTCTGCCACTTCCACGCCGACGAACGCGGCCGCCCTCGTCACCCGAGCGAGCTCGGAGCAACGGAGATCCGCGACTTCCTCGCCCACCTCGTCCTCGAGCGCGACGTCACGGCCTCCACGCAGCGCCAGGCGATGTGCGCCCTCGTCTTCCTCTACGAACAGGTACTCGGCGAAGACGTGGGCGACTTCGGCGAGATCCCTCGGCCGCGGCGGCGGAAGAAGCTCCCCGTCGTGCTCTCGGAGCGGGAGGTCGAGCGGGTGCTCGCTCGCCTGCGCAGCCGCTACCGCCTCTTCGTCGGGCTCCTCTACGGCTCGGGGCTGCGCCTCACCGAAGGCCTCCGCCTCCGGATCAAAGACCTCGACTTCGACCTCGGCCAGATCGTCGTCCGCGAGGGGAAAGGGGGGAAGGACCGCGTGACCGTCCTCCCGGACCGCCTCCGCGACGACCTCCGGACCCAGATCGAGCGCGTCCGGTTGCTCCACGCGAGCGACCTCGCCGACGGCTGCGGCGCCGTCCACCTCCCGCACGCGCTCGACCGGAAGTACCCCAACGCCGCGACCGAACTCGGCTGGCAGTACGTCTTCCCGGCCCCCCAGCGCAGCATCGACCCGAGGACGGGCGTCGAGCGGCGGCACCACCTCTCGGCCTCGTCTGTGCAGAAGGCCGTCCGCGAGGCCGCCCGCCGCGCCGGCATCGCGAAGCACGTCACGCCCCACGTATTCCGGCACTCGTTCGCGACGCACCTGCTCGCGCGTGGCTCCGACATCCGCACCGTGCAGTCGCTCCTCGGCCACCGGAGCGTCAACACGACGATGGTCTACACGCACGTGCTGAACCGGGGCGGGCTCGGCGTCGTGAGCCCGCTCGACGGCCTCGCCGGTTCGGCGCTACCGTGAGCGCTACTCCCCGCCGAGGGACGCCTCCAGCGCCGCCGCGCCGCCCACGACGGGCAGCTCCAGCGCCGTCGCGTCGAGGTCCACGGAAAGCTCGGTGCCGGGGCGAGGCCACAGGGTGTACTCCCGGTCGCTCGAAAACACGAGCAGCCCGAGCCGCTGGCCCGACGCCAAAATCTGGTCGTCGGGCTCGAGGTCGAAACGGAGGTCGACGAAAGCGCCGGGGGTGAGGGGGGCGCTCTCGGTGAGGGAGCCCTCGGCCGAGGCGAGGTAGTTCTGCGGGTCGGCCCAGCCGCGCGTGACGACGCCGCCCCGCGCGCTCCGCCCGTCCGTCCACGGCAGCGACACGAGCCACACGGACAGGTTCGCGGCGGGCCGGTCCGACGCCACGCGGAGCCGGACGCGCGGCACGCCGGAGAGGTGCAGCGGCTCGGCGAGGGGGGGCGTCGTGAAGAGCAGCCGGTGCTCTGTCCACTCGGCGTTCGCGAGCGCCCGCCCGTCGAACGAGACGTTGTCGATCACCGTCGCCGTGCCCTGCCCGTCCGCGTCGGCCGGGGCGAGCGTGCCGACGCCGTGGCGCCCGTTGAGGACCTCGGCGGCGACGGGGTGGAGCGTCACCGGTGCGGCGTCGGGGTGGGGGTAGTCGGGGTAGGGGGTCGGCTCGTCGCGGTCGTCGCCCTCGCGCACGATCCACGCCCTCGGGTCGTCCTCGACGCCGTTCTCGACGCCGTAGAGGTAGCGCGTGAACCAGCGGTTCATGAGCTCCAGCGGGGGCGGGCCGCCGTGGCCGCCCTGGTGGTAGTAGACCTGCACGGGCACGCCGCGCGCCT
>CAYTJT010000501.1:0-1819 GCA_964438105.1 uncultured Rhodothermales bacterium | reverse complement strand
CCTCGGCGGTGCGGCGGCCGAACCGCCGAAGCGCGCGAGCCGCCGCCGGGCGCCCGCCGCGGCCCGGACTTTCTGGTGGAGCGTGCCCTCGATCTCGGTGATCGAGAGCGACACGCGCGCGTGCTCCTTCGGGATGAAGTCGACGGCGCCGGCCGAGAGCGCCTCGACGGTCGTCGCCGCGCCCTCCTGCGTCAGCGACGAGATCATGATCACCGGCCGCGGCGAGCGCCGCATGAGGCGGCGCAGCGCCGTGAGCCCGTCCATCCGCGGCATCTCGACGTCCATCGTCACGAGGTCCGGGTCGAGGCGGTCGACGAGCTCGAGGGCCTCCTGCCCGTCGCGGGCCGTCCCGACGACCTCGAAGTCGGGCGCCTTCTCCAAAAGCATGGAGATCGCTTTGCGCATGAAGGCGGAGTCGTCGACGACGAGGATGCGGGGCACGGGCGGGGGGAGCTAAAGGGGGAGCGGGACGGCGGGGGTGGCGGGGGTCAGGCCGGGAGGGCGGCGGGCGCGGCGGGCGCGTCCTGGCGGCCGACGAGCTCGCCGAGGTCGAGCACCATCACGACGCGGCCGTCGCCGAGGATGGCGGAGCCGGCGATGCTCGGGGGCTTGCCGAGGAAGTCGCCGAGGGGTTTGATGACGATCTCCTTCTGCCCGACGAGGGCGTCCACGACGAGCCCGACGCGCTGGTGGGCGACGTCGACGACGACGGCGTTCTCCGGCCCCTCGGGCCGGGCGTAGCCGGCCACGTCGAGCGCCTCGCCGATGCGGACGAGCCCGACGACCTCGTCGCGGTGGCGGAGCACCTCGCGGCCGCGGATCGTCGCGCGGCGCTCGGCGTCGAGCCCGACGACCTCGTCGACGGCGTGCAGCGGGATGCCGAACGTCTCACCGCCGACGCGGACGAGCAGGCTCTGGATGATGGCGAGCGTGAGCGGGAGCTTGAGCGTGAACCGCGTGCCCACGCCGCGCTCGGACTCGATCGTGACGGAGCCGTTGAGCCGGGCGAGGTTGGTCTTCACCACGTCCATGCCGACGCCGCGGCCCGAGACCTGGCTCACGGTCTGCGCCGTCGAGAAGCCGGGGCGGAAGATGAGCTGGAACGCCTCGGGGTCGCTCATCTCCGCCGCCTCGTGCTCGGTGACGAGCCCCTTCTCGACGGCCTTCGCCTTGACGCGCTCCACGTCGATCCCCGCGCCGTCCTCCTCGACGACGATGAGGATGTGGTCGCCCTCGTGCTCGGCGGCGAGCGTGAGCCGCCCGCGCGCCGGCTTGCCCGCGGCGCGGCGCTCGTCGGGCGTCTCGATCCCGTGGTCGAGCGCGTTGCGGACGAGGTGGATGAGGGGGTCGGCGATCTCCTCGGTGAGCGACTTGTCGAGCTCGGTCTCCTCGCCCTCGAGCACGAGGTCGACCTCCTTGCCGCAGTCGGCGGCGAGGTCGCGGACGAGGCGGGGGAAGCGGGCGAACACGCGGCCGATCTGGACCATCCGCGTCCGCATCACCGCCGTCTGGAGCTCGGTCGTGACGAAGTCGAGCTGGGCCGTGGCCCCGCGCACCTCGCGGAGCGTCTCGCCGTCGGACTCGTCCGCGCCGGAGCCCGACCCCGACTCCGAGAGGAGCTGGAGCATGCGGTTGCGGCTGAGCACGAGCTCGCCGACGAGCTCCATGAGGGAGTCGAGCCGGTCGACGGGCACGCGGATCGTCTCGGTCGCGCCCGTGCGGGCGGGGGCTTTGGACGCGCCGCCCTTCGCGGACGCCTTCGGCGCTGATGCTTTGGTGGGCGCGGCCTCAGGCTGGGCCGGTTCGGGCGCGGCCTCGA
>CAYTJT010000500.1:0-1819 GCA_964438105.1 uncultured Rhodothermales bacterium | reverse complement strand
CGATCAATACGTCCTTCCGGCAATGATGTGAAGGGCTCAGCCGGTCGGCCACATAACCCTCGGCTGCAGACCGACCCAGGGCTCCAGCGTTCTCGGATCGTCCAAGCGGCAGTGCTACCTTCGCTTCGTTCAACCTCCGTGCTGCTTGCCCTGGGCGGCTGAGCCGTAAACTGTTAATCCGCGAAGACGAGGTCGATCTTGCGCGTCTCGACGTTCGCGGAGGCGACCTGCACCTTCACCGCGTCGCCGAGGCGGATCGTCCGGCGCGTGTGGACGCCGTTGAGCGTGTAGGTCCGCTCGTCGTACTCGTAGTGGTCGTCGTCCATGTCGCGGACGTGCACGAGCCCCTCGGCGAGGAGCTTCGTCATCTCGACGAACACGCCGAACTTCGTCACGCCCGTCACGACGCCCTCGAACACGTCGCCGACGTGCTCGCTGACGTACTCGACCACCTTCAGTTTGATCGACTCCCGCTCGGCCTCGACGGCCTGCCGCTCCTGCTGCGAGCAGTGCTCGCACGCGGCGTCGAGCGCGCCGGCATCGACGTCTTTGCCGCCGCTCGCGTAGTGCTTGAGGAGGCGGTGCGCGATGAGGTCGGGGTAGCGGCGGATGGGCGAGGTGAAGTGCGAGTAGAACGTGAAGCCGAGCCCGTAGTGCCCGATGTTGTCGGGCGAGTAGACCGCCTTCGACATCGCCCGGAGCGCGGCGACTTTCACCACGGGTCCCTCGGGCATCCCCTTTACGTGCTCGATGAGCTCGTTGAGGTCCTTGCGGTCGACGCTGCCGTCGGGGCCGGTCGGGAGCTGGTAGCCGAACGCTTTGACGTAGTCGCGGAGCGCCTTGATCTTCTCCGAGTCGGGGCGGTCGTGGATGCGGTAGACGAACGGCTTCGGGTCCTTCTTCTTGCCGATGTGCCGGGCGACGGTCCGGTTGGCGAGCAGCATCAGCTCCTCGATCATCCGGTTCGCCTCCTGCCGCTCGACGCGGACGATGTCGACGGGCGTGCCGCTGTCGTCGAGCACGACGCGGACCTCGTCGGTGTCGAAGTCGATCGAGCCCTGCCGCTTGCGTTTTTTGGTGAGCGTGCGGGCGAGCTTCGCGGCGAGGAGCACGTCGTCTTTGAGCGGGTGGTCCTGCGTCCCGCCGTCGATGATGAGCTGGGCGTCGTCGTAGGCGAAGCGCTGCTTCGAGTGGATGACGGTCTCGCGGATCTCGTAGTCCTTGACCGCGCCGCGCGGCGAGACCTCCATGATGCACGAGTGGGCGAGCTTGTCCTCGTTCGGGCGGAGGGAGCAGACGCCGTTCGAGAGCTTCTCCGGCAGCATCGGCAGCACGCGGTCGACGAGGTAGGTGCTCGTCGCGCGCTCGTAGGCCTCGGCGTCGAGGAGCGTACCCTGCTTGACGTAGTACGACACGTCGGCGATGTGGACGCCGACGGAGTAGTTGCCGTTGTCGAGCCGCTCGATGTGGATGGCGTCGTCGAAATCCTTCGCGTCGACGGGGTCGACGGTGAAGATGTCCTTGTCGCGGAGGTCGAGCCGCCGCTCGATCTCCGACGCGGGGACCGCGACGGGGATGGCGTCGGCCTCACGCTCGACCTCTTTCGGGAAGTCGGACTTGATGCCCTGGCTGAGCGCGACGGCGAGGACGGCCACGCCGGGGTCCGTCGCCTTGCCGAGGATTTCGAGCACGGCGCCTTCGGGGGAGGCCTTGGGGTCCTCGTACTTGCCGATCGAGACGACGACCTTGTCGCCCTCGGTGGCGCCGTTGAAGTTCTCCTTGGCGACGTAGATGTCTTTGGAGAGCCGCTGGTCGTCGG
>CAYTJT010000499.1:0-1836 GCA_964438105.1 uncultured Rhodothermales bacterium | reverse complement strand
CACGTCAGCGCGCCGGGGCCGACGGGCAGGCCGAGCCCGAAGACCCAGACGAAGAACAGCACCATCCAGCCGACGAAGAACAGGATGCTGTAGGGCAGCATCATCGAGATCACCGTCCCGATGCCGAGGTCGCGGTTGTAGCGGTTGGCGAAGGCGAGGATCAGCCCGAAGTACGACATCATCGGCGTGATGATGTTCGTCACGGAGTCGCCGATGCGGTAGGCCGCCTGGATCACCTCGGGGCTGTAGCCGGTCAGCATCAGCATCGGCACGAAGATGGGCGCCGTCACGGCCCACTGCGCGCTCGCCGAGCCGAGCATGAGGTTCACGAACCCGGAGACGAAGATGAACCCGATGAAGACGGGCGGGCCGGTCAGCCCGATCGTCTGGAGGAACTGCGCACCCGAGACGGCCACGATCTGCCCGAGGTTCGTCCAGCCGAAGAACGCCACGAACTGCGCCGCGAAAAACACGATGACGATGTAGAGCCCGAGCGTGCTCATCGCGTTCGCCATGCCCTCGACGATGTCGCGGTCGCCCTTCATCGAGCCGGTCACGCGGCCGTAGACGAAGCCGGGGATGATGAACCCGACGAAGATGAACGTCACGATCCCCCGGAAGAACGGGGAGTTGAGCTGGTCGCCGGTCTCGGGGTTGCGGAGCACGCCCCACTCGGGGAGGATCGTGAGCATGAGCACGCCGAGGAAGAACACGACGCTCGCGCCCGCCCAGAGAATCCCCCGCTTCTCCTGCGTCGTCAGCGGCTCGAGCGCGCCCTCGTCCTCGAGGTCCTCCATCGCGAGGTCCGGGTCGTAGGGCCCGAGGAGCGGCTCCACGAAGCGATGCGTCGCGAGGACGCCCATCCCGGTGATGAGGAAGACGCTGACGGCCATGAAGTAGTAGTTCACGGCGGCGTGGACCATGTACTCCGGCGCGATGAGTTGGGCCGCCTCCTCCGTCAGCCCGGCCAGGAGCGGGTCGATCGTGCCGATGAGGAGGTTCGCGCTGTAGCCGCCCGAGACGCCCGCGAACGCCGCCGCGAGGCCCGCGAGCGGGTGCCGCCCCATCGAGAGGAAGACGACGGCGCCGAGCGGGACGAGCACCACGTAGCCCAGCTCCGACGCCGTGTTCGAGATGATGCCGGTGAACACGACGGCCGTCGTGACGAGCACGCGCGGGTTGATGAACGACGCCGAGGCCGCCCACAGCACGACGCCGCGGATGCACGCCCGGATCAGCCCCGACCGCTCGGCCACGCCGACGCCGAGCAGCGCCACGAGCACGGTCCCGAGCGGCGCGAAGTTGGTGAAGTTGGTGACGAGGTTCTGCACGATCCGCCGCAGCCCGTCGGCGTTCATCAGGCTGATCGCGTGGATGCGCCCGTCGTCGGCGCGGCCCGGCGACCCCTCCGGCCGGGGGTCGACGACGGAGAGGTCGAAGAGCTCGGCGAGCCCGCTGACGAGCACCACCCCGAGCGCGAAGAGCGCGAAGAGCGTCACCGGGTGGGGCAACAGGTTGCCGAGCCACTCCACCGCCCGGAGGAAGCGGTCGAACCAGCCCTTCTTCTCGACGGGGTCGCCGCCGGGGGAGGGGGGGGGCTGGGTGGCGATGTCGGGGTTCTCGGCCATGGGACGCTGTGCGGTGGGGGAAGGAGGACGGCGCTGCGCGCTAGCGGATAGCTGCTAGCGTATAGCCGCAGCGAAGGCGGAGAAAATAACCCGAACCGGGGGCGGGTGAGGCGCCGCCTCCGAATGCCCGACGATTCCGGACGCCTGACGACCCCGATGGCCCGACGCCGACGCAGGTTACGACGGGGACGGTCGGGGACGATATACT
>CAYTJT010000498.1:0-1869 GCA_964438105.1 uncultured Rhodothermales bacterium | reverse complement strand
TTGGCGCTTGTCCATTGGCAGAGTCCGTCTCGTGGAAATCAGGAAACGCTCCCTGAGGCCTTCCGATCCCAGCGCAGTGGGAGTGGCGCGCTAACATTTTGCCATTCACCCGCCACACGCAGCGGGGCGAATGGGCGAGGCAGTGGTGACGCTGGAGATAGTACGGAGTAAGGACGTGAAGCGTGTGGTCGGCGTGCGATGGCGGGTCAGATGGCCGCCGTTCACCTAAAGCAGTTCCGCACACTCCTCATGCGGAGGGGGCGCTCCTGATGGTGCTGCCTCGGTTGACTCCACGTATGTCGCGGCGTAAGCCCCCTTGTCAGCGCGACGAGCGAGGCACGCGGCATAGCGTACCTGCGGCGACTGCTGGAGCGAGGGATCGAGTTCCGCGAGCGTGGCGAGGGCCGCCTCCCGTCCTTCGGCTAGCCATCGGAGGCGGATGAGGCCCCCGGCGAACACCTCTCGCTCGGGCCCCGTGAGGGTAGAGAGCGCTTCCTGCCGAGCGGACTCCACGGCCTCCAACGTGTATTCGAACGCCCGCTGCGCTTCTTCGGGCTGCCCTTGGTGCATTCGGTAATAGCCGACGACCTCGGCGAAGCCGGGCTCCTCGTCCATGCCGCGTTCGAGGAGGACGATGGCGGAGTCCAACTCCCCGATCCTGCCATGAGCGATGGCGGCGTGCGAGAGGGCGAGGGTGTACGTGGTGTCGATCCGGTAAGGGCGGTGAAACTGCGCGATGGCCTCGCGATAGACCGCTGTATCTGCGGGCGTCCTCGGCGTAAAAACTTCCGACATCGCCTCGACCGCTTCGTTGTTCAGCCGAATGGCGAGGGTATCGACGGGCTGTGTTGTCCCCCCCGTCTCGTCCTGCGCGGAGACGCACGCAGAGGTTGCCAGCAACAAGAGAAGGATGTAGAGACGACAGTTCATGGCACTAGGCCATCTAACCACTGATTAGGCGGAACGAGTCGGCATAGGACCCAGGGGCAAAAGCCGACGCGTTCCGCATAGCATCGGCCGCAGGCGGTACTAAATAATCGCCCTCTCTAAAGATACACGGCCCCTTCGTGCCCGCCAAGAGCTACTCCGGTCGACTCCGACGCGTCCTCGCCTCCGTCACGTTCGCGTCCTACACCGAACGCATCGGGATACCACGCACACCGACGATGAACGGCCTCCGCTACGTCAGCACGCGCCGCAGCCACCGGTCGAGCCCGTCCGTCACGCCCGGCACGAGCGGGATCGCCCCGACGCCGATCCGCTCGATGGAGGCCCACAGCCGGCTCTCGCCGAACGCCTCCGGTGCATCCAGAACCGGGAAGAGCGCGACGGCCTCGGCGACGCGCCGCCGCCCCTGCCGGTCCACGATCGCGTCGCGGTAGCGGTGGAGGTCGCCGAGCGCGTCCTCGGGCGGCCCCGGCGTGCCGTAGCGCCGGAGGTAGCGCGCGGTGTCGTCGCGGCGGTACTTCGCGTCGAGGACGAAGCGCTGCGCCGAGCCGCCGCGCTCGACGGTCAGCAACAGGTCGGGGCGCTGCGGGACGAGGCCGTCGCCGAAGCGCGGGTTGTACGCGAGTCGTACCCGCACACCGTCTCCCTCGAACGTGACGGCGTGGCGCCGCCCGCGCCGCAGCAGGAACCGGATGCCACGGTGCTCGGCGCGGAAAAAGGCGGCGGGCGGGATCTCCTGCCCCAGCACGTCGGCGATGGCGCGGGCGAGCGTGAGCGTGCACCAGATCTCGTAGACGAGCCAGAGCTCTTTCGTCGCGTGCGGCACGGGGCCGTCGGCGAGCGCGAGGCCGAGCGCGAGCGCGCGGCAGGCGTCGTAGGCTTCGGCGTAGCCCGGCGCGGCGAGCAGCCGGGGCGTCGGCG
>CAYTJT010000497.1:0-1881 GCA_964438105.1 uncultured Rhodothermales bacterium | reverse complement strand
GGGTCGTTCTTGTAGAGGTGCTGGAAGTGCTCGGCCGAGAGGAGCGCGCAGACGGTCGGCTCGACGGCCTTGGCCTCGTAGGGGAGGATGCCGCCCTGGAGCAGCCCGTACGACCCGAACGACGAGCCCTCGCCGACCATCGTGACGAGGCGGTTCTGGTCGACGTCGAAGAGGCGGACGAGGCCGGACTCGACGATGTAGATGGCGCGGTGGATGTCGGACCCGTGCTCGCGGATGACCTCGCCCGGCTCGTAGATCTCCAGCGTCATGTCGCCGATGAGGTCCTTGCGCTCGGACGTGGAGAGGTGGTTGAAGGGGGCCGTGTTTTCGAGGAGGGCGGCGAGGCGCTCGGTGATGGAGCTCATGGGGAGAGTGCGGAGACGGGAAGGGCGAGGGCGATGGGACGCGGAAAACAAGAACGGAGATCCGCCGCAGATAAGCAACCGGCACCGCGCGGCGTGATCGAAGCCGCCTCTGTGCACCGCGGCCGGGCGTCGCAGCTACGCGAGGGGGCGCCGGGGTCCCGCGTGAGCAGGAGCGGGCGGGCGCTACAGCGAGAAGTCCTGCGACGGGTAGGCGTTAGCGTCCGGCACCTGGAACCTGATGAAGCCGTGCTCCGTCGCGTCGTGGCACCCGTTGCAGGCGTCGAGAAGGGCGTCGTACGCCGCGCCGAACGCCTCGGCCGACCGCGCCTCCGTGGCCGCCCCGATGCGGGCGATGGCGGGGAGCAGCAACGTTTCAGTGAGCGCGCTCACGTCGTGCCTGTCCTCCACGAAGCCCCCTTCGACCAACTCCTCGGTGACCTCTTCGACCTCGTGCTCGTAGAAATGCGCGAGCTCCCAGTGCTCGTTCGAGCCCGCGAGGTAGAGCTTTTCGGCGTAGCGCTGGAGCGAGGCCATGTACGGCGCGAGCTCTTCGCCTTCGCGCTCGGTCGCTGCGGCGGAGGGGCGCCCGCCCGCGTCGGTGCAGGCAGTGATCGGAAGGAGGCCGGAGAAAAGGGCGGCGACGGTGAGCAGGCGGAGCATGAAGCGAGGGGCTTGTTTAGAACCCATCAAAATAAGCCCGATACGTCGCTTCCGTGTTCTGTCTCGGCTCCTTGTGCAAAAGCTAGCCGATGAGGTCTGCGAAGCCGGGGATCGCGTCGAGGAAGCGGACCGTGCGGGACTCGCGGTCCACGCGCCAGCAGTAGTGCTCGCGCCCGTTCGTGACGACGAGGTGCGGCGCGAGCGTGACGGTGTTGTAGCGCGAGACCTGGTCGAACACGGCCTGGCCGAGCGCCACCGACGGCGCCTTGCACTCGGCGATGAGGACGGGGCGGGGCGGGGCGCTCCCCCGGCCGTACGCCACGAGGTCGGCGCGGCGCGGCCCGCCGACGGCCTCGACCTGCTTCTCGACGGCGAGCAGCCCGCGCGGGTACCCGAGGACTTCGACGAGCGTGCGGACGAGGTGCTGCCGGACCCATTCCTCGGGCGTGAGGCGGACGTAGCGGCGGCGGACCTCGTCGCGGATCACGAGCCGGCCCTCATGGCGCTGGATGTCGAACGGGCCGGTGGGGGGGAAGGTGAGCGGTTCCACGAAGTGAGAGGTAGAGACGCGACAGGTCGCGTCTGTACGAGGCACGAGGCGCGGCTACGATGTGGCAGCGCGTTTCGCGGCCTGCCGCTTCAGCGCACGCAGCGCGCCGCACCACCAGTCGGCGTCGCGCGTGACCTCGTTGATCGTCACGTCGGCGAAGTGGGGGACGAGGCCGACGAGCACGGGCGGCACCTCGGCCCAGCGGTCGGCGAGGATGAGCGTTTCGAGCTCGCGCGCGGCCGTCCGGCTCCAGCGCCACTTCTCGCGGAGCGCCTCGGCCTTTTTCCAGTAGTTCCGGTCGTCCCA
>CAYTJT010000496.1:0-1884 GCA_964438105.1 uncultured Rhodothermales bacterium | reverse complement strand
AGCGACGAGCTGGTGCCCCCGGAGCGGCGGAATGCCACCCGATATCAACATACTATACAGGCCGGCCACCGAGGCCACAATCTAGCACCCCGAGAACCTAGCACCCCGAGACGATGGAGAAACAGCACTACGTCAGAGCGCCCAAGGGCGACGAACTCGACCGCATACAAGCCGACTGCCGCCGGATGGGCTACGACCTCATGGGCGACCAGATCAGGCGCGTCCTGTACGCAGCCAGCCGCGTGTACGGCGACTGCGATCAGACAGGCATCCGTCGCCGGATGCAGGCTGACGCCGACGCACTCCTTGCGAAACGGCGAGAGGCCGCCCCGGCTGTATAACGGACTGAGTTCAGCCGCCATGGGCGGCAACACATTCACCAACCGAGACAGAACGATGGGACGACCTATCAGACACGGATGGAAGCGAAACGGACGCCCGCTGCAAGGCGGTTCCGACAACGGCGTTCCCGCCAGCACGAACGGCGGGAGTCGCGACGACGGTGAAGCCCACGGTCGGACTGCAACGCGTGGTTCTACAGCCCGCGCTCGCGTCGTTGAGATCGTAAACCCGAGCGGTGTGGTTTCCTACCGACGCCCGGAGGGGCACCCCGACATTGAGGAGGCGAAGCGTGCGCCAGGCTATACACTTCGGTTCGCCAACGGTGACGACGCGAGCGGGCTGTAGAACAGAGAGCCGGTCACCCGCCCCAAGCCACACGGAACCATGAGCAACGTACCAGAGACGCCGAACCCCACCGGAGCGCAAGACCCACCGCTTGGGGTCGGCGTGCAGCGGCAGGTTAGCCAGACAGCCGCCGAGGTTGCCCCGTTCAGCACCCACCGGCACGTCATCCCGATCAGCGGGAAGGACTCGCTGTGTACCGCCCTCGTCCAGACAACGCTCCACCCCGAGCACGACTACACGTTCATGTTTTCGGACGTGGGGATGGAGTTGCCGGAGACGTACGAATGGCTAGACAACATTGAGACCGCCCTCGGCATTGAGATCGTCCGCGTCGGTCGGTCGGTCCGGGAGATGATCGAGTTGTGGGACTTCATCCCGTCCCGCCAGCGGCGCTACTGCACGGCGAAGGGGAAGATCAAACCGGCGGAGGACTACCTAGCGGCGACGGCAGAGGCCCCCGTCACCGTCTACTACGGACTCAGAGCCGACGAGGGCGAGAGGGCGGGGCCGATCACCGGACCGCACACGACGGCGGCGTTCCCGCTCCGTCGCCTCGGGTTTGGCCTCCGCGACGTGTGGAAGCACCTCGGCCGAGAGAGCGAGCGGCGCGGCATCGACCTGCTCCCGCCCGACTACGCATGGCCCGCGCTGATTGAGGCGGTCGGCTCGATCCTCGGCCCCGACTTCTCCGACCTCGAACCGTGGCAGCGGCGGCACCTGTTCGCTGGGCGGTCGCGGTCGAACTGCTTCAACTGCTTCTTCCAGCGGCTCTACGAATGGATCTGGCTGCTAGACACTCACCCTGACCACTACGACGAGTCTCAGCGACTCGAACAGGAGACCGGCGCCACACGCCAAGCCGCGTTCACCTGGAACAGCCGGTGGCCGCTCGACCAGTTGCGAGCGCGACGCGACGAGCTGCTGGCGAAGCGCGCCCGCGTCGTCGCCTCGCGGATCGCGGAGATTCGGCAAGGCCGGATGTTCGCGGCCGACGACTCCGACCCGATGCTCGCTGGCGTCTCCTGCGGCCTCCTCTGCGGCAAGTAATGGAGGCCACCGACCTTTCCCCTGTCTGGCTAACGGATGGCCGCTCACCCGCGAAACGCAATCACCAACAACCGAGACGAGCAATGAGACACCTACTTTCCCGACTGGCCGAAACCGTTCAGCGCTTCGTCGGCGTGCAGCGGCTGGTTA
>CAYTJT010000495.1:0-1894 GCA_964438105.1 uncultured Rhodothermales bacterium | reverse complement strand
CCTCGTGGACGGGCGAGAGCTCGAGCCCGCGCGCCACCTTCCGCTCGAACTCGTCGTGCTTCCAGACGATGCCGCCGCCGGCGCCGCCCATCGTGAAGCTCGGCCGGATGACGATGGGCTCGCCGCCGAGCTCCTGCGTGATCTCTTTGGCTTCGAGCAGACTTTTCGCCACGCGGCTCCGCGCCTGGTCGATGCCGATGCGCTCCATCAGATCGCGGAACTGCTGCCGGTCCTCGGTGATGCGGATCGCGTCGATGTCGACCCCGATCACGTCGACGCCCATTTTCTCCCAGTACCCCTCCTCGTGCAGCACCTCGGCGAGGTTGAGCCCGGTCTGTCCCCCCATCGTCGGCAACACCGCGTCGGGCCGCTCCTTCTCGACGATCTGCTTGATCGACTTCGGCGTGAGCTCCTGCAGATAGACCTTGTCGGCCATGACCGGGTCGGTCATGATCGTCGCCGGGTTCGAGTTGACCAGGACGACCTCGTAGCCCTCTTCGCGGAGGGCCTTCGAGGCCTGGCTGCCGGAGTAGTCGAACTCGCAGGCCTGCCCGATCACGATGGGGCCGGAGCCGATGAGGAGGATCTTGCGGATGTCGGTGCGTTTGGGCACAGTCGGGACGGTTGTATTTGATGTAGGGACACGATGAATCGTGTCCCCACGGAGGTCGGGTCGGGGCGGGGGCTAGCCGCTGAAGCCGCTGACGGCGTAGTCCTTTTCGCGCTGGAGGATGACGAGCGCGGCATAGCCCGCTTGCACGTCGGCGACGGCGGGCGTGCCGGTGGCGGCCCCGCCCATCGCGGTCGACTGGACCGGGAGCCAGCCGTCATTCATCAGCGTGTTCAGCTTGGCGAGGCTCTCGGACTCGGCCTTCGCGGTCGGGTCGAAGTAGACGATGTGGGCTTTGCGTTCGGTCGCCATGATCGGTGGGGTCAGGGGGTTTCGCCGCGCTGGATCGCACGGAGCGCAGCCACGTCGAGTTGGTCTTTGGGTCGGAGCGAGTTTTCTTTGAGGCGGATGAGCCCTTCGGCGGAGAGGTGCCGGACCGGCATGCCCTCCACGTCGTGCGTCGCCGCTATCGGCAGGAGGTCGGCGTACGAGTGGCCGCTCATGAGCGTGAAGATGTCGAGGTCGAAGTGCTCGGCGACGCGCACGCACCCCTCTTCGAGCGGGAAGTCGTCCGTTGAGAGCTCGGTCGCGGCCCCGTCGCCGAAGCCGCTAAGCACGCCGAGCATGCGGTTGATATTGGCCGGGGCCGTGTCGATAAGGATGTCCACGTCGTCCGTGACGCGCGGATACCCGGCGAAGGCCACGGCGAGGCCGCCCACGACGATGAAGTCAACGTCGGCGCGGGCGAGCGCGGCCAACAAGCCGGCGAACGTGTCCATCGGGGTTCGGGGGTAAGAGGCCGAGCGCGTCGAGCTCGCACCGGAGCCGCCACGCGACGTCGAGCGGCGCGCGTTCGGCCGCTCGGCCGACGGTGCGGCGAACCCGGCCTCGCGGGTCATCGGAGCGGCGGGGAGTCGCCATCGGGTTACGCGGTTTCGGAGCGGGCGGGGATGCCTCGCGCCTCGCGGACGAGGTCGAGGAAGGAGTCGAAGAGGTAGGCGCTGTCGTGCGGGCCGGGCGACGCCTCGGGGTGGTACTGCACGGAGAGCCCGTCGAACCGCGCGAACCGCAGCCCCTCGACGGTGCCGTCGTTGAGGTTGCGGTGCGTGACGCGCGCGACGTCGTCGCGGATCGACTCCGCCTCGACGGCGAAGCCGTGGTTCTGCGTCGAGATCTCGACGTGCTGGCGCTCGACGTTTTTCACGGGCTGGTTCGCGCCGCGGTGGCCGACCTTCATCTTGTAGACCTCCATCCCCGAGGCGAGCGCCATGAGCTGGTGGCCGA
>CAYTJT010000494.1:0-1900 GCA_964438105.1 uncultured Rhodothermales bacterium | reverse complement strand
CATCTCGTCGCTCTGCGTGCACGGCGTGATCAACGACTTCGGCTTTATCGAGACGCCGTACCGCGTCGTCGAGGACGGCGTCGTGACGGACAAGATCGAGTACCTCTCGGCCGAGGACGAGGACCGCGTCATCATCGCGCAGGCGAACGCGCCGCTGACCGACGACGGCACGTTCGAGAACGAGTTCGTCCGCTGCCGCCAGCGCGGCGACTTCCCGCTCAAGCGGCCCGACGAGATCCAGTACATGGACATCTCGCCGAACCAGATCATCTCGCCCGCCGCGTCGATGATCCCGTTCCTCGAGCACGACGACGCCAACCGCGCGCTCATGGGCTCGAACATGCAGCGCCAGGCCGTGCCGCTCCTCCGTCCCGAGGCGCCGCTCGTCGGGACCGGGCTCGAAGGGCGCGCCGCCCGCGACAGCCGTGCGCTCGTGATCGCGGAAGGCGACGGCGTGATCGAGCAGGTCGACGCCAACCGCATCATCGTCCGCTACGACGAGGCCGAGGAGGACACCGCGCTCGCGTTCGAGGAGCCGGTCAAGGTGTACGACCTCATCAAGTTCCGCCGGACGAACCAGGACACCGCCGTCAACCAGAAGCCGCTCGTCCAGGCCGGGCAGCGCGTCGAGAAGGGCGAAGTCCTCGCCGACGGCTGCTCCACCGATCAGGGCGAGCTCGCGCTCGGCAAGAACGTGCTCGTCGCGTTCATGCCGTGGAAGGGGTACAACTTCGAGGACGCGATCGTGATCAGCGAGCGCGTCGTGAAGGAGGACGTCTTCACGAGCGTCCACATCGAGGAGTTCGAGCACCAGGTCCGCGACACGAAGCGCGGCGAGGAGGAGCTCACGCGCGAGATCCCGAACGTCTCCGAGGAAGCCACGCGGGACCTCGACGAGCGCGGGATCATCCGCATCGGCGCCGAAGTCGGCCCCGGCGACATCATCGTCGGCAAGATCACGCCGAAGGGAGAGACCGACCCCACGCCCGAGGAGAAGCTGCTCCGCGCGATCTTCGGCGACAAGGCCGGCGACGTGAAGGACGCCTCGCTCAAGGCCAAGCCCGGGATGAACGGCGTCGTGATCGACACGCAGCTCTTCAGCCGTCGCAAGGCCGACCCCGCCACGAAGAAGGCCGAGGAGGCCCGCCTCGAACAGATCGAGAACCAGCTCGCCCGCGACATCGGCGAGCTCGACGAGCGGTTCTACGAGCGCTTCTTCGAGCTCGCCCACAACGAGACCTCCGGCGGCATCGAGATGCGCGACGGTACGGTCGTGGTGAGCGAGGGCGGCAAGGTCACGAAGAAGTCGTTCGACACGATCCCGCCCGCCGAGCTCAAGATCCGGCAGGCGTTCACGAAGGACGACGGGAAGAACGAGCAGATCGCCCGGCTCCTCGCCAACTACCAGCGCCGCCACGCGGACGTGACGGGCGCGGCGAAGCAGGAGCAGTACCGCATCCAGATGGGCGACGAGCTGCCCCCGGGCATCGTCCAGCTCGCGAAGGTCTACATCGCCAAGAAGCGCAAGCTGCAGGTCGGCGACAAGATGGCCGGGCGTCACGGCAACAAGGGCGTCGTCGCCAAGGTCGTCCCGATCGAGGACATGCCGTTCCTCGAAGACGGGACGCCCGTCGACATCTGCCTCAACCCCTTGGGAGTTCCCTCCCGAATGAACCTCGGGCAGATCTTCGAGACGCTCCTCGGCTGGGCCGGCGACAAGCTCGGCGTCCGCTACGCGACGCCGGCCTTCGACGGCGCGACGATGGACGACATCGCCGCCGAGCTCGAAGCCGCCGGGCTCCCGACGGACGGCCGCGCGCAGCTCTACGACGGCCGCACCGGCGACCCGTTCGACCAGCTCACGACGGTCGGGCAGATCTACATGCTCAAGCTCTCGCAC
>CAYTJT010000493.1:0-1906 GCA_964438105.1 uncultured Rhodothermales bacterium | reverse complement strand
CGCCGCGCGCGAACGGGATCACGCTCGCCGTCGTCATCGCGATCACCACCATCAGGGTCGGGGCGAAGCTGTGGAGGAATTTGTTGGCCTGCGCCGGGACGACGTCCTCTTTGAAGATGAGCTTGAACACGTCCGCGAACGGTTGCAGAATCCCGCGCGGGCCGACGCGGTTCGGCCCCGTCCGCTCCTGGATGAAGGCGCTCACGACGCGCTCGGCGTAGACGAGCCCCGACGCCGAGAGGAGCAGGACGTTGAGGAGGATGAAGATCGCGAGCGGGAGGTCGATGAACTCCCAGACGGTGGCAATCGTGGCCATGAGGGCGGGGCGTTGGGGAAACGTAGGGGCACGATGCATCGTGCCCCTACAAGTCAGGGCATCGTGCCCGTACAGGTCAAGCGGTTTGCGCGATGTCGTCGAGTTGGACGCCGAGGTCGCCCATCGCCTTGTGGGTGGCGCCGGCGAAGGCGTCGCGCTCGGCGACCTCGTCCATCACGGCGGCGGGGCCGAGGTAGCTCATCTCGTGGCCGAGGCGTTGGGCGATCTCGGGGAGCGAGGCCCAGCCGGGCTGGCAGTCGATCTTGTGGCCCTCGTTGTGCCACCGGTCGAACGGCGTGCCCTGCTGGTCGAGGCGGCTGACGCCCATCTCCATCATCAGCGGGCGGTGGACGCCCCGGATCGCCTTCGCCGGGCGGAGCCGCTGCGCGCGGCCCTCGGCGTTGACGTACGTCCCGATCGTCTCGACGCACATCGCCGCGGGCAGCGCGACGTTCGCAAACGGCAGCGTCTCATTCGTCGTGTGGTAGTGGTGGAGGATGACCTGCACGCCGTCGAGGTCAGCCGCGGAGAGCACGCCGGCGGCGACGGGGTCGTCTTCCATCACGTAGAGCACCTTGACCTCGCCGCTGCGCAGCTTCGCGCGGAGCGCGTCGGCGTCCACTGCGCTCATGCCGAGGCGTTCGCAGCCGGCGGCGTTCGGGGCCTGGTCGTCGGTGAGGAGGAAGTCGTCGCCCGCGCCGTCTTCGACATGGGGGATGTACTGCGGCGGCGGCGCTCCGAGCGCGTCGGCGAGCTTAGTCAGCAAATAGTTGTCCTCGACCGTTGCGAACGCGGAGCCGAGGAAGAACACCTCGCTGCCGTCGTGCTCTTTGAGGAGGTAGGCCGCGCCGTCGTACGCCTGCTCCCACGTCGCCGCGTCGAAGTCGCCGTCGCGATAGAGGATGCGCGGGCCGTCGGGTCGGTGTTCGTTGTACGTGTCGTAGACGAGCCGCGCCGCGTCCGGCATCCAGTACTCGTTCACGTCGAGGTTCTGGCGCGGGGTGATGCGGAGGATGAGGTTGTCCTTGACCCAGTAGTCGACGTTAATCCCCTTCGCGCCGAAGGCCGAGACGCTCGGCGTCTTCGACATCTCCCACACGCGGGCGCGGAAGCGGAAGTAGTCCTCGGTGAGCGCGCCGACGGGGCAGAGGTCGCACACGTTCATCGAGTACGGGTCGTCGAACTCGACGCCGGGCGCGGTGATGGGGTAGTTCTTGTCGCCGCGGTTCTGGATCGTGAGCTGGTGCGTCCCGGTGATCTCGCTCGTAAACCGCGTGCAGCGCGTGCAGTTGATGCAGCGCTCGGCGTCGAGGATGACGTGGGGACCGAGCTGGATGCGCTTGGGCTTGTGGACCTTCTCGAACTCGAACCGCGATCCTTCGGGGCCGTACTTGTAAGCCTGGATCTGCAGCGGGCAGTGCCCGGCCTGGTCGCAGATCGGGCAGTCGAGCGGGTGGTTGATGAGCAGCAGTTCGAGATTCGCGACCTGCCCGTCCTGCACCTCGTCGTTCGAGAGCTGGGTCTGGACCACCATCCCCTCGGTCAGCTCGACGGCGCACGACGGCATCAGCTTCGGCATGAAGTTGATGA
>CAYTJT010000492.1:0-1919 GCA_964438105.1 uncultured Rhodothermales bacterium | reverse complement strand
CCGTCTGCGCGCTCCTCTCGGCCGAGCACTTCCAGCACCTCTACAAGAACGACCCCACCTTCGCCGCGCACTTCGACGAGGACCTCAAGCAGTACGTCCGCACACTCGACACCGAGATGGACGCCAGCGGCGCGTTCCTCCTCTTCGACACGAGCCTCGCGAACGTGATCTACCGCGCGCCGCTCACGTGCGGCCCCGACGCGACCGTGCGCGAGGCGGCCGAGCTCATGCGCGACAACGCGGGCGACACCGTCCTCGTCGTGCAGGACGACAGCGCGATGGGGCTCGTCACCGAGGGCGACCTCGTGGACCGCGTGATCGCCTCCGGCTCCTCGCCGGACATGGCCGTGATGGAGCTCGTCGAGCGCCCGCCGATCACGCTCGACGGCTCGGCCCGCCTCTTCGACGCCGTCCGCGTGATGATGGAGTACCGCATCCGCCGCGTCGTCGTCACGAGCGACAAGGACAAGGAGCGCGCGATCCTCGGGGTGATCTCGGCCGAGGACATCGCCCACTTCCGCGGGCTCGACCCGGTGGCGACGGTGGAGCGGCTGGAGAAGGCGCGCTCCGTCGGCGAGCTCGCCACGATCCGCGGCGAGTCCAACCGCCGCCTCTTCCGGCTCTACCAGCAGGGCGTCCAGAGCGAGGCCCTGCTCGAGGTCGTGGCCGAGATGGACGACCAGCTCAAGGCCCGGCTCCTCCACCTCGTCGAGCGCGAGGCGCGCGAGGCGCAGCCGGAGATCGCCGTGGATCTGCCGTGGGCGTGGGTCGCCTTCGGCGCGCCCGGCCGCCGCGAGGCCGCCCTCTACACGAGCCAGTCCAACGGCCTCGTCTACGCCGACCCCGGCTCCGAGGAGGAGGCCGCCCGCGCGGCCGAGTGGTTCGAGTACCTCGCCGAGCGCGCCGTCGAAGCCCTCGCCGAAGTCGGCATCCGGCCGAGCGCGAGCGGCATCATCGCCTCCGAGGAGCCGTTCCGGCAGCCGCTCTCGCAGTGGAGGGCCGCCTACGAGCAGTGGATCGAGGGGGCCGACTCGAACGCCTCGCTCCGCGCCGCCCTCTGCTTCGACCTCCGCGGGATCTACGGCGACGACGACCTCGTGGACGAGCTCTGCGACGCCATCCGCGCCCACCTCGACGGCGCGCGCCGCTTTCTCGCCCTCCTCATGCGCGACGCGACGAAGAACCGCCCCCCCATCAACTTCTTCGGCTGGTTCGAGATCGAGAAGGGCGAGGACAAAGAGGGGCTCAACCTCCGCGAGCGCGGGCTCGACCCGATCGTGGACATCGCCCGCGTGCTGGCGCTGGAAGCGGGCTTCCTCCGCAGCACGAACACGTTCGACCGGCTCCGCCACCTCCGCGAGGCCCTCCCCGACCTCGAACGGGAGGAGAAGACGCTCCTCGGCGCGTTCGCCACGCTCTCGGACATCCACCTCCGCGCGCAGATGCAGTCGGCCGAGACGGGCGTGACGCCGAGCGACCTCATCGACCCGAACGCCCTCCACAAGAGCCAGCAGAACCTGCTGAAGGAGACGTTCAAGAAGGTGGACAAGGTGCAGCAGACCCTCCAGGACCGCTACGAACGGGGGTGAGCGGCGCCCCGGCCCCGATCACGAACGCAACCGAACGGGTCCGAAGCGGGCAGGGACGTGGGGCTACCGTGGGGGCCACCGTCGCAGGGCGTAGCGCGCTACGCCCCTACGGGCGCTCCGGGAGTACTCCAGCGATGCGGGCGAGGGGCGTGCTTCCCGCTACCCGCCTGTCGATCGCTCTAATACCGCTGGGCGACGGTCATGTGGAAGACGGGCTGCCGGACCTCCATCGTGACCATCACCTTGCCCTCGCTCTGCATCGCGCGGAGGACCTCGGCGAGCTCGGCCTGGAGCTCGCGCGACATCCGCGCCGCGCCGGTCTCGGCGGCG
>CAYTJT010000491.1:0-1919 GCA_964438105.1 uncultured Rhodothermales bacterium | reverse complement strand
GGCAGATGAGGTGGTCGTGCTGCCAGTAGGCGTAGGCCCGCTCGTACTTCGCCTGATTCCGCCCGAACTGGTGCTTAACCACGAGGTCGCTCTCCAGCAGCAGCTCGAGCGTGTTGTAGACTGTCGCGCGGCTGACCCGGCTGCCCCTCTGCTTGAGGCGGACGAACAGCTCGTCGGCGTCGAAGTGATCGGGCGTGGCGTAGACCTCGTCGAGGATCGTGAAGCGCTCGGGCGTCTGGCGCTGACCACGTTCTTTCAAAAAGTCGCGGAACGAGCGGCTGACCTCGTCCATCTGGGCCTGTGGGAGCGACGACATAAAGCAATATGCGGGTTTACGGAGCCTCGGTGGGAGAACCGGAGGGCGGGTGTCCTGTTCCGTTCGCGCGCGCCGACAGCGCAGCGTCCACGTCGCGGACGATCTCGGCGTGCAGCGCCTCCACCGCCTGCCGCCCGTCGAGCACGACGAAGCGCTCGGGCTCCGCGTCGGCGAGGCGTCGATACGCGGCGCGGACGCGCTCGAAGAACGCCGCGCCCGCGTCTTCCATCCGGTCGGGGGTTCGGCCGCGCCGGGCGGCGGCGGTCTCGGGCGGCACGTCTATATAATAGGTACGCTCCGGCACGAGCCCGTCGGTGACGAACGCGTGGAAGTCGCGGAGCCACCCCGCGTCGGCGAGGTCGCGGCCGCCGCCCTGATACGCCGTCGTCGAGTCGTAGAACCGGTCGGCGATCACAACGCGGCCCGCGGCGAGCGCCGGGTGGATCACCTCGTCGGCGAGCTGGGCGCGGGCGGCGGAGAACAGCAGGAGCTCGGCGCGCGGCGCGATGTGGGCGGCCGGATCGAGGAGCAGGGCCCGGACACGCTCCGAGAGGTCGGTCCCACCGGGCTCGCGAACGAGCAGCGGTGACCGCCCCCGTGCTTCGAGGTGCCGCCCGAGCAGCCGGACCTGCGTGCTCTTGCCGCTGCCGTCGACCCCCTCGAACGAGATGAACATGTTAACGTGGGAAGCGCGGGGGCCGATAAAGGGGAGTGAAGAACGCGGGTCCAAGCCGCGCATACGGAACATACGGCGCGTCCGAAGGATGAACGCGAGAGCAACCCTACTGAGTCCGTGGCGTACCGTGTTGCATGTTACCAGTCCGCCTGTAAATTAGGGCTGCCGGGTGTCGGCCCGCCGGTTCCCTTTGCAGGGTCCGGGCTCTCCAGAGGACACGCGGCCCCGGCTTCGATCCCGTTTCGCAGCGCGCTATGAGCATGTTCGATTTCGACGACTTCGACGAAGGCAAGGGGCAGGACGCCCTCCATGACCTCGCCGCCGCCTACGAAGATAGCCTCCGCGACGGCGGAAGCGCCTACTTCGACTCCGAGGCCCTGGAGGACATCGCGACGTACTACTTCGAGCGGGGGCAGTTCGAGCGCGCGCTCGACGTGATCGACCGGCTGATCGCCACCTACCCCTACTCGTCCGACGCGTGGCTCCGCCGCGGCGTCCTGCTCAACAACCTCGACCGCAACGACGAGGCCCTCGCGGCCTACGACGAAGCCCTCGCCCTCAACCCCGTCGACCCCGAGACGATCCTAAACCGGGGCATCACGCTCGACAACCTCGGCCGCTCGGACGAGGCGATGCAGGCCTACGACACCGTCCTCGACTTCGACCCGCTCAACGACGAGGCCCTCTTCAACCGCGGCATCACGCTCGAAAAGCTCGGCCGGTTCGACGAGGCCGTGGCCGCGCTCGAACGCTGCGCCGAGCTCAGCCCCGAGCACCCCGAGGTGTGGTACGAGCTCGGCTACTGCCTCGACCAGGCCGGCCGCTTCGACGAGAGCGTCGCCGCCTACGACCGCCAGATCGACCTCGACCCGTACTCGCAGAACGCGTGGTACAACCGCGGCATCGTGCTCAACCGGATGGAGCGCT
>CAYTJT010000490.1:0-1929 GCA_964438105.1 uncultured Rhodothermales bacterium | reverse complement strand
TTCGCGCGGAAGCGGCGGCGGAGGTGGCCGGGGCTCGGCACGACGTCGCCGCCGAAGACCGCGACACGCCCGCCGGTGTGGAGGCGGAAGATCTGGTGGTCGCGCGTGTGCCCGCCGGTGTGGACGTGCTCGACCTCGTCGGTCAGCCACCCATCGCCCTCGACCGTCACGAGCTGGCCCTCGGCTTCGAGCGTGTGGATTACCCGGTCGCGCGCCTCGGCGGAGACGCCGTCGTAGGGCGCGTCGATCTCGCCCTGCTGCACGACGTACTCGGCGTTCGGGAACGTCGGCTGGTCGCCGGCAGCCCCGGCGGAGACGATTGCGCCGCCGCAGTGGTCGAAGTGGAGGTGGGAGAGGAGCACGCGCGTCACGCCCTCGCGCTCGACGCCGTGGTGACGGAGGCCGTCGAGGAGGAACGTCGCGTCGCGGCCCCGCGCGTACTCGCCGAGCCCCGTGTCGAGGAGCAACACGTCCTTCGGCGTCTCGACGAGGAACGGCGTGACGGAGATGAAGAGGGTGCCTTTCGGAACTGAGTCGCCGTCGGTGTGCGGCACGAAATGCTTGTCTGCACCGACGGTGAAGCGCCCCTCGGGGAGCGGGTGGATGCGGAAGTCGCCGTACTCGATCACGGAGGGGTTACTCGGGTCTGCACGTGTTAACGCTGAAGTCTTCGCTGACTACGCCAGCATTGAATCGAGCTGATAGGTCGGCGTTCAGTGTGTCAGGGTTTGACCCTGTCGTGAGCTGAGCCTGTAAGGAGCCTACGAGGCGGTCCTCAGAAACCTCATCGAATCGGAAGCTTCCACTTTCTTCGAATACGATGTTATCGGGTCCCAGACAATCGAAGGTGAAGGTCAGCCCCGAGCTGTACGTCTCAGAGTTACCCAGAGAGAAGTTGCCTTCTCTGAGAATGGAGTCTTGGGTGCCCGTAGGAAACGTGATTCTGAGTTCTCCTCGCGTGATACCGCAGGCATCACCTGTAGAGGCTAGAACGATGCCGTCCCCAGCCAGCGAGCCCAAACCGATGCGCAGCTGAGAGGAGGTCCCGTTCCCCGCAATGACGTAATAGTTGCTGAAGCCTATCTCGGCATTTCCTTGCAGGTCCCCAGAGAGGTTCAATTCGGCCGTACACGGTGCCAGCCCAGACTCGTTCGAGTCACATGCAGAGAAGAAAAGGGCGAGTGTAAAGATAAGGAGGGTGGTTAGGCGCATAGGTTCATTTTGCAAAGACGTATAGCTCTACGGAGCGAGATCGTCGTCCGGTTCGCCGGTGAAGTGCCCGGGAGCGAAAGTCGCCGTATTCGATCACAGAGAAGCTACTCGGCTCTACAAGACGGAAACGTGCCAGCGCGGAAGGCGCCTTCGAGATTTACGACTTGACCCTCGCTGGTTTCTGCGACCATGTCGAACTCGCCCTCCAGGTCGCCTTCTGAGACAGACGTGAACCGAAGACTCCCGTTCGTAGACCGGAGAGAGCGGGCCTCGTCTCCATCATCTGAAGTGGTACTCCCAAGCCATCCGTTCTCTGCGGTCGGATCAAGAGAATAGGTTCCTGTGGATAGCGCTTCACCTAGATTGCCGACGAACTGGATCCGGCGCAGCACGTCGCCATCGGCGGCCCCCATGCGAATGTTGTAGATGTTTCCGGAAGAAACCGAATACGTTACGGTTCCTGTGACTTGCTCGTTGATTGGTTCTAAAGCACTGGCTGTGAAGGTGCAGGCTTCCAGACCTGTGTCGTCGCTAGAGTCGCAAGCGGTGAGGGAAAGAAGCAGGAGGCAGACAGTCCAAATGGGGAAGCGCATGTACAAGACGGTTGGTGAGCGAAAGGAGAGAAGCTAACGCTCACGCGCTTTCCTCGGTGTGTTTCTCGTAGGCCTCGATGATGTCCTTCACGAGGCGGTGGCGGACCACGTCGCCCTTGTCGAA
>CAYTJT010000489.1:0-1931 GCA_964438105.1 uncultured Rhodothermales bacterium | reverse complement strand
ATGATTGGCACGCTCATTGGTCTCATCCAGATGCTCCAGAACCTCAACGACCCCACCGCCATCGGCCCGGCCATGGCCGTCGCCATGATCACGACGTTCTACGGCGCTTTCGTCGCCAACCTCATCTTCCTCCCCCTCGCCAACAAGGCCAAGACGCAGCGGAAGCTCGCGGCGCAGGAGGGGCAGCTCCTCACGCTCGGCGTGCTCGGCCTGGCGCGGGGGGACAGCCCGGCCTTTCTCGAGAAGCGCCTCCGCGTCTTCGTCTCGGGCGAGGAGCCGGAGGCCGAGGAGCCCGCCGCGCCGCCGCTCGCCCGCGCCGCCTAACCCCCCGCTCCCATGGCCGAGGAAGAAGAAGACGGAGGGATGCCGACGGCGCCGTTCTGGATGGCGACGTTCAGCGACATGGTGACGCTGCTGCTCGCCTTTTTCGTCATGCTCGTGGCGATGTCGGAGGTGGAGGTGAAAAAGTTCGAGGACGCCCTCAGCTACTTCAGCGGGAGCACGGGCCCGCTGGAGTACCAGGCCGCGAACCCCTCCGCTCGCACGTCCGCGCAGTCGACGTTCCTCTCGCGCCGCAAGTCCGAGATCTACGAGAAGGCGCTGAAGTACCTCCACGACCACGGCCTCGAGGACGCCGTGGAGGTGAGCCTCACCGAGCGCGGGCTTCACGTCGTGATCACCGACTCGGTGATGTTCCGCTCCGGCGAGGCCGCGCTCATCGAGCCCTCGCGCTCGCTCCTCCGCACGCTCAGCGGGCTCATCGGCGAGGTCGGGCTCAGCGGCGTGCTCGTCGAGGGCCACACCGACGACCGGCCCATCCGGACGGCCCGCTTCCCCTCGAACTGGGAGCTCTCCGTCGCCCGCGCGTCGTCGGTGGTCCGATACTTGCTAGAGCAGGAGCACGCCCTCACCCCCGACCGCTACGTGCCGATGGGCCACGGCGAGCACCGCCCCGTCGCCCCGAACCACACCGCGGCGGAGCGCGCGCGCAACCGCCGCGTCGAGATCCTCTTCGAGTGGGAGGAGGCCGCCGACGCGCGGGCCCTGCAGCCGCTGCTCCCCGCCCTCCCCCGCCCGATCTCACCGATATCCGAGGCCCCGCCCCGGCCCGACCCCCCGCTCATCTATGCCCGCTGACCCCACCCAACGCCCCGCACCGTCCGAGCCGACCGACGAAACGCCCGGCGACGGAGCCGACGAGACGACGGCGTCCGCAGGCAAAGGGCGGAAGCTCGTCGCCCTCGCCGCCGTGCTCCTCGCCGTCGCGCTCGGCGCGGGCGTGGCGTACAGCCAGTTCGGCGCGATCGACCGCACGGTCCAGGACGTCTTCGGCCCGGCCGGGGACGCCGAGGGGGCGCCGATCGAGTACGGCGAGTTCGCCCTCATCGACGGCCTCGTCGTGAACCCGGCGCAGTCGGGCGGCGCCCGCTACCTCATGGTCAGCATCGGGCTCGAAAGCGAGGACCCCGCCGTGCTCGAGGAGGTCACGACGAAGGACGTCGTCGTGCGCGACGCCATCAACGGCCTCCTCAGCGCGAAGACCGCCGAGACCCTCACCGACATCACCCAGCGCGACAGCGTGAAGCAGGAGATCCGCCAGCGGATCAACGCGATCCTCGCCGAGGGCGAGATCGAGCGGCTCTACTTCACGCAGTTCATGCTCCAGTAGTCGCGACCCCGCCGCCCCCCCCGTCCCACCGTCATGGCCAAAGCGCTTAACCAGAACGAGATCGACTTCCTGCTCAACGCGCAGGACGGCGCCGCCGAGGCCGATCTCTCCGCGCTCGAGGCGCAGGTGCTGGACGCGAAGCGCCGCGTGGCCCCCTACAACTTCAAGCGGCCGAGGCTGTTCTCGCAGGACCAGATGCGCGTGCTGCAGTACGTCCACGAGTCGTTCGCGCGCGACCTCTCGGTCTACCTCTCGGCCCAGC
>CAYTJT010000488.1:0-1951 GCA_964438105.1 uncultured Rhodothermales bacterium | reverse complement strand
CGGAGGGCGGCCCGCGCGCGCTTGAGCGCCTTGCGCGCCGCGTGGACGGCCTCGTCGCTCGGCGCCTTGAGCTCGCGCCGCGCGCGGTTCGTCTGCGACCGGACGAGCCGCACGACCTCGCCGTCGAGCGGACGGCCGAGCCGGAGGGTGTACGCGCCCCTGCTCACCCGCGCGCGCCTCCCACCCGCTCGCCTGCGCGAGTCGGGGCGATCGCGGCGTCGGGCAGGGCGGAGAGCGAGCGTCGCATCACCGGGACAGGTCGGAGCGCAGCGTCGTCAGGAACCGGTCGTCGCCGCGCTGCGCCTCGATCGCGAAGTCCCACAGCCCGGCGGTCGAGATCGGCATCATCTGGCGGTAGACGCCGGGCGTGCCCTCCGCCGAGAGCGGGAGGCGGGCGACGGCCGAGGCGTCCTGCGGCCGGCTCGCGCGGACCACCCCCGTCAGCCCCTCGACGGGCGTCCCGTCGCGGTCCTGCACCGTCACCTCGACCGGGCACAGCCCGCCCTCGCAGGCCCCGACCGAGACGCCGGCCGTCCACCCGAGCGCGTTGCTCGCGGCCTGCGCGGCGCGCGTCTCGTCGTAGCCCACCGCCTCGTCGTAGTAGTTCTCCACGATCTTCGCCCCGCCGTCGGACCGGGCGGCGAAGAGCGCCTCGAACGCGCTCCCGATGCCGAGCAGGAGGAGGCAGACGACGAACGCGGGCCACGCGATGTGCGGCGGCACGAGCGGCTTCCGGCGCGGCGCGGCGGGCGGATCGAGCGAGGCGTGGCCGTCGCCGCCGGGGAGGTCGTGGGGGTCGGTCTGAGGCATGGTCGGGGTCATCGCTGGCTGGGGCCGAGGAGCGGGAAGGAGACGACCTGCTCGGAGCCGTCGTCGAAGGCGATTCGGAAGGTGGCGTCGCGGCGGTCGCTGTCGGCAAAGATCGAGGGCGGCACGACGACCCACGCCTCGGTCCGCTTCATCTCCTGGGCGTCGAGCGCGACGGGCTGCACGCCGACGATGCGGACGGAGGCCTCGGCCGGATCGACCGCTTCGATGCGGTACGTCGCGGGCGAGGCCGTCTGGTTGTGGACGCGGAAGCGGAGGCGGTTGGCGACGGTCCCGTCGGGCAGCTCGACGAACGGCTCGCCGACGGCGCGGCCCACGTTCACGTCGAACGCCCCGCGCGTGGCGATCCCGACGCCGAGCATCGCGACGAGCGCGACGAGCAGGACGGAGTAGATCACCGTGCGCGGGCGGAGCACGCGCGTGCGGAGCCCCTCGATCTCGTGCTCGGACGAGTAGCGGATGAGCCCGCGCGGCTTCCCGATCTTGTCCATGATGTCGTCGCACGCGTCGATGCACTGCGTGCAGGCGATGCACTCCATCTGCAACCCGTCGCGGATGTCGATGCCGGTCGGGCAGGTGCGGACGCAGGCGTAGCAGTCGATGCAGTCGCCGAGCTGGGGGATCAGCCCGGCCTCCTCCTGCTGGATCTTCTTCTTCGACCGCTTGGCGCGCGGCTCGCCGCGGACGGGATCGTACGAGACGATCAGCGAGTCCTCGTCGAGGAGCACGGACTGGAAGCGGGCGTAGGGGCACGTGATCGTGCACATCTGCTCGCGGAAGTAGCCGAAGTCGAAGAGGATGAGCGCCGTCGTGACCGACATCATAATGAAGAAGCCCCACTGCTCGGTCGGCGGCTGGGTCATCCACTGGAGCAGCCGGTCCCACCCGACGAAGTACGACACGAAGACGTGGGCGAGCGCGAGCGAGATCGCGAGGTAGAGTGCCCACTTCGCCGCCTTCCGCCACGCCTTGTCGAACGACCACGGCCCGTCGTTGCGGCGCTTGCGGACGTGCTCTTTCCCCTCGATCCACCGCTCGATCGGGCGGAAGACGAACTCGAGGTAGACGGTCTGCGGGCAGCCCCACCCGCACCACACGCGGCCGAGGAGCGCCGTGAGGAGGA
>CAYTJT010000487.1:0-1959 GCA_964438105.1 uncultured Rhodothermales bacterium | reverse complement strand
TTCGCGCGGTCGAGCCAGTACTGCGTCGCGGGCTGCGTGTGGTCGAGGTCGCAGAATACGTTGAAGGGGTGGCGCGCGGGCGCGTTCGTGTAGAGCCCCTCCTCGGTGCAGCCGTAGAGCTCGACGAGCGGGCTCGGCCCGTCGGCGTGGTTGTAGACGACGTCGAGGATCACGGCGATGCCGCGGGCGTGCGCGGCGTCGACGAACGCCTTGAACTGCTCGGGCGGGCCGTAATACTTGTCGAGGGCGAGGTGGAAGGTCGGCTGATAGCCCCAGTTGAGGTTGCCTCCAAACTCAGAGACCGGCATCAGCTCGATCGCGTTGACGCCGAGCCGGTCGAGGTAGTCGAGCGTGTCGGCGAGCGTGTCGTAGTCGTGCGCGGCGATGAAGTCGCGGACGAGCAGTTCGTAGACCACGAGCTCTTCCTGCGCGGGCCGCTCGAAGTCATCGACCTGCCAGACGTATTCCTCGGCGCCCGGCGTGATGAGCGTCGCCGGGGCGCCGGATGCCTCCTCGGGATAGTCCGGGAGGTCGGGGAACGCGGACTCGGGGATGAAGCTGTCGTCGGGGAGGAGAACGAGCGGGCTGTACGGGTCGGCGATGCGCTGGGTGCCGTCGATGAGGTACTGGAAGACGACGTCCTCGCCCGGCGTGAGCCCGTCGAGCTCGATCCACCACCACACGCTGTCGGCCGTCGCGGCGTCGCCGTCGGCGTCGCGGAAGAGGAGCGCGTCGTCATCAACGGTCCAGCCGTTGAAGTTGCCGACGACGTGGACGAAGCTCTTGCCCGGCGCGAAGAGCGAGAGGCGGACCGTGCTCTCGTCGACAAACGTGATGCCGTCTTCGAGCCCGTCCGGCCGCGCCGCATCGACGACCACGGGCGGGACGATCCCCGACGTGGCCTCGACCGTGCGGTCGAGCGCATCGGTGGCGACGACGCGGAGGAAGCCGGGCGCCGCGGCGGGTTCGTCCAGTTCGACGCGGAAGATCCCGGTCTCGGCGTCGTAGCTCGCGAGGCCGTCCTGCAGCGGGCCGTCGCCCACCTGATACTGCAGCGCCGTGATCGCCTCGGTACCGAAGAGACCGGCGGAGACCGCGAACACGTCGCCGTCGCCGTTCTGCTCGCGCGCGAGCTGGAACAGCATCGGGTCGGCGACCTCGATGACGGAGTCGTTGTCCGGCCCGGTCGCGACAGGGTTGAGCGGGTCCGTCAGCCACTGACAGTTGGTGCCCGAGTCGTTTCGGTGGTATTGCACCTTGTAAGTGTATGTCTGCCCGATCGCGAGCGAGATCGTGTAGCGGTACTCGTTCTCGGCCTCGATATACCCCGATTCGGACTCGTCGCCAACTTGAATGCAGGCGTCCGTGTTAGGGGTGTAAGGCTGCCCCCAATCGTTGAACGAGCCGGGGGTGAAGGCCCGGACGACGGGCTCGATCTCGGGCGTGGTGAGGTCCGGCAGGAACCGGAACGTCACGTCGAGTTGGGGCTGCGCGAGCGCCGTCGTGCTGCCGAGCGCGCCGAAACCGGTGGCGAGCACGAGCGCTACGAGCGCGAGCCGAAAGCGGGAATAGTGGTCTGTATGGCGGGAACGCATGAAAGTCAGGAGATCGATGCGGCAAAAAAGGGGCGTGCTCGATACAAAAAACCGTCCGTGCCGCGCCGTCGGCGCAGGGCCTCGGTGGAAGGCACCGGACGCCGGCGGCGCGGGAGGACGGTCCCATCAGAGGGGGCGGCTAGCCGGGCACCCGGCCGGCCGCCCCCCCGTGACGCGCTCGCGTGCTAGTTCGTCACCGTGAGCTTCTTGCTCTGGACGGTGTCGCCCACCATGAGGCGGACGATGTAGACGCCCGAGGCCAGCTCCGACGCATCGAACGCGACGCGGTAGGTGTCCGCGGCCTGCGGGCCGTCGACGAGCGTGGCGACGCGGCGGCCCATCAGGTCGTAGACCGTGAGGCTCA
>CAYTJT010000486.1:0-1964 GCA_964438105.1 uncultured Rhodothermales bacterium | reverse complement strand
ATGGCCTCCCGTTCCAGCGGCCTCCTGCTCCACCTCACCTCCCTCCCCGGCCCCTACGGCATCGGCGACCTCGGCCCCGAGGCGTATCGCTTCGTCGATCTGCTCGCCGAGGCGGGGCAGACCGTGTGGCAGCTCCTCCCCCTCACGCCGATGGGACAGGGCCACTCGCCCTACGCCAGCCCGTCGACGTTCGCGGGCAACCCCCTCCTCATTAGCCCCGACGCGCTCGTGGACGCGGGCTGGCTGACGCCGGCCGACCTCGACGGACCCGCGCTGCCGGCCGACCGCGTCGACTTCGACCGCGTGGCGGCGCTGAAGCGCGACCTGCTGCGGCGCGCCTTCGACCGGGCAAAGGCGAGCGGGCTGCCCGCCGAGTACCCCGCTTTCTGCGAACGCCACGCCGACTGGCTCGATGACTTCGCCCTCTTCGACGCGCTCCGCGAGCACTATGGCAGCGAGGCCTGGACCGAATGGCCGCACGCCCTCGCCCGCCGCACGCCGGACGCCCTCGGCGCGGCGCACGCCGAGCACGCCGAGGCCGTCGAGTTCCGCCGCTTCACGCAGTTCGTCTTCGCCCAGCAGTGGGGCCGCCTCCACGGCTACGCCCGCGCGCACGGCGTCTCCATCTTCGGCGACCTCCCGATCTACGTCGCCCACGACAGCGCCGACGTCTGGGCCCACCGCGACCTCTTCCACCTCGACCCCGACGGGCGGCCGACCGCCGTCGCTGGCGTCCCGCCCGACTTCTTCAGCGCGACCGGGCAGCGCTGGGGCAACCCGCTCTACCGATGGGAGCGGATGCGCGAGCACGGCTACGCGTGGTGGAGCGCCCGCCTCCGCCGCACGCTCGACCTCTTCGACCTCGTCCGGCTCGATCACTTCCGCGGCTTCGAAGCGTTCTGGGCGATTCCCGCCGACGAGGACACCGCGATCAACGGCGAGTGGGTCGAGGGCCCCGGCGCCGACTTTTTCGACGCGCTCGGCCGGTCGCTCGGCGACCCGCTGCCGCTCGTCGCCGAGGACCTCGGGCTGATCACCCCGGCCGTGCGCGAGCTGATGGACCGCTTCGCGCTGCCGGGGATGGCCGTGCTGCAGTTCGCCTTCGGCGACCCCGCGAGCGAGTACCTCCCGCACCACTACCGCCCCCGCCTCGCCGCGTACACCGGCACGCACGACAACGACACGATCGCCGGGTGGTGGCGCACGCTCGACCCCGACGCGAAGGCGTTCGCCCGGCGCTACCTCCGCCTCGACGCGACCGGCGACGAGATCCACTGGGCCGCCGTCCGCGCCGTGCTCGCCTCCGTCGCCGACCTCGCCGTCGTCCCGCTGCAAGACGTGCTCGGGCTCGGCAGCGAGGCACGGATGAACGTGCCGGGCGAGGAGGATGGAAACTGGGCATGGCGCTTCGCGTGGGAGGACGTGGACGACGACGCCCTTGCCCGCCTCCGCGAGTTGAGCACACTTTACGGTCGCGTCCCCCCCTCCTCCGAAGATTCGGAGCCGACCGCCGATTCTGCCGCTGATTCGGCCGCCGACTCGGCCGCCTAGCACCTCTTCCTCTTCTTATGACCGCCCCCCCCCGCCTCGGCGCGCTCCCCGACCGCGCCGGCACCCGCTTTCGCGTCTGGGCCCCCGCCGCCGACCACCTCGACCTCGTCCTCGAACCCCGCAGGGCGTCGGCTAAGGCCTCCACGCAGCCGCTCGGCGCCGTCGGCGACGGGTATTTCGAGGGGTTCGTCGCGGGGCTCGGCCCGGGGCAGCGCTACCGCTTCCGGCTCGATGGTGGCGACCCGCTGCCCGACCCGGCGTCGCGGTATCAGCCCGAGGGCGTGCACGGCCCCTCCGAGATCGTCGACCCGGAATCGTTCGATTGGAGCGACGATGACTGGGCGGGCGTCGCGCAGCGCGATCTGGTTTTTTACGAACTGCACGTCGGCACGTTCACGCCGGAGGGCACGTTC
>CAYTJT010000485.1:0-1984 GCA_964438105.1 uncultured Rhodothermales bacterium | reverse complement strand
TGATCCTGACGGGGTGGGGGACGGGCGAGGACCGCTGGGGCGGCTTCGCCGAGCGGGCCCGCGCCGACGCCGACCACCTCGTCGCCCTCCCCGACGGCATGACCCTGCACGAGGCGATGACGATCGGGACGGCGGGGTTCACGGCGATGCTCTCGGTGATGGCGCTCGAAGAGCACGGCGTGACGCCGGACAAGGGCGAGGTCGTGGTGACGGGCGCGAGCGGCGGGGCGGGCAGCATGGCCGTCGCGATCCTGAGCGCGCTCGGCTACGACGCCGTCGCCTCGACGGGGACCGAGAGCGCCCACGACTACCTCCGCTCGCTCGGTGCGGCACGTATCATCGGGCGCGACGAACTAGGGAACGGACCGGCACGTCCGATGGAAGCGGCGCAGTGGGCGGGCGCCATCGATGCCGTCGGTGGGCCGACGCTCGCGGCGCTGATCGCGCAGACGGATCGCCACGGCAGCGTGGCGTCGTACGGCCTCGCCCAAAGCCACGAACTCAATACGACCGTCTTCCCGTTCATCCTGCGCGGCGTCAACCTCCTCGGGATCGACTCGAACACGTGCCCGCCCGAGCGCCGCGTCGAAGCGTGGCAGCGGCTCGATACGGTGCTGTCGAGCGACACCCTCGGAGCGATCCGGCAGACGATCGGGCTGGACGAGGTGATCGCCTACAGCGACAAGATCACGCGCGGCGACACGCAGGGGCGGATCGTGATCGACCTGACCGCGTGATGCCGACGGTCTCGCACTGGCAGGCCGATGTTCCCGCCCCGGCCGAGGTCGCGCCGCTGCCCGAGCGCTGCGACGTGGCTGTCGTCGGCGGGGGGATTGCGGGCGTCTCGACGGCGTATTGGCTCCGCCGGTTCGCTTCGGAACTCGACGTGGCGATCGTGGAGCGCGGGCGGCTGGCGTCGGGGGCGAGCGGGCGCAACGCGGGGTTTCTGCTGCAAGGCACCGACGCCGATTTCGCACGCACGGTCGAGGGGCGCGGCGTCGAGGCGGCGCGGCGCGTATGGCAGTTCACCGAAGAAAACCGCGACGGCCTCGTGGCCGCGCTCGCCGATGCCGACGTGGGGCTGACCTACTCCGGCAGCATCACCGTGGCCGGCGACGAGGCGGAGGATGCGCGCCTCCGCACGGCCGAGGCGTTACTGCGTAGTGAGGGTGTGGACGTGTCGTACTGGTCCGCGACCGAGACGAACCGTCGACTCGGCAGCACGGGATTTCTCGGCGCGCTCCACCTCGCTCGGGGCGCGATGATGCATCCCGTCCGCGTCGTGCGAACGCTCGCGGCTCGGAGCGCCGCACGCGTCGCCGAGGGGTATACGGTACGGACGCTCGAACCCGACGGCGACCGGGTACGGATCGGCACGGACTCCGGCCACCTCGTCGCGGGCCGCGTCGCGATCGCGCTCAACGCCTACCTCCTGACGCTCGTCCCGGCGCTCGCGCGGTTCGTCGAGCCCGTCCGCGCGCAGATGCTCGCGACGGCGCCCGTCGCGCCGCGCCTCGACTACCCCGTGTACTCGCACGAGGGATACTACTACCTCCGCCAACTCCCCTCTGGCGAGGCGCTGGTCGGCGGCGCGCGCCACCGCCACCGCACCGCCGAGGTCGGCTACGACGACGCGACGACCGAGCCGCTGCAAGCTGACCTCGAAGCCTACCTGCGCGCCCACTTCCCCGACTTCGCCGAGGCGCCCGTCCGACGCCGCTGGAGCGGGACGATGGGGTTCTCGGCGGACGGGTTGCCGGCCGTCGGCGTCGTGCCGGGGCTGCCGCGGGCGCTGTGGGTCGGCGGGTTCACGGGTCACGGGATGGGCTACGGCTTCCGGATGGGACGGCTCGCCGCCGCCATGGTGCTCGGTCGGTCCGACCCGTACGAGGACGTGTTCCACGCCCGTCGCTTCGAGCACGCCGCGCAGCGCTAGTATGTTGATATCGGGTGGCATTCCGCCGCTCCGGGGGCACCAGCTCGT
>CAYTJT010000484.1:0-1988 GCA_964438105.1 uncultured Rhodothermales bacterium | reverse complement strand
CTCGTCTTCGGCGCGAAGCGCATCCCCGAGATCGCGCGCGGCATGGGCAAGGGCATCCGCGAGTTCAAAGACGCGACCTCGGACATCAAGCGCGAGCTGACGATCGAGGACGACGCGCCGCGGCGCAACATCCAGGCCCCGCGCCAGCCCGCCGTCGGCACGCCGGAGCCGCGCCAGGCCGCGCCCGCGCAGCCGTCGCAGGCCGAGGCGGTCAAGCCCGACATCGAAGACGAGGGCGCGCGCCAAGCATAGCTCCCAACGCTTCGGGCCGATGCCTCATCCCACGTTTGCCGACGCCCGCCGGGCGCTCGACCGCGGCGAGACCACCTGCGAAGGGTTGGTCTCGTCTTTTTTGGCCCGGATCGACGCCCAGGGCGAGGCGCTAAACCTGGTCCTCTCCCTCGACCGCGACGGCGCGCTCGCCCGCGCCCGCGAACTCGACGCCTCGGACGACGACCTCCCGCTGAAAGGGCTCGTCCTCGGGGTGAAGGACACGATTGCGGTGCAGGGCCGCCCGCTGACGTGCGGCTCGCGGATGCTCGAAGACTTCGTCTCGCTCTACAGCGCGACGGCGATCCAGCGCCTCCACGATGCCGGCGCGATCGTCCTCGGCAAGCTCAATTGCGACGAGTTCGCGATGGGCTCCTCCAACGAGACGAGCTACTTCGGCCCCGCCCGCAACCCCGTCGACCCGGACCGCGTGCCCGGCGGCTCGTCGGGTGGAAGTGCCGCGGCCGTCGCAGCCGGGTTCTGCCACGCCGCGCTCGGGAGCGACACCGGCGGCTCCGTCCGGTTGCCCGCCGCGTTCACCGGCACCGTCGGGCTCAAGCCGACCTACGGCCGCGTCAGCCGCTACGGCCTCGTCGCGTTCGCGTCGTCGCTCGATGTGATCGGCCCGCTCGCGCACTCGGTCGAGTGCGCCGCGCATATCCTGCAAGCGATGGCGGGCGCGGACGCGAGCGACGCGACCTCGGCGCCCGTCGAGGTGCCGGACTTCACGGCGGCGCTGACGGGCGATGTCGAAGGGCTGACGGTCGGGCTGCCGCAGGAGTACTTCGCCGACGGACTCGACGAGCACGTGCGGGCGGCCGTAGATCGCTGCGCCGCATCGCTCCGGTCGGCGGGCGCGACGGTCCGCGAGGTCTCGCTCCCGCACACGAAGTACGGCATCGCGACGTATTACATCCTCGCCACGGCCGAGGCGTCGTCGAACCTCGGCCGCTACGACGGCGTCCGCTACGGCCACCGCGCCGACGCCGCGCAGGTGCGCCGGTCGCTCGCCGAAGAGAAGTCCGCGCTCGAAGCCGCGCTCATCGCTGCCGAGCAGGACGGCGACGACGAACGCCTCGTCGCCACGCGGCGGATGCTGGACCGGCAAGACACCGAGCTGAACCGGCTCTACGCGCAGAGCCGCACCGAAGGCTTCGGCGACGAGGTCAAGCGCCGGATCATGCTCGGCACGTACGTCCTCTCATCCGGCTACTACGACGCGTACTACGCGAAGGCGCAGCGCGTCCGCACCCTCATCCGCCGCGACTTCGAGCGCGCGTTCGAGGACGTGGACGTTTTGCTGACGCCCGCCGCGCCGTCCACGGCGTTCCGCCTCGGCGAGCGGAGCGACGACCCGCTCCGGATGTACCTCTCCGACGTGTACACCGTCACCGCGAACCTCGCCGGGATTCCCGGTCTCGTCGTGCCCGCGCCGGAGCCGCACCCGAACGGGCTCCCGATCGGCCTCCAACTCCTCGCCCCCGCCTTCGGCGAGGCGACGCTGCTGCGCGCGGGCGACGCAATCATGCGATTTTAGCTTTTCGATCGCGCCGGTCTCCGTATCTATCGACCAGCCGATCTCTTCACCCCTCCCCCATTCCACGATCTGATGAGCATCCTCGTTGACAAGAACACCCGGCTCGTCGTGCAGGGCCTGACCGGAAAAGAAGGCTCCTTCCACGCCGAGCAGATGATCGAGTACGGCACGAACGTCGTCG
>CAYTJT010000483.1:0-2010 GCA_964438105.1 uncultured Rhodothermales bacterium | reverse complement strand
GGGCGACGAGCTCCTCGAAGGCGAACGGCTTGGGGAGGTAGTCGTCGGCCCCGGCCTCGAGCCCGGCCACGCGGTGCGAGACGTCGCCGAGCGCGGTGAGCATGAGGACGGGCTCGCGCCGCCCTTCGGCGCGGAGGGCCTCGACGAGGGCCTTGCCGTCGCCGTGGGGGAGCCGCCAGTCCACGACGAAGGCGTCGTAGCCGTTGGCGAGCGCCTTCGCCTCGCCCTCACGGGCGTCGCGGGCGAGGTCCACGGTGAACCCCTCCTCTTCGAGCCCGCGCTTCACGCTGTCGGCGAGGCGCGCTTCGTCTTCGATGAGGAGGACCCACGTCATAGATCGGACTCGGCTAGGATATAGATCGGACTCGGCTAGGATAGAACGTTGACCGCTATGGATACCCGCTCGGGCACGCAGGGGTCACCACCTTAACGCTTTTTAAGGGCCGCGCAAGGTTCTCCACAGGTAGTACCGCGTAGGATAGCCCCGTACGCCCGCTTCGGGCTCCGTCTTTACCACCCTCGGATCCACCATGTTGACCGCCCTCGTCGCCGCCTGGTTCGGCCTCCTCGTCGGCTCGCTCGTCCTCGTCGGGCGGAGCCTCTCGCCCTCCCGTTCCACCGACCTATCCCATAGGCCGCGCCGATGAACCTCGTCCCCGAGTGGGCCCCGAACGTCCACCCCCTCGTCGTCCACTTCCCGATCGCGCTCCTCTTCGCCGCCGTCCTCGTCGATACCGCGGCGCTCGTCGTGCGGCGGCGCTTTCCTGGCGTTCGCTACGCGGCCGTGGGGCTCTACGCGCTCGGGGCCGTCGCCGCCGTCGTCACCTTCTTCACGGGCCGCGCAGCCGCCGACGGCCTCGATCTCCCGACGACGGCGATCGCTGCCGTCGGGGAGCACGCCGACTGGGCGCTGTGGACGGTGTGGGCCTTCGGCATCTACGGGCTCGTGCGGCTCGCCGCGGCCTTCTGGGAGAAGGACGGACGGCTCGCCGTCCACCTCCCACTCGTCCTCCTCGGCGCGGCCGGACTCGTGCTCGTCTTCGAGACGGCTGAACACGGCGCGCGGCTCGTCTACGACCTCGGCGTGGGCGTCCGCGCCGTCGAGGCGGCCGAAGCAGACCCCTTCGCCGAGGCCCAGCCGGATGACCCCGGCGGCGACCACGCAGGCATGACGGCGGAGGAGATGGCTGCGATGGACGCCCCCGTGCTCCAGACGACGGGCGAAGGCGCGTGGCGCTGGGAAGCCACGGCGGGCACGCTCCCCGGCGGCCTCCGTTTCCTCGAAGGCGAGCGGGCCGACCTTGCTGCCGAAGCGGCTTCCGCTGAAGCGGGGGACGGCGGCGTCGTACTCCGCCCGCGCCGCACGGTCTTCTTCACCGCCGGCGAGCCGGTCGAGGGCGTCGAGGTGCAGGCCGAGCTCGACCTCTCGGGCTTCACCGGCCGCGCCGCCCTCGTCCACCACGTCCAGGACGCCCGGAACTACGACTTCCTCGCCGTTGAGAAGCGCGCGAGCGGGGGCACCGTCCGGCAGGGCCGCGTCCGCGGCGGCACGGTGGAGACGTTCGACGAGAAGGCCTACGATGCCGGCGCGTTCGAGGGTGGCCCCGTCACCCTGCGCGCCGTCGCCTACGGCACCCACTTCCGGGGCTACCTCGGCGGCGAGCTCGCCGCCCACGGCCACGGCGACGCGGCGACGGCGGGGCGCTCCGGCCTCCTCCTCGACGGCTCCGGCCCGCTCCGGCTCCTCCGCCTCGAAGCCGTCCCCGTCACGGAATGACCCTTCCCAGTGAACGACCCGGAACGAGCCCCCGAGCCTGAAAAAGCCGCTCGAATCGCGTTTGAACCCCAACCTTTGGGGCTTTTAAGGTGCTCTCCGCGCACTCCGCGCGCTCCCACCTGTAGAACACTCTAGCCGACACCTCTGCCCCTACTGCCGCTCTCTGCCCCTGCTGCCACTCTCCGCCATGAACCGCCGCCTCTTCCTCCGCAACGCCTCCGCCTTCGGCCTCC
>CAYTJT010000482.1:0-2018 GCA_964438105.1 uncultured Rhodothermales bacterium | reverse complement strand
GGATCTTCATCCCCCTGAAGGTATGGATTAGCGCCCAAGGGGGTGAGCCGCACAACAGGATAGCGTTATGTGCACGGATCATGTGATCGCAGCGCTGACGAAGAACAGAACGCCCAACGCGAATAGCACCACACCGGGCCAAAAGTGATGCTCGTGCTTGGCTTCACCGCCGGTGAAAAGATCACGCCGATAGAAGTAGTCCACGGCTCCGCTGAGCGCCATCGCGGCCCCGAGGGTCTCACCACTCCTGCGATTGTGGGAGTCATAGGAACGGTGTCGCTGCCGCCCGTTCGGCTCCAGAGATAAACGACTACTGTGAGCACAACGAGGATTGGCAGCGTCGTGCGTGAGGCGAGCCTCATGAGGTGCTTTGGATTGCGGAACGACCGCACCTTGTACCACGACAGCGTAGAGCGCCATCCGGTGGTGCCCCGTGCGAAAGAAGTGAGAGCGGACTCAGCACGGCGTGATGAAAGGAACGGTGTCCCATCCTCGCGCACATCTGAGCCCGTGCGGTGCTCCAGCACGATGCCGATGGCATTGTCCCACCGTGCCGTGAGACTGCTCCCATCGCGTCGCGTCACGACTTCCCGCTGCGGATCGCCCGGCAAATTAGCCAACGCCGAGCGGATCGCTCGATGGTCTGCTACCTCGACAACCCCGCTTCTATCTGGTTCCAAGATGAGCGTCATCGGGAGTGCACATAATACCAATTCGGAGGTCTGACGTCAGTATAATGGAGGCTCACCATAGCCCCTGCCGCCATGTACCTCTGCTACGATGACCTCATCGCCGAGTCTGCCGACGACCTCCTCCGCTTGGAGCGTCAGCACCGACGGTCGCCGGTGGCGGCCCGCCTCAAGATGCTCCGCCTACTCAAGAGCGGTGCCTACCGCAGCCGCCGCGCTCTCGCCTCGGTGCTCGGCTACTCCGAGCGCCAACTCCACCGTTGGTTCGAGACGTACCGCGAGGAGGGGCTCGAGGCCGTGGTCCACTATGAGACCTCACGCGGCTCGCGCGAGCGGATCACGCCCGACGCCTGGAACGCGCTCGAGGCCGAGATGAAGGCCGGGCGCATCGGGCGGCTGAAGGATGCGCAACAGTACCTCGCCGACGAGCACGGGATCGCCTACTCCCTCGACGGGCTCTCAGGGCTCTTCCAGAGACGCAAGACGAAGCTCAAGACCGGCCGCCCCCGTCATGTCAAGGCCTCCGCTGACGAGCAGGAGGCCTGGAAAAAAACAGTTCGGTGAGGTCGTCGAGGCGTTTCTGGAGGAGCATCCGAGCGGGCGGGTCTTCGCGATGGACGAGGCGCGGTTTGGTCTCAAGACGTGGTTTCGTAGGCGGTGGTGCCCCACCGGTTATCGTCCGCCGTGGCCACACCAGCACCGCTACGAGCCACACCAGCACCGCTACGAGTGGCTCTGGCTTTACGCGGCCGTGGAGCCGGCCACGGGTGAGAGCTTCTGCTTGTACATGCCACACCTCAATGGGGACGGCTTCGGGGTCTTCCTCGCGCAGTTGCGGCGGGCCTACCCCGACGACGAGATCATGATCGTGCTCGATGGCGCTGGTGCCCACGTCAGCGGGGGCGTGGCATGGCCCGAGGGGGTCTCGCCACTCGCTCTGCCCGCACGAAGCCCGGAGCTCGATCCGGCCGAGCGGTGGTTCGGCGAACTGCGGGGCCCACTGGCCAACAAGGCGTTCGAGAGCTTGGCGGCACTGGAGACGGCGTTGACCGAGGCGCTCCAACCGTACTGGGAGGACGCGAAGCGACTGGCACGTCTGACGGGCTACGGGTGGTGGACGGCGGCAACTGGCTCTATCCTGACATCGTAACTCCGAATCGGTATAAGAGGGCCGCTCACCCGCGAAGGGCAGTGCGGCGGTGGGACGAAGCTACGGAAGCGCCACCGGTCGGACGAGACGAGAGCGCTCGCGCCCTGCGTCGGCGTGCACCAACCGGGTTAGCAACTGTGCGCAAAGTCAAGAGGTCGTGGGCAAAATACTTGGATCCC
>CAYTJT010000481.1:0-2027 GCA_964438105.1 uncultured Rhodothermales bacterium | reverse complement strand
TCCTTCGTCGAGAGCGGCTGGCTGCGCTTCGAGTTCTCGCGGTAGATCGCGACGGCCTTGAGCCCGAGCTTCCAGCCCTGCATGTAGGCGTCGGCGATGTCCTCGGCCGTGGCGTGCTCGGGGAGGTTGACCGTCTTCGAGATCGCGCCGGAGATGAACGGCTGGCAGGCGGCCATCATCTTGATGTGCCCGAGGTGGCCGATGGAGCGCTCGCCGTTGAACGGCTTGAACGCGCAGTCGAAGACGGGCAGGTGCTCGTCCTTCAGCCCCGGCGCGCCCTCGATCGTGTCGTTCTGGTCGATGAAGTCGAGGATCGCCTTCGCCTCGGCGTCGGAGTAGCCGAGCCGCGTGAGGGCTTCGGGGACGGTCTGGTTCACGATCTTCATCATCCCGTCGCCCTTGCCCGCGAGCAGCTTGTACTTCACGAGCGCGATGTCGGGCTCGATGCCCGTCGTGTCGCAGTCCATCATGAACCCGATCGTGCCGGTCGGGGCGAGGACCGTCGCCTGGGCGTTGCGGTAGCCGTACTGCTCTCCGAGTTCGACCATCCGGTCGGCCGACTCTTGGGCGGCTTTGCGGAGGTAGTCCGGACACGTCAGGTCGATGTCCTTCACGGCGTCGCGGTGCATCCGCATCACCTTGAGGAACGGCTCGCGGTTCTTCTCGAACCCGTTGAACGGCCCGATCTTCTTGTTCGCGGCGATCTCGGCGGAGCGGGCGTAGCCCTCGCAGTGCTCGATCGCCATCACGGCCCCGGCAACGGCGCGGCCTTCGTCGGAGTCGTACGGCAGCCCCATCGACATCAGGAGCGCGCCGAGGTTCGCGAAGCCGAGCCCGAGCGGGCGGTAGTCGTGCGAGTTCTTCGCGATGCGCTCGCTCGGGTAGCCCGCGTTATCGACGAGGATTTCCTGCGCCGTGAGGAAGATGCGGGCGGCGGCGCGGAAGCGCTCCACGTCGAACAGCCCGTCCTCCGTCTGGAACTTGCGGAGGTTCAGCGAGGCGAGGTTGCACGCCGAGTTGTCCAAGAACATGTACTCCGAGCAGTTGTGGACGGCCACGCCGTTCGCGACGAAGTGGTCCGTCACCGGCTCGGTGAGGTCGTAGACCGGCTCCTCGCCGAGGAGCGTCAGCCCGGCGACCTCGTCGGTGAGGCGGTCGCGGTAGGTGCGGACGCGGGCGTTGAGTGCCCGGAGCGCCTCGGTCTTCGCGCTCTCGAGCATGAACCCGACCTCCTGCTGGAAGAGCATCCGGCTGGAGCGCGTGATCCGCAGGCTGTGCATCTGCTGGACGGCGTACTCCTCGATCCCGCCGTTCCCGTCGGGCAGGAGCGCGCGGTCAGCGAGGCGGCGGTTGCGGTAGAGCTTGCTCTTGATGCCGAACGAGAGGAGGAGTGTCTGGACCTGCTGGAGGAGCGCCTCGCTCGTCGAGTCGAGCCCGACGTACTGGCTCTTCTCGCCGCTGTCGACGACGGTTCCGTCGGCGGTGAAGAGCCCACGGAGGAGGGCGGCCGTCGCGGCCCGGTCGAGGCGGAGGGCGCGGTCGGCGAGGCGCTTCCCGCTGCTACCGGCGTCGAGGATGGCGTACGCGGCGAGGAACTCGGTGACGGCACCCGCAGCGGTGGCGACGGCAGCGCTCGTCTCGCGCTCGGTCACAGTGACCCCGGCTCGGTGGGTCACGCGCTCGAATCCATTGACGACGGCGGCGGCTTTCTCCGCGACGGCCCACTCCAGCTCTTTGTCCACGGTCAGCGTCGCGATGCCTTCCGAGAGGCACCCGTCGCCGAGCATGAGGCCGACGTATTCGGCGCGGTCGGCATCGAGCGGCTCCGCGCCGAAGCGGCCTGGGACGAGGCGGACCACGTCGCCCTTCATCAGCTCGCAGGCGGGTACGTCGCCCCGGTTCTCCGTCCAGACGCGGTGGTCGGCCGTGAGTTTAATCTCGTAGCCAGAGCGCGTACGGAAGCGGTAGACCGGCTTCGTGCCCGTCTCGATCACGCGCGTCGTCCGGTGCAGCTCCCCGTCGAGCCC
>CAYTJT010000480.1:0-2029 GCA_964438105.1 uncultured Rhodothermales bacterium | reverse complement strand
CCGTTGCGCTGCTTGCCGATGATGATCTCGCCGAGCCCCGCCGTCGAGTTGCCGTTCTCGTCTTGCGTGATGCCGTAGCGCTCGGCGCGGTAGATGAACGCGACCACGTCGGCGTCCTGCTCGATCGAGTTGTGGACGACGACATCGCCCGCGACGAAGTTGTGCGGGCCGGGCACGGTGAGGTCGAAGACCTCCTCCACGCCGTCCGGCTCCACCGCGACGATCTCGTCCCAGTACAGGTCGCTCTCGGCGAGGCGCGCGAGGGTGAGCGAGCCGACGACCTCGGCCACGCGTGCCGCACGGACCCGACTCAGGTTCGTCCTGTAGAGCGTCGAGCCGCAATAGCTCATCCCGAGGCCGGCCTGCATCTGCCGGGTCGTGAGCTCGGCGCGCGCCATCGCCGGAACGACGATCCGCGCCCACACGCTGCGGGGGATGACGTCGCGGTTGGTGTTGCCGTCGCGCTCGGCCAGATGCGCACGGACCTCAGCCAGAGCCTCCTGCTTGTAGCACCCGACGGCACCGACCGCTTCCGCGAATCGAAGCAGATCAGGGCGACCGCTCACGATGACGTGGTGCTGGTCCCGCCCCTTTTCGCCCTGCGGAATCCGTTTCAGGCGGGCGCGGACGCCGACGCGAAGCAGGAGCGCCTGCACGTCCTCGCCCAGCCGCCGACTGCTCGTGGCGTAGTAGACCGCCGGATGGGGCCTCTTCCCGCCGCGCATCCGGATGCAGCCGTCCGTCGCCCAGAGGTGGCGGAGGAAGTGGGCGATGTGGTCGGCGGGCTGCTGGAAAACCGACGGGGGCACTCGCTTCTCGTGCGAGCGCAGGCCCCACGCGCCGAGCGCGTCGAGCCACTCGCTCACCGCGCTCCGGTTGCCGTGGGTGTGGTGCCGGGTGGAGGTGAGGTAGACCTGAATCCACGAGCGCCCGCGCTTCCGGTCGTGCTCGCGGTTGAGGCGCGGCGCGACGTCGTCCCCGAATACGCGCGTGGCGAGGTCGGCGACGTGCTCCGCGAGGTCGAGTTCTCGGGTGCTGTACTGGATGACGTGGCGGGGGAGCGTGCAGCCGTCGCCGATGAGGTGGCCGAGGAGCGCGAGCTCGTCCAGCGACATCGTGGGTGCGCTCGGCTGCTCGATCCGGCGCGGCAGGGCGAGGTGCTCGCCCACGCTGAGTTCGTCGAGCCGCCTCCAGCCCTCGACCGTGAGGAACTTGTGGTTCGCCGTCGCGCGGACGGTCCGGCCGAGCCGGGTGGTGAGCCGGAAGACCGGCTTCGTCCCCGTCGAAAAGGCCCGGCTGACCGGCGATGCCTCGAGCTTCAGGGTGTGCAGGTCCACGGCCCACACGGGGAAGCCGCCGTCGGGGTGCTGCCGGGCGAGGTCGCGGAGGGGGACGCGGGCGCCGGTGTCGGCCCGCGTGACGAGGGTGTCGCCGGTGAGGCAGCCCGACTCGCGGAGGTCGGAGAGCTGGGGCCGCTTGTCGCCGCCGCGCGTCTCGACCGCACGCGAGAGCTGCGCGAGCGCGATCACCGGCACGTCGATCTCTTTGGCGAGCGCCTTGAGCGAGCGCGAGATCTGCGCGATCTCCTGCTCGCGGTTCGAGTTGCGGCTGTCGCGTGTGCCGTGCATCAGCTGGAGGTAGTCCACGATCACGAGCCCGATGTCGTGCTCGGCCTTGAGCCGCCGGCACTTGGCCCGCAGTTCGAGAATGCCGAGGCCGGGTGTGTCGTCGACGAAGATCTTCGCCGCTTCGAGCCGGCCGGCGGCCCGCGCGAGGAGCGGCCAGTCCTCGTCGGTGAGGCGGCCGGTGCGCGCCTTCTGCGCGTCGATCCGCGCCTCCGACGTGAGCATCCGCTGGGCGAGCTGGTTCGCGCTCATCTCGAGCGAGAAGATCGCCACGCCGACGCCGTACTGCGGGTGCGTCGCCGCGTTCATCGCCGTGGCTAGGCTAAATGCCGTTTTGCCCATCGACGGCCGGGCGGCGATGATGATGAGGTCGGACTTCTGCCAGCCGCCCGTCATGTCGTCGA
>CAYTJT010000479.1:0-2041 GCA_964438105.1 uncultured Rhodothermales bacterium | reverse complement strand
CGCGTGCTGGAGTACCTCTCGCAGATCCAGGACCGGCTGCCGGAGGGCGTCAGCCCGGCGCTCGGCCCCGACGCGACGGGCGTCGGTTGGGTCTACCAGTACTCGCTCCGCGACACGACGGGCACGTACGACCTGAGCCAGCTTCGCTCGCTCCAGGACTTCTACCTCAAGTACGAGTTGCAGGCCGTCGACGGCGTCGCTGAAGTCGCGACGGTCGGCGGGTTTCAGAAGCAGTATCAGGTCGTCGTCGATCCGCAGAAGCTGGCCGCGTACGGGATTCCGATCGGGCACGTCGGCATGGCGCTGAAGCGGAGCAACCGCGACGTCGGCGGGCGCCTGCTCGAACTCGGCGAGCGTGAGTACGTCGTCCGTGGTCAGGGCTACCTCGGCGGCGTCGACGACATCCGTGCCGTCGTGCTCCGGGCCGAGGGCGGCACGCCCGTCACCGTCGGCGATGTGGCGACGGTCCAGCTCGGCCCCGAGATCCGCCGGGGCATCGCGGATGTGAACGGCGAGGGCGAGGTCGTGGGCGGGATCGTGGTGATGCGCTACGGCGAGAACGCGCAGCGCACGATCGACCGCGTAAAAGCCCGCCTCGCCGAACTCGAACGGGGGCTGCCGGACGGCGTCGAGGTCGTCACCGAGTACGACCGGAGCGCGCTCATCGGCCGCGCCGTCGATACGCTCGTGACGCGGATCTGGGAGGAACTGCTCGTCGTGGCGCTCATCGTGCTCGTCTTCCTGCTCCACTTCCGGAGCGCGTTCGTCGCCGTCCTCTCGGTCCCCGTCGGCATTCTGATTTCGCTCGGGGTGATGTACCTCCTCGGCGTCAACGCCAACATCATGAGCCTCGGCGGCATCGCGATCGCGATCGGGGTGATGGTGGACGCGAGCCTGGTGATGGTCGAGAACGCGCACAAGCACATCGAGCGCGCCCGCGCGCGGAAGACGAGCGGCGACGGCGCGACGCTCGACCTGACCGAGTCGGAGCGGCTGCGCGCCGTGATCGACGCAGCCAAAGAGGTCGGGCCGTCGCTGTTCTTCTCGCTCCTGATCGTAACCGTCAGCTTCCTCCCCGTGTTCACACTCGAACAGGTCGAGGGCCGGCTGTTCCGCCCGCTCGCGCTCACGAAGACGTTTGCGATGGCGGCGGCGTCGATCCTCGCCGTCACACTCGTGCCCGCGCTGATGGCCGCGTTCGTGAAAGGTCGGATCCGCGCCGAGCGCGACAACCCGATCGCGCAGTTCTTCATCCGCACCTACCGCCCGCTCATCCGCGGCACCCTCCGCCGCCCGCGCGCGGTCCTCGCCGTTGCCGCCGTGCTCCTCGCCGTGACCGTGCTGCCGGTGCAGAGGGTGCTGCTCGGCGAGGTCGTCGTCCCGTTCCCCCAAGTCGGGAGCGAGTTCATGCCGTCGCTGTGGGAGGGCGACCTCCTCTACATGCCGACGACGTTGCCCGGCGTCTCGCCGCAAGAGGCGAAGGAGTTGCTGCAACGCACCGACCGCATCATCGCGAGCTTCCCCGAGGTCGAGCGCGTCTTCGGCAAGATCGGCCGGGCGGAGACGGCGACGGATCCCGCCCCGCTGTCGATGATCGAGACGACGATCATCCTCAAGCCCGAGAGCGAGTGGCGGGAGGGCGTGACGCGGCAGAGCCTCATCGCCGAGATGGACCGGGCGATCCAGTTTCCCGGCCTGACGAACGCGTGGACCATGCCGATCAAAACGCGGATCGACATGCTCGCCACCGGCATCAAGACGCCGGTCGGGGTGAAGATCGCGGGTCCGGATCTGGCCACGCTCGAACGGCTCGGGCGCGAGGTCGAGGCCGCAGTGCAGGATCTGCCGGGCACGCGCAGCGCGTATGCCGAGCGCGTGATGGGCGGGAGCTTCCTCGACATCGACGTGGACCGCCGCGCCGCCGCGCGCTACGGGCTGACATCCGGCGACGTGCAGGACGTGATCGCCGCCGCGATCGGCGGCGTCAACGTGACGACGACCGTCGAGGGGCTGGAGCGCTACCCCGTCAACGTCCGCTACC
>CAYTJT010000478.1:0-2056 GCA_964438105.1 uncultured Rhodothermales bacterium | reverse complement strand
TCTGCGACCTCGACCACACGCAGCCCGCGACGCAGTACTGGCTCGACCGCGCGAACGCGTGGTGGCTGGAGGAGTACCGCGTCGACGGCTTCCGCTTCGACCTCTCGAAGGGGTTCATGCAGACGGGCCCGTGGGACGGGTACAACCCCGAGCGCATCGGCCTGCTGACGCGGATGGCCAACGCGATCTGGGAGACGGACGACGACGCGCTCATCATCCTCGAACACCTCAACCCCAACGCGCAGGAGAACCTCGAGCTCGTGAACTACGGCCGCGACGCCGGCCTGCCGGGGATGATGCTCTGGCACAAGATGAACCGCGAGTACAACCAGGGCTCGATGGGCTACCCCACGGCGACGGACTTCCCGAGCACGCTCGAAGACACCTACCCGCCCGAGTGGATCGCGGGGATGCCCGTCGGCGGCGCCGTGGTCTACATGGAGAGCCACGACGAGCAGTGGATGATGTTCAGAAACCTCGAGTTCGGGAATACGACCGGGACCTACGACGTGCAGGACCTCCCCGTCGCACTCGAGCGGCAGAAGCTCGCCGGCTCGTTCTTCTTCCCCGTCCCCGGCGCGCGGATGCTGTGGCAGTTCGGCGAGCTGGGCTACGGCGGCGGCCCCGGCGAGTGCCTCAAGCCCGGCGACGGCTCGAACGGCGACTGCACGTCGTCCGACCCCGGCCGCACCGCGCCCAAGCCGATCCGCTGGGACTACGCCGAGGACCCCGACCGCCGCCGCCTCTACGAGACCTGGGCCGCGCTCATTAACCTCCGGGGCGACTACGAGGTGTTCACGAGCGTCGACACCGACGTGGACCTCAACGTCGGGCTCACGCCGGACCGCTGGATCAAGCTAACGTTGCTCGGCGCGCCCGACGGCGAGCCCAAGGAGGTCGTGATCGTGGGCAACTTCGGCGTGACGCCGGGGAGCGTGGACGTGACGTTCCCGAATGCGGGCACGTGGTACGAGTTCTTCTCCGACACCGAGCTCGAGCTCGCCGACGCGAACGCGTCGATCGCGCTCGAACCCGGGCAGGCGCGGATCTACACCGACGTGGACGTGCCCTCGCCGCCGCCCGGCCTCTACGCCGTGGACGACGAGGAATCGCCCGCCGCCCCGCTCGCCTTCCGCCTCGGCGCGGCCTACCCCAACCCCTTCGCCACGACGGCGACGCTGACCTACACCCTGCCCGCCGCTGCCGACGTGCGCCTCGACGTGTTCGACACGCTCGGACGCCGGGTGGCCGTGCTCGTGGATGGGCCGCAACCGCCCGGCGAGCACGCCGCCACGCTGCGCGGCGCCGGGCTCGGCAGCGGGACCTACTTCGTCCGTCTCACCGCCGGCAGCCAGACCGCCACGACGCAGCTCACCCTTATCCGCTGACTCCATGCCGACGCTCCACTTCCTGCCCCCCCGCCCCTCGCCCCCCCGCTTCTCGTCCTATCGCTGCGCTCAGGGGACCAGAAGCTGTCCCCCTCGACGAGGGGGACAGCCGCGTGCAGCCTCCCGCGCAGCGGGTGCCAACGCGGCGGGGGGTCTGCTGACGCTGATGCTCGCCCTAGCCCTCGTCGGTTGCGGGAGCAGCGAGCCCGCCGTCACCCCCGTCGACGTCGTCGCCGTGGAGGCGACCAACGCCGAAACGACCGTCGAGGCGACGGCCGAGGCCGCGGTCGTCGCCGAGACCGACTTCGCGCCGTCGGCCGCCCTCCTCACCAACGACAACGTCCCCGCCTGGGCCGCCGACGCCGTGTTCTACCAACTCTTCCCCGAGCGCTTCCGCAACGGCGACCCGACGAACGACCCGACGCGCGCCTCGCTCGAGACCCCGCTCGACCGCGTGCCCGAGAGCTGGGCCGTGACGCCGTGGACGAGCGACTGGTACGACCGCGCCGACTGGGAGACCGCGCGCGGCGACAACTTCTACGACGACGGCGTCTTCGACCGCCGCTACGGCGGCGACCTCCAGGGCGTGATCGACAAGCTCGACTACCTCAAAGACCTCGGGATCAACACGATCTACTTCAACCCGGTGTTCTACGCCCGCTCGCTGC
>CAYTJT010000477.1:0-2062 GCA_964438105.1 uncultured Rhodothermales bacterium | reverse complement strand
TATTACCCTACCTGGTCACGATTCTATTCGGCTGCTCAGCCCAGCAAAGCAGCGACGCTACCACAAGGTACAACGTACCATTGATTGGCACATGCGGGCTACATGATGGTGCGGACGGACCACCATTGCAGGCATCGTCGCGCCGCGGGAAAACACCCTCACCCATTGTCGGGAAGCTGATCCGTGATGGGGCGGACGGCGAGGCGGTCGTCCGTCATCCGCTGGTCCCAGTCGGGCTCCGGCGTCGGCACCACGGTCCACGGCTCGCCGCGCAGCCGGTTCAGCCCCGTCACGATCTCGAAAAAGCTCAGCCCCGGATTCCCGCCGAGGTGGTACAGCCCGGCCGGGTGGTCCAGCACGGCCACGAGCGCCGCCGTATCGTCGAGAAACGAGCAGGCCGGACGCCACCGCGTGCTCGCCTCGATCCGCCCCTGCTCGGCCGCCGTACGGCGAAGGAACGCGCCCATGTGGTTGCCCGCGTCCGTCGTCCCTATCTGCCAGCCGAGCCGGACGATGCGCGCCCCTGCGTGGGCCGCGCGGACGCGGCGCTCGCAGTCGAGCTTGTAGCGGCCGTAGTCGTCGTCGGGAGCGGGCTCGTCATCCGGGGCGAAGGGGCCGGGCTGCGACGCGCTGAATACCGACACCGAGCCGGTGAACACGAACGCGATGTCGCGCTCGGCGCACACGCGGGCGCAGCGCTCGGCCCACTCGGGCGGGCCGGTAGCGACGTGGTAGAACACGTCGGGCTGCACGCGGCGAAGGAAGTCGCGCGCCGCCGCGTCGTCGTCGGTCGGGACGGCGGTGCGGTCCCACGCGGTCACGTCGTGCCCCGCCGCCCCCAGCGCCCGGCCGAGCGCTGGGGCGACGGTCCCGTTCATTCCGGTGACGAGCGCGTGCATTGGGCGGCGGCGAGGAGTGGAGAGGATCGGCGAGAGGGCAGCGCGGCGCCCCGGGGTTCGGTCACGGCACGTTCAGTCCGCGCCGTCGCTGCCGACGGCGGCGTGGCTCGGCTGCCCCTCGCCCTCGACGCTGAGCACGCGCTGGCGCGGGAGGTAGGCCCCGCCGTCGAGGTCGCGGACGAAGGCGACGAGCTGCTCGCGGAGGCGGCAGTGGAGGTCCCACGCCGTCGAGGCGTCCTTCGCCGAGCAGAGCGCGCGGAGCTCGACGGTCTCGTCATCGACCCCGATCATCTGCACGCTCGGCTCCTTCTCCTCGTCCCAGTCGTCGTCGGCGCGGAGGAGCTCGTCGAAGCGCTCGCGCACGCGGTCCACGTCGATCGTGTAGTCGGCGTAGAGCACGATGGGCTTGGTGAGGTGGGCGTTCCGCTTCGTCCAGTTCTCGAACGGGTGCGTGACGAAGTAGCGCAGGGGCACGACGACACGGCGCTGGTCCCACGTCTGGATGAGGAGGTAGGTGTAGGTGATGTCCTCAACGTAGCCCCAGTTCCCCTCGTAGAGCACGCTGTCGCCGATGCGGACGGGCTTCGAGAGGGCGATCTGCAGCCCCGCCACGATGTTGCCGAGCACGGGCTGCGCCGCGATCCCGAGCAGCACCGTCGCCACGCCCGCCGACGCCATGAGCGTGATGCCGAGCGACTGGAACGTCTCGAACTGCGCCACGACCACGCCGAGCCCGAGGAGGAAGAGGACGAAGAAGAGCACGCGCCGCCCCACCGAGAGGTAGGTGAGCTGCTGCTGCTGCGCCGTCTTCTCGTCGCCCGAGAGCTCGGAGATGTCGTCGACCTCGTCGGTCGCGATGTGCCGCGTGAGGAGGGTGACGGTGCGCATCGCCAGCCACGTCACGGCCACGATCACGAGCACGAGGAGGAGCGTCGTGACGGCGGCCGGGAGCGTGAGCACGAGCGCGGCGGTGAGGTAGAGGAAGCCCAGCGCGGCCGTCGCGGCGATCGGGGTGGCGAGCGTCTCGCCCATCCCGCGCAGCCAAGGCCGCTCGGACTCGGCGAGCTTCCGCTTCGCGATGCGCCGCACGACGAGCGCGGCGATGAGCGCGAGCGCGGCGAGCCCGAGGAGCGCCAGCCACGCCCACAGCGCCGTCTGCCCGA
>CAYTJT010000476.1:0-2085 GCA_964438105.1 uncultured Rhodothermales bacterium | reverse complement strand
TGACCGGGACGGCCGAGACCGAGGCCGAGGAGTTCGGGAAGATCTACGACATGGAAGTCTCGATCATCCCGACGAACCGCCCGATCGCGCGCGACGACCAGGAGGACCTCGTCTACAAGACGAAGCGCGAGAAGTACACCGCGATCCTCGACAAAATCCGCGAGTACCACGAGAACGGCCAGCCCGTGCTCGTCGGCACCACGTCAGTCGAGGTGTCGGAGACGCTCGCGCGGATGCTCAAGCGCGCCCACGTCCCGCACAACGTGCTCAACGCGCGGAAGGACCGCGCCAAGAGCGAGGCGCAGATCGTCGCCGAGGCCGGGCGCCCCGGCGCCGTCACGATCGCGACGAACATGGCCGGGCGCGGGACCGACATCAAGATCTCCGACGAGGTCAAGGCCAAAGGCGGCCTCGCGATCGTCGGGACGGAGCGCCACGAGTCGCGGCGGATCGACCTCCAGCTGCGCGGCCGTTCCGGCCGTCAGGGCGACCCCGGCGAGTCGGTGTTCTACGTCTCGCTCGAGGACGACCTCATGCGCCTCTTCGGTCACGACCGCACGGCGAAGGTGATGGACAAGCTCGGGATGGAGGAGGGCGAGGTCATCACCCACAAGTGGATCACGAAGGGGATCGAGCGCGCGCAGAAGAAGGTCGAGCAGAACAACTTCGCCATCCGCAAGCGCCAGCTCGACTACGACGACGTGCTCAACGCGCAGCGCGAGGTGATCTACGACCAGCGCCTCCACGCGCTCCTCGGCGACCGCCTCCACTCGGACATCCTCGACATGCTCTACCAGCACGTCGAGCGGATCGTCCGCGCCAACTTCGGCAACGGCGACCTCGACGCGCTCCGCGACGAGCTCCTCCGCACGCTCGCCTTCGACTTCGAGATCGAGCGCGAGCGCGCGTTCGGGCTCGGCGAGGACGGCATGATCGAGGAGGTCTACGACGCCGCGCTCGCCCACTACAACCGCAAGCGCGAGGCGCTCGCCCGCCCGTTCTTCCACTCCATTCAGGAGATCGTCAACAGCGACGCCGAGAAGAAGCCCGAGCGGCTCTACGTCGACTTCACCGACGGCCGCAAGATGATGCGCGTCGTCGTCCGCCCCGAGGACGTCGTCCAGACGCGGGGGCAGGAGGTCAACGACGGGCTCGAGCGCGCCGCCGTGCTCTCGACCATCGACACCCGCTGGACCGAGCACCTCCGCGACCTCGACGAGGTGAAGGAGGGGATCGGCCTCCGCGCCTACGGCCAGAAGGACCCCCTCATCGAGTACAAGATGGAGGCGTACAAGCTGTTCGCCGCGATGATGGAGGAGATCCAGCAGGAGGCCGTCTCCATCGTGTTCAAGGCCGGCCCGCTCGTCGACGGCAAGCGCGTCCAGACGCAAGCTGCCGCGCCGAAGTCGCGCCTCGACCGGAGCCGCGCGCAGGCGCAGAAGGAGGAGAAAGGGAGCTACGGCGTCAACACCGGCGGCAACGGCTCCGCCGCCCAGCGCGACCCGTCGGTCGCCGCCGAGCCGGTCGTGGTCGAGAAGGAGCCCGGCCGCAACGACCGCGTCGTGATCATGAACCCCTCGACGGGCGAGGAGGAGACGCTGAAGTACAAGCACGCGCAGTCGAAGCTCAGCAGCGGCTGGATGCTCGTTCGCGTCGAGGACTGACAAAGGGCGGATATCTCTGATTCCGACATGCCACAACCGATCACCAAGTCCGACATCGTCCGCGCCGTCTCGGAGTTGCCCGATGACGCCACGCTCGACGATGCCTTCGAGCGCCTGTTCGTCTTGCATAAGATCGAGCGCGGCCTCCGCGAAGGGGAGGCCGGCAATGCGATGACGCAGGCCGAGGTCGAAGCGCACTTCCGTCAGCGCCGAAGCTCGGAAGCACGGCCGTAGCGTGACGACGGTGCGGTGGTCCACCCAGGCGCGGAAAGATCTCGCAGCTATTTCCGACTATTACCGCGAGGCGTCGCCGTCGTACGCGGAGCGTTTCGAGGAGCAGATGTTCGCGGCGACGCGGCGATCAGGGACGTTCCCCCGCTCGGGCCGTGTGATTCCCGAAGCCGAAGAAGACGCGCTGCGT
>CAYTJT010000475.1:0-2086 GCA_964438105.1 uncultured Rhodothermales bacterium | reverse complement strand
CCCCGGCGACGGTCGTCCTCGCGCTGCTCCCCATCCGTGGCCCCCCGGCCGTCGCGTAGGCAACGCTCGGCGTCCCCGACGCCTGCGTTCCTCGGCGAGCGAGTGCTCGCCCCCGACGGTCACTGGACTCGCACGCGCGTTCCGCGTGCGCCCATCCCTCCGGCACGCCCCGGCGCTCCCGTGCGCTCGGTCGGTGCCGGCCCCACGGATATCCCCGATGCGGAGTCCCCTGTTGCTCATCCTCGCGCTCGTCGCGCTCCCCGCGGCGCACGCGCAAACGCTCACCGGCCGCGTGGCCGGCCCCGACGGCGCGCCGCTGCCCGGCGTTAACGTCGTCGCCCCCGCCGTCGAACGGGGCGCGGTCACCGACGGCGACGGGCGGTACCGGCTCACCGACCTCCCCGCCGACACGCTCACCGTCACGTTCAGCTTCGTCGGGTACGAACGGGCATCGCGGACGGTCGATCTGAGAGGCGGCGACGCCACGCTCGACGTCGTGTTGCGTGAGGCGGTCGAGGCACTGGAGGCGGTGACGGTGCGCGGAGAGGGGGGCGTGCGCGCGGTGCTGACGCGCGCGCCGCAGTCGGTCGCCGTGCTCGAGGCCGAGGCGCTCGACGCGCTGCGGGGGCAGACGCTGGGGCAGACGCTCAGCCGCCTCCCCGGCGTGACGACGCTCTCGACCGGCCCGAGTATCCAGAAACCGGTCATTCGTGGGCTGCACTCCGACCGCGTGATCGTCATCAACGACGGCGTGCCGCAGGAGGGGCAGCAGTGGGGGGCCGAGCACGCCCCCGAGATCGACCCGTTCTCGGGCGCGCGGATCGAGGTCGTGCGCGGCGCGGCGGGGGTGGAGTACGGCGCGGGCGCGATCGGCGGCGTGGTCCGGATCGAGGACGAGGCGCTCCCGACGGCGCCGGGGTGGGGCGGGCAGGCCACGGTCAACGCGTTCTCGAACAGCGCGCAGGCGGCGGGCTCGCTCGAGCTCGAGGGGAGCCCGGCCGCTGTGCCCGGCCTCGGCGTGCGCGTGCAGGGCAGCCTCCGCCGCGCGGGCGACGCGCGGACGCCGGACTACGTGCTCGGCAACACGGCGTTCTTCGAGCGCAGCGCCGAGGTCGCCGTCGGGCTCACGCGCGGGCCGCTCGAGCTCGAGGCCCAGGCCAGCCACTTCGGCACCGACCTCGGGGTGTACCGCGGCGCGCACTTCAACACGTTCGAGGCGCTCGACGCCGTCTTCGCCGCGGGCCGGCCGCCCGTCGAGTACGCGTTCGACTACGCCATCGGCGCGCCGAAGCAGGAGATCGCGCACGACCTCGTCGCGCTCCGAGCCCGCGTCGATCTCGGCGAGGGCGCGCGCGCCGAGGTGCAGTACGGCTTCCAGCAGAACCGCCGCCGCGAGTTCGACGCCGACCGCATCGGCGGGCGCGACCCGCTCGCCCGCCCCGCCTTCGACCTCGAGCTGCTGACCCACACGCTCGACGCGAAAGCGCAGACGCGGGCCGCGCGCCTCCTCGGCGGCGACGCGTTCGGCGTCGTCGGCGTGAGCGGGATGACGCAGGGGAACCGCTCCGAGATCGGCTACCTGATTCCCAACTTCCGGTCGACCACCGGCGGGGCGTGGGCGCGCGGGACGTGGGCGCGCGGGCCGCTCACGCTCGAAACCGGAGCCCGCCTCGACGGGCACTGGCAGCGGGCGTATCCGCGTGCGGCCGGCGACCGCGGCGACTTCGTCGAGACGACGCGGACGTGGACGGGCGCCTCCGGCGTGGTCGGGGCGATCTGGGCCTTCGCACCGTCGTGGTCGATCGCGACGAACCTCGCGACGGCGTGGCGCCCGCCGAGCGTCAACGAGCTCTACAGCTACGGCATCCACCACGGCACGGCGCAGTTCGAGATCGGCGACGGCGACCTCGGCGCCGAGACGAGCCTCGGGCTCGATGCGACGCTCCGCCACGCGACGCAGCGGACCTCGGTCGAGCTCAGCGCCTACGCCACGCGGATCGCCGACTACCTCTTCCTCGACCCGGCGGGCGAGATCGTAGTCACCGTGCGCGGGGTCTTCCCCGAGTTCCGCCACGCCCAGACCGAC
>CAYTJT010000474.1:0-2086 GCA_964438105.1 uncultured Rhodothermales bacterium | reverse complement strand
GAGCGCGCGTTCGAGAGGTTGCCGTTGTGGGCGAGCGCGAGGTTGCCCTCCTGGTAGTGGACGACGAATGGCTGGATGTTGGCGGGGTTCGCCGACGAGCCGCTCGTGGAGTAGCGCGTGTGCCCGATCGCGAGGTCGCCGAGCAGCTCGCGCTCGAAGAGGGTCTGGTCGCTGAACACGTCGAGGACGAGCCCGAAGTCGCGGTGGGCGGGCATCGACGGCCGCTGCCGCGCCTCGTCATACGTTGCCGTGACGATGCCGGCGGACTCCTGGCCTCGGTGCTGGAGGGCGTGGAGGCCGAAGTAGGTCAGCCGCGCGGCCTCGGGGTGGTTGAAGATCCCGAAGATGCCGCAGTGATCGCGAACGCTCATGACAGCGGGGAAGGCGATGGGGAGGCGATAGAAAACGTGAACCCCACCCCCTCGGTGAGGTTCAGCGGCCGTCGGTGAATTCCGGGTGGCGACACGCCGACCGCGCTCACAAGAGGATCAGGCCCACGGCGAGCGCCACCCCGACCGCATCGGCGACGAGGTCGCGGACGCTGAAGAGCGGGCGGACGGCGCGCCGGCTGTCGGCGACTTCTTTGGCTAGGCCGAGCGAGAGCGCCGTGCCGGCGGCGATGGGGAGCGCGCCGTCTTCGCTCGTGTCGAGCTTGCTCGTGAGGACGTACTGCGCGCTGAGCGTGAGCAGGAAGCTGCCCGCCGCGTGGAGCACCTTGTCGCGCCCGAGCCACGGGTCGCGGAGCGTGTCGCGGGGTGCGACGGACACGGCGACCGGTTCGGGTCGGGGCCGTGCCGTCAGGAGGGATCCTTCCGACGCGCGGGGTTCGTCGAGCCCGACCCCGTACACCATCGCAGCGTGCAGCGAAGGCTGAGCCAGGGCGGGTCCGAAGCCGAATCTGATGAGCAGCAGCGCTGCGAACCCTGCTGCGCCGCCGAAGCGAAGTCGTTGAACCACCGCCATCACGTATCCGGCCGGACTTCGGGGTGCGTGCGCGGGGGGCCGTCGGAGAGCAGCCTGCGCATCGCCCAGCCCGCGCCGCCGAAGAGGATCAGCCCGGCGACGATGAGGACGAAGAGGCCGGCCGTGGGCAGCGCGGCGAAGCGCACCGAGAGGTTGCGGCTCGGCCCGCCCGGCACGGCGACCCGCACGACCCCCGCCCGCTCCGGCGTCCACCGCACCGACGTGAACCCGCCGACGGTGAGCGTGTCCACGATCGGGATCGCGCTGTTCGGGCGGTACGTCGTGACGACGGCGTCCACGGGCGCGTCGAACGTGAGCGTCGCTTTCTCGCCGGCCACGATGCGTTCGGGCGAAACCGAGATCGACGTCGCCGCTTGCCCGAGGGCAGGGGCAGCGGAGAAGAGGAGGCAGAGGAGCAGCAGGCGCATCGTCAGGCGGGAAAGGGTCAGGCCGGGGTTTTGGACGTCGCGAAGCGGCGGCCGTAGGTGAGATACGCGGCGATGCCGACCGACCCGAAGAGCCAGAGCAGGGGGATCACGACGGGCAGCCAGTCGAGGCCGCCGAGCGGGTTCGGGTCGCCCTGCGCGTTGTGCGTGCCGTAGAGCCACTCGGCCCAGACCGTGTCCTCGAGCAGGTTCCACACGAGCACGAAGAGGAGGATCGCCGGGACGACGAACTTGATCAGCACGTCGAACCACGCGCCGAGTTGGAACTTCGAGTGCTGGTTGGCCGCCTCGCGGAGCTTGTCGGCCCCGAACACCCAGCCGATCATGATGCACTCGAGGAAGCCCACGGTGAGCAGGCTGTAGCGGAAGGCCCAGTGGTCGAGGATGTCGAGGAGGTTGAGCCCCAGCGTCCCGTTGTTGACGAGGCCGGGGTCGACGATCGTCGGGATCGCGAACGCGAGCGAGCCGAGCGCGCCGGGGACCATCACGAACGCGAGCGCCTTCGCGCGCGAGATGTCGAGCTTGTCGATCAGCGCCGACGCCATCCCCTCGACGAGCGACACCGAACTCGTCAGCCCGGCGATCACGATGAGGAAGAAGAACAGGAAGCCGATGAGCTTCACCCCCGCCGGGAGCGCGGCGATGCCCTGCGGGATCGCGAAGAACGAGAGCGAGAG
>CAYTJT010000473.1:0-2088 GCA_964438105.1 uncultured Rhodothermales bacterium | reverse complement strand
TGGGGTCCGCCGTCGGCCTCGACCACGACGGTCATCGCGCTCGGCTTCTCGGAAGCGTACCTCCGCCGCTTCTTCGCCGAGGTCGAGCCCGTCGCCACGACGACGAACCCGTATGGCGTCGAGAACGAGGAATACGGGCAGACGGTGTACGTCGCGCGCCGCCCCACCGTCGTGCTCGCCGACGTGTGGGCGGACCGGTACCACTACGACTGAATCGCGCCGTACCCGAGCGAACCGTCGGGCGGGCCGGACGTTGATTCCGGTGGCTCCTCTCGCTCATCTCCCGTCTCATGCGCCGCGCCCTTCCGCTCCTCCTCGTCGGTCTCCTCGTATTCACTGGCTGCCAGCGGGCCTACTTTAACGCGCTCGAGCGCATCGGCATCGAAAAGCGCGAGGTGCTCGTGGACCGCGTCGAGGAGGCGCGCGACAGCCAGAACGAGGCGAAGGAGCAGTTCCGCGACGCCCTCGACGAGTTCTCCGCGCTCGTGGGCTTCGACGGCGGCGACCTCGAAGCGATCTACGAACGGCTCGACCGGGCGTACGAGCGGAGCGAGAGTCGCGCCGACGAGGTCCGCGACCGCATCGACGCCGTGCACGACGTGGCGACCGCGCTCTTCGACGAGTGGGAGGACGAGCTCGATCAGTACGAGGACCGCAGCCTCCGCCGCGAGAGCGAGCGCCAGCTCCGCGACACGCGCCGCCGCTACGAGGACATGCTCGCGGCGATGGAACGCGCCGAGCGTAAGATGCCGCCCATTCTCGACGCCTTCGAAGACCAGGTGCTCTTCCTCAAGCACAACCTCAACGCTCGTGCGATCGCGTCGCTCGAAGGGACCGTGGCCGAGATCGAGACGGACGTGGACCAACTCATCCGCGACATGGAGGCCTCGATCGCCGAGGCCGACGCGTTCATCGAGGAGATGCAAACGGGCTGACCGAGCCCGCGGATCAGAGGCGCTGCACGCGAGCGCGAGATTGGCGAGGGTGCGGGAGCCGGTGCCGGCCCGCCGGCTGCAGGCGCTGATGACGCCTCCCAGCCCCCGCACAGCCCTCAGCCGTAACATAGGGGCTGGAGGAGGTAGGAAAGGCACAAGCCATGTTAAATGTTAGACTTGTGCAATGGATTTGCCGGGCAGCGGGTGGGCATCGGTCGATGCGTGGGGACTTGGTTGAGGGGGCGGGAGCCAGGGCCTCAAAGGCGAAAGCGTTGATGGCGCCTCCAGGCTCCCGCTCTCCTCGATTCCATGATCCCCACGTGCGGCGGCGTCCGAAATCAGGGGCAGCCTCAAATCCGTTAGGGAAAAGCCCTAAACGGAGGGCGGGGTGAGCGAGGCGAGCAGGTCTCGGAGCGTCCGGTAGCCGAGCCGACGTTGCGCCTCCGCCCACGGCACCCACGCCACCGCTTCGATCCCCTCGCGCTCCTCGGGTGTGAAGTCGCGCTCCGGCGTCCGCATGAAGTACCAGTGGGTGGTCTTGACGAGGTAGCGCCCGTCCTCGGGGTAGCCGTGGAGCGTCGTGCCCGCCTCCGACGTGATCGCGAGGTCGTCGATGCCGACCTCTTCGCGCACTTCGCGGAGCGCGCACTCGGCGACCGTCTCGCCCCCGTCGAGCTTGCCTTTGGGGAGGTCCCACGCGCCGCGCCGGAAGATCAGCAGCAGCAACGGCTCGTCGCCGTCGTGGCGCACGACGAGGCCGCCGGCCGCGGTCACGGGCGCGGGCGGGAGGTAGGGGGCGAGGTTTGCCGCCGTGCCGTCGTAGTCGAGCACGAGGATGCGCTCGCCGTCGGCGCAGGCCGCGCGCGCGGCGTCGAGCGAATCGTGCAGGCGGAAACTGTTACCGCGCCGTGACATCTCATGCGGGTCCGCCGCGTCCATGGCCTCGGCCGCGACGCACGCGAACCGCAGCGCGGCCCCTTCCTCGTCCGCTCGGTCATTCCCCATCCCACCCTCTCTGTTATGCCTCGTGATTATGATGTGGTCGTCGTCGGCGGCGGCGCGGCCGGGCTCACCGCCTCCGGGCTCGCCGCGTCGTTCGGCGCGAAGACGATGATGGTCGAGCGCGACCGCCTCGGCGGCGACTGCACGTGGA
>CAYTJT010000472.1:0-2104 GCA_964438105.1 uncultured Rhodothermales bacterium | reverse complement strand
GCGAAGATACGCACGTATTCTGCGAACCCTCACAGCTTCGCGTAGAACCCACGGGCCATCCCGCATCGTTGACTGCGCCGCGTTCGCTCTCACCCGCCCCGCTCTCATGGCCCCCGACCTCCGCACCCGCCTCGCCCAAGCCGGCTGCCACCCCGACCCGCAGACTGGCGCCCTCACCCCTCCCGTCCACCTCGCCACCACGTTCGAGCGCCCCGCCAGCGGCGACTACGGCGACGGCTACGTCTACGCCCGCTGGGGCAACCCCACGCGCGACCTCTTCGAGGCGACGCTCGCCGACCTCGAAGCGGACGGCCTCGATGGCGGGGCGGAGGCCGCCGCGTTCGCCTCGGGCATGGCCGCCACCGCGACGGTGCTCCAAGCCCTCCGCCCTGGCGACCACGTCCTCCTCCCCGACGACGTCTACCACGGCGTCCGTCACCTCTTCCGCTCCACCTTCGGCGCCTGGGGGCTGACCTACTCCGAGGTCGACCAGACCGACCTCGGCGCCGTCCGCGACGCGCTCCGCCCCGAGATCCGGCTCGTCTGGGCCGAGACGCCCTCGAACCCGCTCCTCAAGATCACCGACCTCACGGCCCTCGCCGACCTCGCGCACGACGCCGGGGCGCTCCTGCTCGTGGACGGGACGTGGACGACCCCGCTGCTCCAGCGCCCCCTCGCGCTCGGCGCCGACCTCGTGCTCCACTCCGCGACGAAGTACCTCGGCGGGCACTCGGACGCCCTCCTCGGCGCCCTCGTGGCGCGGCGCGGCGTGGACCTGTTCGACCGCGTGCGCGCGCTGCAGAAGGGGGCGGGGGCCGTGGCCGACCCGTTCAGCAGCTGGCTCGTGCTGCGCGGGATGCGCTCGCTCGGCGCGCGGATGCCGCTGCACGGCGCGAACGCGCAGCGGCTGGCCGAGGCCCTCGCGGCGCACCCCGCCGTCGAGGCCGTGCACTACCCCGGCCTCCCCAACCACCCCGGCCACGACGTCGCGCGGCGGCAGATGGACGGCTTCGGGGGGATGCTCTCGTTTCAGGTGTGGGGCGGGGCAGAGCGCGCGCTCGGCGTGGCGGCGCGGGCGCGGGTGTTCAAGCGCTCCACGTCGCTCGGCGGGACCGAGAGCCTCATCGAGCACCGCGCCTCCATCGAGAGCCAGCCCTCGCCGACGCCGCCGAACCTCCTGCGCGTTTCGGTCGGGCTCGAGCTCGCCGACGACCTCATCGCGGACCTCGCGGCGGCCCTCGACGATGCCACCGCTGCACCCTAGCTTTACCCTCACCGGCTAGCTTTACCCCCGCCGGAGGGGGCCCGCCCTCCGGTCTCCCCGTCCTCCATCCCTTTCCATGCACCCACTGCGCGGAAGCGCTTCCGATTTCGTTTTATGAGACTCCCCTTCTTCCTCGCTCGCCGGTTCGTGGCGGGCGAGACGCTCGCCGCGGCGCTCCCCGCCGTGCGCGCCCTCCGCGCCGACGGCCTCCTCGTCACCCTCGACCTCCTCGGCGAGGACGTGCGCGACCGCGCGCGCGCCGAGCGGTACGCGGACGAGTACGCCGGCATCCTCCGCACGCTCGCTGAGGAGGACAGCGAGCTCCCCCCGAACATCTCCATCAAGCTATCGATGATCGGGCAGCGGATCGACCGGGCGTTCTGCCTCGCGAATCTCCGCCGCGTGCTCGACGCCGCGCGCGACCTCGGCGCGTTCGTGCGGCTCGACATGGAGGGCTCGGACCTCACGGACTCCACCCTCGGGCTGTTCGAGGAGGTCTACCCGGACTACCCCGAGAACGTCGGCGTGGTGCTCCAGGCGTACCTCCGGCGCACCGAGGCGGACGTGGGGCGGATGTGCGAGCTCGGCGCGCGCGTTCGGCTGTGCAAGGGGGCCTACGCCGAGCCGGAAGGGGTGGCCTACCAGGACATGCCGGCGATCCGCGCGAACTTCGAGCGGCAGATGCAGCGGCTCATCGCCGACGCCCGCTACCCCGGCATCGCCACGCACGACGACACGCTCATCGCGGCGACGAAGGAGTTCGTGCGGGCCAACGGCATCGCGCCCGACGCCTTCGAGTTCCAGATGCTCTACGGCATCCGCCCGGACACGCAGCGCGAG
>CAYTJT010000471.1:0-2106 GCA_964438105.1 uncultured Rhodothermales bacterium | reverse complement strand
ACGATGAAGGGCGACACGTTCAACTCCGAAGTGGACGCGACGAACCACCCCTTCTACACGGGCAAGAAGACGATGGTCGACACCACCGGCCGCGTCGAGAAATTCCGCCGCCGCTACGGGAAGAAGGCCGAGGCGTCGAACGAAGAGGAGAGCGCCGAGGCGTAAGCCCGCGCCCTCGTTTGCGACTTCCGAGGCGGCCTGCCAACGCGCGGGCTGCCTCGTCGTGTTTGTGAAACTGTTTGGGGAGACGGACTCGGGCCGCGCGAGGCCGCCGGGGCCACTCGCCGCGTTGCGTTCGTCGCCCGGTCCTCCGGGATCGGCCTCCTCGCGCGCTCTGGAACCTGCTCCCCAAACAGTTTCCGGGCGCTACGGCTCCAAAATTACCTTCCCTACGTTCTGCCGGTCCTCGATGTAGCGATGCGCCTCGGCCGCGTCGGCGAGTGGGAACGTGCGGTCGACGTGGGGGCGGATCTCGCCCTTCTCGTAATACCGGAGTAGCTTCTTGCTCCAGCGCGCGACCTCGTCCGGGACGCCCCAGAGGTGTCCGAGGTTTACGCCGAGCACGCCGTGGTTGTGGTTCATCAGCGATAGCGGGCTGAATTTCAGCCACGGCACCTTTGCCGCCGCCTTTAGCATCCCGATCTTCCCTCCGCCCGCCGCCGCCGAGAAGCCGAACACGACGAGCCGCCCGCCCGGCGCAAGCACGTCGAGGCTCTTGGCCCAGTGCCCGCCGCCGATGGGGTCGAGCACGAGGTCGACGCCCGCGCCGTCGGTGAGGTCGCGGATCTCGGCCTCCCAATCGTTGTCGCGGTAGTCGATCGCGTGGTCGTAGCCACGCTCGCGGACGTAGTCGTGCTTACCGGGCGAGGCCGTGCCGAAGAGCTCGACGCCGTAGATCCGCCCGAGGTCGCCGGCGGCCGTGCCGACGCCGCCGCTCGCGCCGTGGACGAGCACACGCATCCGCCGCCCGCCGAGCTCGTGGGCGTGGCGGAGGCCGCCCATCACCACGAGCGACTGGAACGCGGTGAGGTAGTTCACCGGGATCGCCGCGCCGAGCGCCGCCGTCATCCCCTCCGGGCGGGGGAACGCCTGCGCCTCTTTCACCACGACGTGCGACGCATACCCGCCGAACCGCGTCAGCGCGAGCACGTCGTCGCCCTCGGCCACGTCGGTCACACCCTCGCCGACCGCCTCGACCGTCCCGCCGACTTCGTACCCGACGACGGCCGGGAGCGGCGGGGCGTCGGGGTAGATGCCCTGCCGGGCCATCACGTCGGCGAAGTTGATCCCGCTCGCTTCGACGCGAACGAGGACCTCGCCGGGGCCGGGCGACGGCGTCGGGGCTTCGCGGAGTTCGAGGACGTCGGGGGCGCCGGCTTTCGTAATCCAGACCTGTTGCATGACACGGGAGAGCGTGGGTGAGGGTAGTTTGGAGGGGCGCTCCGTCTACCCCTTTCTGCGAACCACAGATCCGATCCGCGTGAACACGACCCAGCTCATCCGCCACAAGCGCGACGGCGGCACCCTCTCCGACGAGCAGATCACCGCCCTCATCGACGCCTACACGGCGGGCGACGTGCCCGACTACCAGATGAGCGCGTTCCTGATGGCCGCGTTCCTCCGCGGGCTCGACGAGAGGGAGGCCGCCGCGCTCACGCGTGCCATGCTCCACTCCGGCGACGTGCTCGACCTCTCGGCCACGCCCGGCACCAAAGTCGACAAGCACTCGACGGGCGGCGTCGGCGACAAAGTGTCGATCGTGCTCGCCCCGCTCGTCGCGGCGTGCGGCGTGCCCGTGCCGATGATCTCCGGGCGCGGGCTCGGGCACACGGGCGGCACGCTCGACAAACTCGAAAGCCTGCCCGGCTTTCGCACCGATCTTTCGATTTCGGAGTATAAGCGGCTGCTCGACGAGATCGGGCTCGTGATGATCGGGCAGACCGCCGAGATCGCCCCGGCCGACCGCAAGCTCTACGCCCTCCGCGACGTCACGGCCACGGTCGAGTCGATCCCGTTCATCGCCGCGAGCATCATGTCGAAAAAGCTCGCCGAGGGCATCGACGCGCTCGTGCTCGACGTGAAGGGCGGGCGCGGGGCGTTTATGCA
>CAYTJT010000470.1:0-2141 GCA_964438105.1 uncultured Rhodothermales bacterium | reverse complement strand
CCCGGACAAGAACGGCGGCTTCAGCCGCGCCCCGCACCACCGCCTCTTCATGCCGGCCATCCACCACGGCCCCTACGCCTACGACTTCGTCAACGTCGAGGACGCCGAGGGCGACGCGCACTCGCTCCTGCACTTCACGCGCCGCCTCGTCGGCCTCCGCCGCCACTACGCCCAGGCCTTCGGGCGCGGCGCGATGCGCGTGCTCGACATCGAGAACGAGGCCGTGCTCGCGTTCGTCCGCGAGTTCGAGTACGGCGACGGGAGCGAGCGCTCCACGCAGCGCGTGCTCGTCGTCGCGAATCTCTCGCGGTTCGCGCAGTCGTCGTTCCTCCCCCCCGACGAGGACCTGCAGGGGCTCGTCCCGGTCGAGCTCTTCAGCCAGTCCCCGTTCCCCGCGATCGGCGAGGCCCCGTACCACCTCCCGCTCGGGCCGCACCGGTTCTACTGGTTCGCGCTCGTGCCCGAGGAGGAGATGCAGAAATCGCCGGCCACGGCGCTGCCTCAGGCCGCCGCGGGCGAGCGCGAGACCCCCGTCCTCCGCGTGCCCGAGGGGCTCGAGAACCTGCTCGTCCGCACGCTCGCCGCCGGGGGCGGGATGGAGCGGCTCGAGCGGCTGCTGCCGGACTACATCAGCGACCAGCGGTGGTTCGGCGCGAAGGCCGAGGGCGCGGTGCACCGCGTCGAGATCGCCGACGCCGTGCGCATCCAGGCCCGGCCGCGCCCCGTCTACCTCTCGCTCCTCCGCGTCCGCGTCGGCGACCAGACCTCGACGTACTTCCTCCCGCTCGCGACCGCTACGGACGAGGAGGCCGAGCACGTCCTCGACGAGCGCCCGGCGGCGGCCGTGGCGTGGGTCCAGACCCCGAAGGGCCGCGCGCTCCTCTGCGACGCCACCGCCCTCGCCGACTTCTGGACGACGCTCTTCAACTGGTGGCAGCAGGGCGGCAAGGGCCGCTCGCTGCGCGGCGTCTACGCCGGCGAGATGGCGGCCCGGCTCAACGGCAGCCGGGCGACCGGGGCCACGCTCATCTCCGGCGAGCAGTCGAACTCCGCCGCGCTCGTCGACACCGCCGGCGGGCAGCGGCTCTTCGTCAAGCTCTACCGCCGGCTGGAGCAGGGCACGAACCCCGAGGTCGAGCTCCTCCGCCACCTCACCGACGTCGGCTTCCGCTTCGTGCCGCACCTCCTCGGCACGGCCACGTTCCGTCGCGGGCGCGACGCCTACGCGATGGGCGTCGTGCAGCAGGCGCTCCCCGTCGAGGGCGACGGGTGGGAGTACGCCGTGGAGAAGGTCGAGCAGTTCTACGAGCGCGTCGGCAACCTCCCGGTCCCCGAGCAGCCCGAGGCCGAGGCCGAGCTCCCGGGCTGGCTCGAAGACGCCGCGCCCGAGCTGATCGAGCTGGCGCGGACGCTCGGCGTGCGCACGGCCGAGATGCACCTCGCGCTCGGCGCCGCCGAGGGCGGCGACCTCGGCCCGCGCGAGGGCAGCCCCGACGACGTCGACGCGCTCGTCGCGCGCATCCGGCGCGAGGCCGCCAAGACGCGCGAGATGCTCGGCGCCCACGCCGACGCCCTCACCGCCCACGGCACCGAGGCCAACGACGTCCCCTCGGACGCCGACTGGGAGCGCGCCCTCCGGAGCCTCGACGGGCTCGGCCGCAGCGAGGCCACGCGGCAGAAGATCCGCATCCACGGCGACTACCACCTCGGCCAGGTCCTCCGCGCCGACGGCGAGTTCTACATCCTCGACTTCGAGGGCGAGCCCGCCCGCACCGTCGCCGAGCGGCGCCAGCACGACTACGCCCTGCGCGACGTGGCCGGGATGCTCCGCTCGCTCGCGTATGCCGCCTACGCCCCCCTCGCCCACGGCGACGGCACGCGCGAGCCTTGGGCCGAGCGCCTCGTCTCGTGGTGCGAGCGGATCTTCCTCGACGCCTACCTCCGGACGGCGGAAGACGCCGACTTCCTCTTGCCAAAGAGCGCCCGGCGTCCCTTCCTTTGGGCCTACCTCCTCGACAAAGCCCTCTACGAAATCCGCTACGAACTGAACCACCGGCCGTCGTGGACGTGGATCCCGCTCCACAGCCTCGGCCGCCTCCTCAGCGAGCTCGCCGAGACGACGCACCTCGAACCGGCTCCCT
>CAYTJT010000469.1:0-2170 GCA_964438105.1 uncultured Rhodothermales bacterium | reverse complement strand
GCGCGTTCAGCGTGAGGTAGAGGCACGCGATCGAGAACAGGTTCAGCACCATCCACAGCGCGCTCACGACGGGGCTCCGCGCGATGAGCATGCCGAGGGCGCCGACGATCGCGAGGACGGCGAAGAGGAAGAACAGAAAGGAACCGAGCATCGGGTGAGGGGTGGGGCGCGCAACCGCGAGGGGCGTGGAACGTGCGGCGCCGACGAGCGAGAGCGGGGGTGGACTCGTCAGCGCAGATCGTCAGAAGTTAGAGAAACGGCACCGGAGCATCAAACGGAAGTCCGGTGAGGATCGGGTGAGATCGGCGGGGCGCGGAAAGTAGGGCGCTCGGCGCTTCGCCGGTCTCCCCTCCCTCCTCTCAGCCCCCCGCCACCTCCACGGCGACGGCCCGCTCGAACGTCCGCCGGAACAGCCCGGCGCCGCGCCGCGCGGCCCACACCTCTAGCTGCGGGTCGGCCTTGGTCTGGATCGTGAGGCGGAGCGCGTCGCCGGAGAGGTCGGCGTCGAAGTGGATCACGTTCTGGAAGTGGCTGCGGTCGAGGCCGTTCGCGAGGCGGAGGAGCGAGGCGAGCTCGTCGACGAGCCGCTGGTCCTCGGCGGGCAGGCGGTCGTAGTCGGCGTGGCGCGGGGTGGGGAGGCCGGCGCGGTGGTAGCGCGCGACGTTCGCGATGAGGGCGACCTCGCCGGGCGTGAACCCCTTGAGGTCGGCGTTCTTGATGACGTAGAGCGAGTGCTTGTGGTGGCTCCGCCGGCTGATGGCGTAGCCCGCGTCGCGGAGCACGGCGGCGTACTCGAGCAGCTCGCGCTCGCGCTCGCCCCGCCCGTGGAGCGGCACCGTGGCGTCGAAGAGGGCGAGGGCGAGGCGGGTGACGTGGCGGGTGTGCGCCTCGTCCCAGCGCAGCCGGATCGCGAGGTCGTAGACGCTGCGCCGCCGCAGGCTGCGGAACGGCGCGAGCCGCTTGATCCACTGGTAGTTCCGCTCCACGAAGTCGATCACGATCCCCTCGCGGAGCGCGTCGGGGCTGACCTCGAACCGCTTGATCCCGAGGTCCTTGAGCACGACGTCGATGAGGAGCGCGCCCGCGACGATCTGCTCGACGCGCTTCTCCTGCACGCCGGGCGTCGCGAGCCGCTTCGCGCGGTCCGAGGTCATCAGCAGCTTCGTCACGCGGCGGACGTTGAAGGCGTCGAAGACGTAGTCGAAGTACGTCCCGGCCTCGCCCGCCGCGGCCGCCGTCAGCTCGGCGATGTTCTTCAGCGTGCCCGAGCTCCCGACGACGCGGCGGACGCCCATCTCGTGCGCCGTGCGGAAGACGGGGCCGAGCATCTTGCGGACGTGCGCCCGCATCGCGCGGAACTCGGTCGCGTCGACGGGGTCGGTCGTGACGAACTCCTCGGTCAGCCGCGCCGCGCCGAGCTTGAGGCTCTCGGCGAGAAAGACCTCGTCGCGGTCGGCGATCGTGAACTCCGTCGAGCCGCCGCCGATGTCGACGAGGAGCGCGGGCTCGGAGAGGTCGACGGCGTGGCGGACGGCCTTGTAGATCAGCGTGGCCTCGGTCGCCCCGCTGATCGTGCGGACGTAGATCCCGGTCTCGTCTTTGGCCCGCTCGATGAAGGCGCCGCCATTCGAGGCTTCGCGGACGGCGCTCGTCGCGCACGCGACGTAGTCGGACACCCCGTACTCGTCGCCCATCGCGCGGATCTGGCGGAGCGCGTCGATGCCGCGCTGCTGCGCCTCCTCGGTGAGCCGGTGCGAGCGGAACCCGCCCTCGCCGAGCTTCACCATCTCCTTCAGCTTGTCGACGGTCTCGAAGGTGCCGTCGGGGAAGGCGTCGAAGACGATGGCGTGGAACGAGTTCGAGCCGATGTCGATCACGCAGAGCCGGAGGGCGTCGCCGTCGCCGGGCGCGTCGGTCGCCTCGGGGGATGGGTCCTCGAACGGGAAGGGGTAGATGGGAGCCGGCATCGGAGGGGAGACGTGGGCGACGGCGGAAGCTACGACACGGCGGCGCACGCGGCGGCCGTGCGACGGTCACGCGCCCGCCAGCACGTCCCGGACGAACCCGCCCTCGCCCGGGTGCGCCGTCGCCCACCGCTCCAGAAGCGTGCGACTCTCCGCCGCCCGGACGCCGCCGACGACCCGCGGCATCCGGCGCCCGTCGAGCGGGC
>CAYTJT010000468.1:0-2215 GCA_964438105.1 uncultured Rhodothermales bacterium | reverse complement strand
GAAACCGTGCTCGACGCGGGCACCGGCACGGGCGTTCTGGGGATCGCCGCGCTCAAGCTCGGTGCGGCCTCGGTGGTCGGCTTCGACATCGACCCGTGGTCGCACACGAACGCGACGGAGAACGCCCTGCTCAACGGCGTCGCCGACCGGTTCGAGGTGCGCGAGGGCTCGCTCGACACGGTATCCGAAAGCGGGTTCGACCTCGTCTTCGCCAACATCAACCGGAACGCCTTGCTGGAGCTGATGCCCGGCTTCGCTGCGAAGCTGGCGCAGCCTGCCCCCGCGAGCCGTAAGGCCGGCGGAGCCAACGCGGGGGGGCGGGTCGTCTTCGCCGGGCTGCTGCGGACCGACCGCGAGGTGATGCTCGAGGCCGCGGGAGCCGCCGGGCTCGCCCTCTACGACGAGGCGACGGAGAACGAGTGGTGGGGCTTCATCGCGACGCACGCCGACGCGGCGTAAGTTCCGGCCCGACGTCCCGCTCCCATCGCCCCTCCCATGTCCGCTCGCCACCGCATCGCCACGATCGACGTCGGCACGAACACCGCGCAGTTCCTCGTCGGCGACGTGCACGACGGCCGGCTCGACTCGGTCTACGAAGACACCCGCTACGTCCGGCTCGGGCAGGGCGTCGACGCGAACCGCCGCCTCGCGCCCGAAGCCGTCGGCCGCGTCCTCGCCGCGCTCGCCGACTACAAAGCGAAGGCCGACGAACTCGGCGCCGAGACGGTCGTGATCGGCGCGACGAGCGCCTCGCGCGATGCGCAGAACCTCGACGAACTGACGGCGCGCGTGCGCGACCTCGGGATGACGTACCGCGTGATCTCGGGCGACGAGGAGGCGCTGTGGACCTTCCGCGCCGCGTGCTCCGCCTACCCCGACCTCGACCGAGTCTGCGTGCTCGACATCGGCGGCGGCTCGACCGAGGTCGTCACGGGTCGGGCCGACGCGGGTGAACCGGACCGCGTGAGCGTGGACGTCGGCTCCGTCCGGCTGACGGAGCGGTGCTTCCCGACGCTGCCGCCGTCCGACTACGCCCTCGGCCTCGCCGAAGACGTCGTGGCCAGAGCGTTCAGTGGGCTCAATCCCAACGGCGCGCTCCCCCTCCTCGGCTCGTCCGGCACGGTCCGCGCGCTCGGCGCCCTCGTCCACCCCGACGCCCCGAACGACCCGGTCGACGCGGCGACAGTCCGCGCGTGGCGCGAGAAGCTTTGCGCTCTTTCGGCCGACGAGGTGCTCGCCCTCGACCCCGACCTCCTCGCGGGCCGCGCCGACGTGTACGCCGCCGGCGTGCTCATCCTCGACGCGTTTATGCAGCGCTTCGGCTTCGCCGCGATCCACCCGAGCCCGCGCGGGCTCCGCCACGGCCTCGCGCTGCGGTGGATGGCGGAGAGGGGGAGAGGGTGAAAGGGGAGAGGAAAGGGGCGACTTCCACACCTCCATACTTCCACACCTCCGCGCTTCCATACTTCCATACTTCCACACTTCCACACATGCCCCTCGGGAACCCCCGCCCGGCGCTGCCGTGCACAGCCGCCCCTTTTGGTCGCACACTCCCACCCCGATATTCATGACCCGCGAACAGGTCCTCGACGCCCTCTCCAACGTCATCGAGCCCGACCTCGGCAAAGACCTCGTCACGCTCGACATGGTCAAGGATGTCGAGGTCGACGGCAAGCGCGTGTCGTTCACCGTCATCCTCACGACGCCCGCGTGCCCGCTCAAGGAGCAGATCCGCCGGGCCTGCGTCAAGGCGGTGCACGAGCTCGTCGACGCCGACGCCGAGGTGACCGTCGACATGACGGCGAACGTCACGAGCAAGTCGGGGCCGGCGGCCGGTCCGGGCGCGCAACCGCCCGTCCTCGGCGGCGTGCGGAACGTCATCGCCGTGGCGAGCGGGAAGGGCGGCGTCGGCAAGAGCACCGTCGCCGCGAACCTCGCCGTCACGCTCGCGAAAGAGGGCGCGCGAGTCGGCCTCGTCGATACCGACATCTACGGCCCGTCGGTCCCGACGATGTTCGGGATCGAGAAAGGGGAGAAGCCGCGCGTGGGCGAGGGCCGGAAGATCGTCCCCCTCGAGAAGTACGGCGTGAAGCTGCTGTCGATGGGCTTCCTCGTGGACGAGAAGCAGGCCGTCGTGTGGCGCGGCCCGATGGTGTCGAGCGCCGTCCGCCAGTTCCTCAACGACGCGGCGTGGGGCGACCTCGACTACCTCGTG
>CAYTJT010000467.1:0-2229 GCA_964438105.1 uncultured Rhodothermales bacterium | reverse complement strand
CCGTCGACGAGCGTGGCGACGCGGCGGCCCATCAGGTCGTAGACCGTGAGGCTCACGTGGCCCGCGTCAGCGATCGCGTACTCGAACGTCGTCGCGCGTGCGAACGGGTTCGGGAAGTTGCCCCGAAGCTCGGCCGTGGCCGGAACCACCCCCGTGCCCTCGACCGACGTCCCTGCGTTGTCGGCTTCGCCACCGCTCTCGACGAACGAGCACGTCTGAGGCGTGGCGTCGAGGTCGATCAGGGCGTAGGGGTCGTAGTACGGGATGCCGCCCGGACCGTTGTCGTCCTCGAGCGTCCCGTCGTTCTTGACCATGCAGCCGAAGACGAGGTCGATCGTCTGCGTGCCGGGGTCGATCCGGAACTGGTGATCGTTGAACTCGCCGGCCTCATTGTCGTAGCCGTCGGTGCCGAACTTACCGGGGAGGTTGCGTTCGGTGCCCTCCTCGTACTCGTACGTGATCGTGTAGATACCGTCACCGTCGTCGTCGGAGAGCTCGCGGGTGGGAATGGAGCCGAGCGCGTCGGGGCCCCAGTCGGCCCAGTCGGTTAGCTCGTCCGCCGTGGATTTTCCGGCGACCAGACCGTTGATGAACAGGCCGTCAATCGAGGTGACGAAGTCCGAGGCCTGGGCGTTCGACGGGATCTGCGAGCTGTCGGCGAGGAGCTGGAAGGCCGTGCGGAGGTCGACGTTGAACGTCACCGTCGCAGGCGCGTCGAGGAAGTCATCCGGCGTGGCGTCGTTGAAGAACCGTTGCGGGACGAGCACTTCGGGGATGCCGTTGCCGTTGGCGTCTTCTTCGTCGCCGGTGATCTCGAAGGTGCGGTCGGAATCGCTTTCCCAGCCGTCGGGGGCCGCGTCTTCGGGCTCGCCGATGATGTACTTATAGTTCTGCGTGCTGGGCACGATGACATCGGCCTGGAAGAGCCCGGTGTAGATGTCCGGGTTGGACGAGAGCGCGGCGAGCGTGTCCGCGTTGTTGCTGAAGCCGTTGAAGTCGCCGGCTACGGTCACGACGTCCGTTACAGGGTCGAAGTTACCCCGCGAGATCTGGACCGACATGTCGACGCGGAAGACGAGCTCGTACGTCTCCTCCTCCCCGCCGGTCGTGCAGAGGTCCGTGAACGTCTTGTTGAAGGCGACCGGGTCGAGCGTGGCGTCCTCGGTCGGGTCGAACGTCCGGTTCGGGTCGTCCTCCCAGCCGACGGGGTCGGTGCCCCAGAACTTGTACTGGAGGACGCCGTCGTCGCCGAGCTGGTCTTCGTTGACGGCGAACGTGCCGTCGTAGACGTTGTCGCCGTCAGCGTCGGTGAGGTTGTCGACGCCGGTGGTCCAGTCGTTGAGCTCGCCGGCCACGGAGATGACCTGGTCGGACTCCGGGTCGAGCGCGCAGTTCGTGATCGCGTCGGTCATGTCGACCTGGAAGGTGATCTGGTATTCCTGCGCCCAAGCGGGCGACGCGAGGAGCACCAGCATCGCCAGCAGGCCGAAGCGTGTGGTAGCGGTGTGCATGATGGGTACCTAGGTGTGATGAGAGGAGAAAACCCGATCTCCGCCCCGCCCTCAGCAAGCTGCGGCGGGGCGCGGCGGGGTCGTGCTAGAACGTCACGCCGAGCGTGAACATCTGGGGCGTCCCGAAGGGCTCGTAGTTCTGGAACACGTAGTCGAAGTAGCCGGCGAGGCGACGGTTGAGCTCGTAGCGGAGGCCGAAGCCGGCCGTCCAGCCGCCGTCGTCGGCCGGGCCGAAGGCCTGGCGCCAGCCGCCGCGGACGAAGAGGAGGTCGGCGTAGGCGTACTCCGCGCCGAAGTTCGCGCTCTGCGCGGCGTCGGCCGGGGCGTTCCCGTCGACGGAGAGCGTGAGGGCCTGGTCGCCCATGCGGAACGGCGTGGCCGAGACGCCGACGCGGAAGATCAGCGGCATGGCCCACGCGTCGACTTCGAGGTTGGCGGCGTTGCGCGGGTTGTTCCCCTCCTGCCCGGGCTCGATGTCGATGGCCTGGCGGAGGTCCGGCCCGGCGAGCCGCATGTCGGTCCCGAAGTTGGTCATCGCCATGCCGATCTTGATCCCGCTCAGCCGCGTGTCGTAGGTGACGCCGAGGTCGAAGGCGGCGCCCTCGGCCGACTCGTTCCAGATCTGCTGGCGGACGACCTTCACCGTCGCGCCGAACGAGAAGCGGTCGGTGAGGGCGCGGGCGTAGGAGACGCCGACGGCGAGGTCGAGCGCGTCCCA
>CAYTJT010000466.1:0-2229 GCA_964438105.1 uncultured Rhodothermales bacterium | reverse complement strand
GAACTCGGCCTCGAACTGGTTGAGCGAGTGCTCGTCGCCGTTGTCGTGCTGCCAGTACTGCGGGTAGCGCGCGGCGAGGTCGATGGGCAGGAGCCCGCCGAAGATAGCGTTGCGGGAGTACGGCGTGGCCGTCGGGAGGAGCGAGCAGTGCCAGTCCTTCTCGATGTCGAAGAGCGGGTAGAGCAGCCGCTCGAACTCGAGCCACTGGTCGAAGCGCATGCAGTCGATGAGAAAGAAAAGGACGGGTTTGTCGCCGTCGAGGTGCGGGAGCACCCAGTTCGGCAGGACCTCGTGCGAGAGCGCGGGGCGGCCTTCGGCGTCACCGTCCTTCGCCTGCTCGATCCAGCCGGGGTAGACGTCCTCGACGAAGCGGCCGAACTCGCGGTTGGCGTCGCGGTACTGGTCGTCGAGGATCTGCCGCGCGGCGTCGTCGGCGTCGAGCTCAAGCCCGTAGCGGACGAGCTCGCCGTAGACCTCGGTCCAGCCGTCCCAATCGAGCCCGCTGTTGATCTGCATCGAGAGCTGGCCGAACGACTGGAGGTAGTTCTGCGACGCCTTCTCCTCGCGGAGGCGCGAGCCTTCGAGCAGGCGCTTGCAGGTGAGGAGGATCTGCTTCGGGTTGACCGGCTTGATGAGGTAGTCGGCGATCTGCTGCCCGATCGCATCCTCCATCAGGTGCTCCTCCTCGCTCTTCGTGATCATCACGACGGGCGTCTCGGGCGCGACGTCCTTCAGCTCGCCCAGCGTTTCGAGCCCGCCGAGGCCGGGCATCTGCTCGTCGAGGAAGACGACGTCGTAGCGCGCCTCGCGCATCTTGTCGACGGCGTCGGCGCCGTTCGTGACGCTCGTCACGTCGAAGCCTTTGGCTTCGAGGAAGAGGATGTGCGGGCGGAGGAGGTCGATCTCGTCGTCGGCCCAGAGGATGCGTCGAGACATGCGGAGTGCGGTTGGAGAAGGGAATGCGGGGGCGCGGATCGACCGGATTGGAACACGCCGCGGGGCGAGGAGGATCCGTCGGGGTAACGCGAGCGCGGCGGCGAAGATTGCTCGTCGCCGGAACCCGCTCCCGCGCCCGCCCGGTACCAACGGCGCACCTCTCCCCTCACCAACCCCTCCCCATCATGCCGACCTACAACCAGGGCGATACCGTGAAATGGAACTGGGGCAACGGCACCGGCACGGGCACCGTGCAGGAGTCGTTCACCTCCCGCGTCACGCGCACGATCGACGGCAACGAGGTCACGCGCGACGCCGACGACGACAACCCCGCCTACCTCATCGAGCAGGACGGCGGCGACCGCGTGCTGAAGTCGGAGAGCGAGCTGAGCGAGGGGTGACCGGGCCAGGGGGAGCGCATGCTACCTCGCTCCCCCCGTCCGAGCGCCCATCGCTTCGCTCAAGGACGCTCAGACTGTCCCCCTCGACCCGAGGGGACAGTCCCGCGCAGCAGGGAGCGGAGGCGTAGCCTCTGCGACCATAAGCGGGGCGGGGGGAGCGCGGGCCGACACCGCCTCTCGGTTTAGCATGCGCTCGCCCTGCTGACCGGACGTGCCCCGGCGTCCTATCTTGTGGCGACGCTCCGCCCGCTCCAGCCCGCCGCCGCCCATGGAAGCCTCTCCCCTGCCCGACCTCCTCCTGCTCGATGACCTGACGCCGACCTGCCCGCTCACCGGCGAGCCCATCCGCGACTTCGAGGCGGAGCTGACGCTGCTCGGCCCCGAGCCCATCGCCTTCGACGCGGTGCTGGGACGGAGCACCGCGAGCGGCCGGTTCTACGCCGTGCTCACCGACGTGGCGGAGATGGTCCTCGAAGAGGGCTGGCAGCTCGACGCCGTCGAGGGCTTCGCCGTGGACGGCCGGCCCGTGACGGCCGGGCTGCTCGGCGCGCCGCACCGGGAGGTCCTGCCGTGGCCGGTGTTCCGCGCCTCCTTGGCGCAGGCGCAGCGGCGGGCGAACGAGCCGCCGCCCACGCCCGAGGCCGTCCGCCGCCTCTCGCTCCTCCCCGAGACGTGGGAGGTCGCCGCGCGCGGCGTCTCTTGGATCGATGATGAGGTCCCGCCCCGGCCCGCCTACCTCGCCGTGGTGGTAACCCCCGACGGGCGCATCCGCCACCACGTCCTGCGCCCGGGCGCCCCGCACGACGCGGGCTCGCTGGCGGCGGCGGTGCGGGGCGCAACGCGGGAGAACGACCTCGCCGGGTTCGACGAGGGGCGGCCCCGCGCCGTACAC
>CAYTJT010000465.1:0-2232 GCA_964438105.1 uncultured Rhodothermales bacterium | reverse complement strand
TTCGGCGAGGGGAAGGTGCTCGCCGTCGAGGGCCGCGGCGACCGCGCGGCGGCGACCGTCTTCTTCAAAGCCGTCGGGCAGAAAAAGCTCAAGCTGAAGTTCGCCCGGCTGCAGGTGGTGGGGTAGGCGGGGAGACACGTTGACCAAATAGCCCGCGCCCGGAGATGCGGTATTTCCTGCTCCTAATGTTCGGCAGCTCGATGGTTCTCTGGGCTGCCTGTGCGCACCGTCCAGAATCCAGCACCAGCGAGAGGCCGATTCGGCACGAGATTACATCGATGGGGCCGCGAGGGTGCTGGGGCTTCGATCCGTATCGGAGATATCCGGTGCCCATTCGTACCCATTATTCGACCTTTTGCTTGGGAGAGGAGGTGGACGAAGAACCTGATGGGCTTTATGTCTATCGGGAATATGAGGCGGCGATTGTGTTCTCCACCACGACCATGATCCCTCACCGGATAGTGGTTGGCATCGATGAAGAGAGGCGAATCACTCACGTAAGAGCCGGGGTGCGACGGGAAGAGATCGAAAGCTATATCAGACAGATGTCAGGCTTGTGGGGAGAACCGGGGTTCGCGGAACACCAGACGGAGAAAGGAGAGTGCGCCACGTACATGTGGAGGCGCGAGTCGATGGTGCTCTCGCTCGACACGTGTTTCTGGAACAGTCCGTTCGCTGTGGAGGGCCTCGTGGACTTCAGAGCAGCCTCCGACGCCGCCCCGGACTCGACCGCCGCCCGGGACTCGGGTCAAGTAGCGAATCTTGTGGATTCGTGAAAAAGGGCGTGTAGTGGCTCCATGTTGAGATACTTCCGCTCCATCCAGTCCTCGGACACTCGTAGCAGCACCGCCGTCGCCAGCGTCTCGGCGCTCGCTTCGTTCGGGAACACTCCGACGACGCGCGTCCGGCGCTTGACCTCGCGGAAGACCCGTTCCAGCCCGTTCGTCGTGCGGATGAGCCGGTGGTGGCTCGACGGGAACGCCGTGTACGTCAGCGCCTCGTCGAGCCCGCGCTCCAGCGATGCGACCGCCTTCGGGTACGACGCGCCGTAGCGTTCGGCGAAGCTCGCCGCCAGCGTCTCGGCCGTCTCTCGGCGGGCTGCCTGGAAAATGACCTTGAGGTCGGCTGCGACGGCCTTCGCCTCGGTCTGCGGGATGTGGGCCAGGATATTGCGCTCGAAGTGAACCACGCACCGCTGCCAAGCGGCCCCGGGCAGTTCCACCTTGACGGCGGCCTTGATCGCGTCGTGGTCGTCTGAGATGACCAAGCGCACGCCTCGGAGGCCGCGTTCGACGAGGCCCTGAAGCAGACCCCGCCACGTCTCCGAGCGCTCGCCCGTGGCGGCCTCGACGGCGAGCACCTCCCGGAAGCCCTCGTCCTTGACGCCAACAGCGACGAGGAGCGCCACGTCGCGCACCGCTCCGGCCCAGCGCGCCTTGAGATACGTCGCGTCGAGGTAGAGGTACGGGTAGCTCCGGTTCTTGTCGAGCTGCCGGGTGCGCCACTCGGCGAAGGCGTCGTCGAAGCGGGCAGCGATCCGGCTGACGGCGTCCTTCGAGACCCGAACGCTGGAGAGCTTGCCCGTGATGGCCTCGACCTTCCGGGTGGAGACCCCCTGGAGGTACATCTCCAAGACGGCTTCTTCCATGCTCCCACTCATCCGCCGGTACTTCTCGAAGACCTCGGTCAAGAACTCCATCTCGCGGGCGCGGGGGACGCGGATCTGCTCGATGTGACCGGCCGTCGTCGTGAGGCCGCGGCCGTAGTGGCCATTGCGCTCGCCGCGCCTCTGCTCGGTGCGCTCGCGGTGCTTGGCCTGGAGCTGGGCGGTCATCTCCTCCTCCATGACCTCTTCGAGCACGCCTTTGATGGCGTCGCGGACGCGGTCTTCGAGGGAGGCGGTGACGGCCTTCGTGATGTCATCGTGAGTCATGGGGGACCTCGTTGGCTTAACCCACAAGAAACGCTACGCTACCGGGACTCGACCGCAGGGGGAGAGTAGGAGTTGGCACGAGGGATAGCTCGGCGTACATTGTTGCACCTTTTGTACGTCATGCCTCTGCTGCCATGCAAAGCAAACTCACGCTCCGGCTCGATGAGGACCTGATCCGCGAGGCGAAAGCCCTCGCCCGGCAGCGCGGCACGTCGCTACTCGTTGCCGACTACTTCCGCGCGCTGAGTCGCTCCCGCAGCGACCGGCCTGAAGACGAGGAACTGCCACCGCTCACGCGC
>CAYTJT010000464.1:0-2242 GCA_964438105.1 uncultured Rhodothermales bacterium | reverse complement strand
CCGCGTCGACAACGCCTACGGCGACCGGAACCTGGTCTGCACGTGCCCGCCGGTCGAAGCCTATCAGGAGGCAGCCGAGTAGCCGCTGCCTGCGGCGTCGCTCCCTGCCCGGAGGCGTCATAGCGCGGGGCGCCTCGCGACAGAAGCATCTCAACGGATTCGCAGTCCTTCCCGTTTACGGCGTCAAGCGGGAACGCCGGTACCGCGAGACGAGTGAGAGCGATGACGAACCACACACTGGCGTGCGAGCACTGCGCCGAGCGCAAGGGGCGCGCCTTCGCGCACCAGATCACCATGGCATTCCAGCCGATCTTCGACCTCGGGACGGGCGGCGTGTTCGCGCAGGAGGCGCTTCTGCGTGGAGCCGATGGTCGCGGGGCCGGCGAGATGCTGCGCCTCGTCGATGACGAGAACATCTACAACTTCGACCAGACCTGCCGCATCACGGCGATACGGCTGGCGGCCCGTCTGGGCCTCGCCGATTCGCTGTCGATCAACTTCATGCCGAACGCGGTCTACGAGCCGTCGGCGTGCATCCGGCGCACGCTCTGGGCCGCCGACGCCTGCGACTTTCCAATCGAGCGAATCATCTTCGAGTTCACCGAGGTCGAGCGGGTGCGCGACAAGGCGCATCTGAAGAACATCGTCGCGAGCTACAAGGCGATGGGCTTCCGAACGGCGATCGACGACTTCGGCGCCGGTTATTCGGGGCTGACGCTGATCGCCGACGTGGTCCCCGATATCGTCAAGCTCGACCGTGGACTGGTCAGCGGCATCGACCGCGATCCGACGCGTCGCACCATCGTCGAGGCACTACGGGGGATGTGTCGCGACCTGGGGATCCGGGTCATCGCCGAGGGGATCGAGACGGCGGACGAACTCAGGGCGCTGCGCGATCTCGGCATCACCCTGGTACAGGGCTACCTCCTTGCCCGTCCGCGGTTCGAGGCGTTGCAGAGCGAGGCCGACATACGCCTCTGACCCGGCGAAGTTCCAGGTTGCGGTGAGCTTTCCCGGCGGCGTGCTTGGAGGCGTCGGGAGCCCTACGTTCGCCAATGCGGATGAGGCGTCGGACCCCCGGCCCAGAACAGCCTGGCCCTTAGGCCGACGCCGCGGGCGGAGTCAGACTTCGCGGCGCGCGAGGGTCCTCCAATCCGCTGGCGTCTTCGCCGTTGCTCGGGGAACTGCTCGGTGCCCGGGGGGACGAGATGATCCGGGTCGTGATGGATGACCGTCAGTCCTCGGCAGGCGACGGCGGTCGCGCCGGGGCGGCGGCACGGACGCGGGCGCGGTCCTCTTCGAGGGGGAGGGCGGCGTTGGAGAGGTCGAGCGCACGGCGGGAGACCTTGCGGGCGGCGGCGGCGAGGTCGGAGTCGCCGGCAGCAGCGAGGGCGGCGAGGCCCTTCTGCAAGTGGAGCGCGACCTCTATCATGCCGGCGCCGTCGCGCGCGATGGGGGCGAAGCCGTCCTGCATCAGGCTCATGGCGCGCAGGGGCGGCATCCAGATGCGGGGGTAGAGAACGTCCTCCGCCTGATCCTCGTCGTCCGGCAGGAGCAGGCGCACGAGGCGGCCGATGATGTCGATGGCGGTGCCGGGGTCGTTGAGCCCGGGGGAGAGGGCGCGCTGGGCGATCTCGGACAGGACGATGATGCCGAAGGACGGGTCCTGGTCGTACTGGCGGCTGTCCTCGATGGTGAAGGCCGAGAGGAGGCGCGTCATGTCGACTTCGCCCTCGGCGTGGAGCAGCGGCGCATCGCGGGCGACGAAGCGTCCGGGGGTGGCGACGACCCAGAGGACGGCGTCGCCGGCCTCGGCGGCCGCGGAGAGCTGGGGCAGATCGACGTGACAGACATATCCCGTGCGCGGAGCGCGGAGCGGACGAGCGGCGCCGGGGATTTGCCGATCGGGGTCGTCGAGCGCGCGGGCGCCGAGCTGGGGCCAGCGGCGGCGCTCGGCGAGTGCGTCGTGCGCCGCCCTCTCGACGCGCTTGGAGGTGTGAAGGACGGAGCCGAGGTCGGAGAGGTGCTCGATCCACCGCAGCAGCGCCAGAACGACGAGGGCGATGACGACCAGCGTGAAGAGCATGATGACCGCAGCGGAACGCGCGCCGTAGAACTCGGTCGAGACGACGATCAGCGAGACGAGCGCGAAGATGAAGGCGCCGAGGAACGTGGCGAGCGTGGTCTGCGTCGTCGGATCTTCGACGAGAAGGCGGTAGGAGCGCGGGGTCACCTGCGTCGA
>CAYTJT010000463.1:0-2248 GCA_964438105.1 uncultured Rhodothermales bacterium | reverse complement strand
TCGTCCGCTAACGTGATGGTCACTCGGTCCCCCCGCCCCGCTCGCGGTCGCAGACGGACCCCCCGTCCGGGCACCCATCGCTTCGGGACTCCGTCCCTGCGCTCAGGGGCGCCCGGACTGTCCCCCTGAATCAGGGGGACAGCGTTCCGAGCCGGGAGCGGAGGGACTCGTCCCGGAGCGACCTGCCGGAACGCGGGGCGCGGGGAAATCAGCGTGCGGTCGCCCTGCTTGGAACCCTCGAATGACGCACCGCCGGCACACGGCCCCGGTATCTTGCCGTTCCCTCGCCCACCCCCCGACCGATGCTCCACGCCGACCTCCCGCCCTTCCCCGGCTTCCGCGATGAAGGACTCCAGTTCCTCCGCGAGCTGAAGCAGCACAACGAGCGCGACTGGTTCAAGCCGCGCAAGCAGACGTTCGAGGACGAAGTGCAGTGGCCCGCCCGCTGCCTCGTCGCCGACTTCGCCCGGCGCGCCCTCCTCGATGGCCTCCCGCTCACGGGCGACCCGAAGCGCTCGATCTTCCGGATCTACCGCGACACGCGGTTCTCCCGCAACAAGCAGCCCTACAAAACGCACGTCGGGATCGTGCTCTCGCGCAGCGGCGAGCGGAAGGACCCCGGCGCGGTCTACGTCCACGTCGAGCCCGGCGCGTCGTTCGTCGCGGGCGGGTTCTGGCGGCCCGAAACCGAGCTGATGCGCCGCTGGCGCGACCGCATGATGGCCGACCCGGCCGGCTTCGTCGAGATCGCCGAGCGGCTCGACGCCGCCGGCCTCCCCGTCGAGGTGGACACGTCGTACAAGCGGATGCCGCAGGGCACGAGCCGCTTCGCCGATACCGAGCTCGAGCCGTGGCTCAAGGCGAAGTCGCTCATCGCCCGCCGCCCCGTCACCGACGACGAGCTGCGGCGCCCGTCGTTCACCGGCACGCTCGTCGCGACGGCCGAGACGATGCTGCCCCTCCTCGCCTTCGGATGGGACGCGATGGAGCCGGCGTGAAGCCGGCCGCGCCCCTTGCGGTCGGAGCCGGAGGCGTCTAGCTTCGCGCCGTTTCCTACCCCCCGGTCCCGCTCATGCCGCACCCGTTCCGCTCGGTCGCCCTCCTCGCCCTCCTGTTCGGCAGCGCCGTGCCGCTCGCCCGCGCCCAGGTAGTCGTCGACCTCCGCGCCGAAGCGCCCGCCGACAGCGTCGATTTCATCGTGCAACGGGTGTACGACGCCCGCCCCGACACCGCCACGATCGGCACGGCCCAGACCGGGCTGTTCAACACCGAGCGCGATGCCGTCCTCGCGGGTGGCGTCCCCGACGCCCTCCGCCGCTACTTCCAGACGCGCTACCTCGCCCCCGCCGACGCGACGCCCCTCGCCGTCCGGGTCACGGCGCTGCGTGTGAGCGAGCACACGTCGCTCAAGGAAGTCGGCACCGCCGAGGTGCAACTCGAGGTCTACCGGATCGAGGGGGATCGGCTGGGGCGGGTGTTCGCGGGCGGCGCGGTCGCCGAGCGGCAGGGGATGGACGTGACGCGCTACCACGACGACAACCTCGCCGACGCCCTGGACCGCACCGTCGAGTTGTTCCGCTCCTCGGGGTGGCGATCCGTGACCCCGGCGTACGAGCCGGACACCGCCGCGGCCCGCCCGCTCGTGGCGGCGGCCGCGCCGCTCCGGCCCGCGCGCGCCGTCACGCACCGCACGGCCTACCTCCTGACCCCGATCGCCGGGCGCAACGGGACCGGCGGGGGCTTCACGTGGATGCAGTATCGCGCCGACCGGGACTGGGCCGCCCACCTCAGCCTCAACCTCGCGTTCCTCGGCGCCGAGAGCCCCGACGGCGACGTGAGCGGGCTCTTCGCCAACTTCGGCCCGGCGCTCGGGGTGGTGCGCCGGCTCGGCCCCTCCCCGTTCGCTCTCCTCCTCAACCTGCAGGTGCCCTTCGGCACCGAGACCATCGACTACGGCGGCGAGCAGGAGGAGAACTTCTTCATCGGGGGGCGGCTGAGCCAGATGCTCGCGCTCATCCCTAGGGAGCGGGGCCTCGTGCTCGGCGTCGGGCTCTACCAGAGCGCGATCGCCGGCTCGGAGCTCTACCCCAACGACGCGGGCTTCCAGTTTCACGTCGGGTTCCAGAACTGACCCGTTCGCGCGCTGCCGCCCCCCGACGATCTCGCGGGAAGCGGCACAGCGATGGAATCTGCCCGACCGTGGGAGCAGACACGCCGACGCCCCGGCGATCCGAGGAGCACCGGGGCG
>CAYTJT010000462.1:0-2271 GCA_964438105.1 uncultured Rhodothermales bacterium | reverse complement strand
TCCTCGCGCTCGTCTTCGCCGCCTTCGGCTGGTGGACCGACGGGCTGGGCAACCTCTTCGTCTACGGCGCGGCGAGCGTGCTCACGAATCCGGCCGTGCAGATGCACCTCTCGGTCCTCGTCGTGCTCCTCTTCAGCGCGCAGACGCTCATTCAATCCGTGCAGTTCTCCGCCCACGACGCCGCGGCGTGGCTGTTCGGCACATTACCGATCCGGAACGGGCGCCGGCTGCAGGTCGGCGTGCAGACGGCGCTCGTCGTCCGCGTCCTCGTCCCCCTCCACGCCGCGCTCGCGGTGCTGCTCGCGACGGCGATGCCGCTCGGGCACGCGGCGCTCCACGCGCTCTACTGGCTCGCCGCCTGCGCGCTCGTGACGCGGGCGCAAGCGCTCACGCACCGCCGACCGCCGTTCTCGCGGGGCTCCGACCGCTTCTCGGCCGCCGAGCGCTTCATCCCGCTCCTGCTGTCGATCCCGGCGTCGCTCGGCTTCCTGCTGCTCCAGGTCGTCGCGTTTGCGTCGGTGCCGAGCGCCGTCCTCACCCTCGCCGGGCTCGCCGTGCTGCACGCCGCCCTCGGCCGGCTGCCTGCCCCGCAGCCGATGCCGCAGGCTGCGCAACCAGCGTGGAGCCCGCCCCCGGTGCCGGCGAACACGTAGGGGCACGACGCATCGTAACCCCTACAGATCGACCCGGACGCCGACGAGGAAGCGGTTGCGGGCGACGTCCTCGGTGACGAGCGGCTCGTCCACGATGACGCCGCCCTCGACCACGCTGTAGGGCACGAGCACGTCCTCGAACTCGGTGTAGGCGTACGCCACGTCGATGGCGACGCGGTCGATGGTTTCGAGGCTGAACCCCACGGTGTACGTCGAGCGCAGCCGGTCGGCGTCGATCCCGCGCAGGTCGAGCTCTTCGCGGAGGGGATCGGGCTGGAAGGCGGCGCCGGCGCGGACGGCCCACGGCCCAATGGCGTACTCCGCGCCGAACCGGGTGTTGAGCACCTCGCGGTAGGTGCTGCGGATGTCGAGGTTGCGGTCGGTCTCGGTGAAGGGCGGGCGGAACTCGTCGGTCGGGCGGAGCCGGGCCTGCGACCAATCGAGGAACTCGAGGTCGGCGGCGAGGATCACCCCGGCGAGCTCGTAGACGAGCCCGCCGGAGACCCGCCACGGTGTCGAGATCGAGTAGTCGAACTGGCCCGTGGTGAAGAGGTCGGAGCGCTCCTCGACGCGGTACAGCGTCGGACTCTCCAGGGTGAGGCCGAGGCGGACGCCGGGCGAGACCTCGGCCGAGACCCCGCCCCGCAGGTTCGCCCCGCGGAGGTCGGCTTCGAGGAAGTCTCCCGTCGAAAAGACCGGCGTCCCGTCGCGCGCGACCTCGTCGAGCACTTGCTGGAACTGGTAGTCCCCGGCGATGACGTTGAGCGAGAGCCCCGCCATCACGCGTGGCGCCACCTCGACGGCCCCGACGAGCGAGAGCTCGCCGCTGACACCGTCCTCGAACAGCTGCCCGAACTGCCGGAGCCCGGTGCCGCTGTCGAAGGCTGCGTTCTCGTTGAACCCGGCGAAGGCGAGCTCGCGGTCGAACCCGGCCGTCTGGTTGTAGCCGACGCCGAGCACGAACGAGCCGCGCAGCGTCGGGAGGGCGGCGACGTAGGCCGCGCTGCCGAGGGCCGTCTGCGTCTCCGTCGCCTCCGACACGTCGCCGAAGTAGCGCGCCTCGCTCTGGACCGAGCCCGCGCTGATGGCACCGACGACGTGGGAGCGCCGGACGAGCCCGAGCCCGGCGGGGTTGGCGTAGGTCGCCCCCCAGTCGCCGATGCCGCCGACGGCGGCCCCGGCCATCCCCGTCATCCGCGTGTCGACGGCGGGGAAGCGCTGGCTGTAGCGGAGGATGTCCTCGCCCGTCTGCGCGCGGGTCGGCAGCGCCGTGAGCACGAGGAGCAGGGCGGAGAGGGAGAGCGTGCGGGTGGTCATGAGTTGTAGCGGTCGGGTTGAGATAGCTGGGGCCGCGGGGCTCGGGCACAGAAAAGGCCCGCACGGGGCGCACGGGCCTCCTCCTACGGGCACGGGGCCCGCTCAGGGGTGTTCAGAGCGTACGATCAGTTGCCACCCCGGCGCGAGGTGCGGTCGCTCGACCGGCTCGACGAGCCCCCGGAGCGGCTCGACCCGGCCCGGCTGCCGCGCGACGAGGAGCCGCTGCGGGAGGGCGTGGCACGCGAGCCCCCGCTCCGAGAGCGACTCGGGGTCGCGCGCGAAGGGGCCGAGCGGCTCGGCG
>CAYTJT010000461.1:0-2274 GCA_964438105.1 uncultured Rhodothermales bacterium | reverse complement strand
GGCGAGGAGGGCGTCGAGGTCTTCCGCAAGGCCGTCAACAACGTCGCCCCGCTCGCCGAGGTCCGCAGCCGCCGCGTCGGTGGCGCGACCTACCAGGTGCCGATCGAAGTCCGCGCCGAGCGCCGGACGAGCCTCGCCTTCCGCTGGATCCTCCAGTACGCCCGCGCTCGCGGCGACAAGAGCATGGCCCGCCGGCTCGCGTCGGAGATCGCCGCGGCGGCCAAGGGCGAGGGCGGGGCCGTCAAGAAGAAAGACGACACGCACCGCATGGCCGAAGCCAACAAGGCCTTCGCCCACTTCAGATTCTCAGCAGTTGCGGGTCGCCCACGGCTCGCAGCCTGTCACACGTCGCGCTCTCACCGGCGACCACTGACTATCGATATGAGTAACAACGGACGCAAGCTTTCGCTCGACAGGACCCGGAACATCGGCATCTCGGCGCACATCGACGCCGGGAAGACGACGACCACCGAGCGCATCCTCTACTACACCGGGCGTCTCCACCGCATCGGCGAGGTCCACGAGGGCGGCGCCACGATGGACTGGATGGAGCAGGAGAAGGAGCGCGGCATCACCATCACAAGCGCCGCGACGACCTGCTTCTGGGACGACCACCGCATCAACATCATCGACACGCCCGGCCACGTCGACTTCACCGTCGAGGTGGAGCGCTCGCTCCGCGTGCTCGACGGCGCCGTCGCGCTGTTCTGCTCGGTCGGCGGCGTCGAGCCGCAGTCCGAGACGGTCTGGCGGCAGATGAACAAGTACAGCGTCCCGCGCATCGCCTTCGTCAACAAGATGGACCGCACGGGCGCCGACTTCGCGGAGGCCGTCAAGATGATGAACGACCGCCTCGGCGCGAACGCCGTCCCGGTCCAGATCCCGATCGGCGAAGGCGACATGTTCCGCGGCGTCATCGACCTCGTCCGCTCCAAGGCCATCGTCTGGCACGACGAGAGCCAGGGCTCGACGTGGGACGAGATGGACATCCCCGAGGACCTCAAAGGCCAGGCCCGCCACTGGCGGATCAACCTGCTCGAGGCCGTCGCCGAGCACAACGACGCGCTCCTCATGAAGTACCTTGAAGGCGAGGAGATCACCGCCGACGAGGTCCGCGACACCGTCCGCGCGGCCACGCTCTCGCTCGACATCACCCCCGTCTTCTGCGGCTCCGCCTTCAAGAACAAGGGCGTCCAGCGCCTGCTCGACGGCGTCATCGACTACCTCCCCGCGCCGACCGACGTGCCGTCCGTCGAGGGCCACGCCGTTCGCAGCGAGGAGAAGCTGACGCGCGAGGCCGACCCCGACGCGCCGTTCAGCGCCGTGGCGTTCAAGATCGCGACCGACCCCTACGTCGGCCGCCTCACGTTCGCTCGCGTCTACTCGGGTACGCTCAACAAGGGCGACCAGCTCTTCAACGCGACCGCCGAGAAGAAGGAGCGCGCCGGCCGGCTGATGTTCATGCACGCGAACTCGCGCGAAGACGTCGATACCGTCCGCGCCGGAGACATCTGCGCGATCGTCGGGCTCAAAGACACGAAGACGGGCGACACGCTCACCGACCCCGATCACCCGATCGTGCTCGAGCGGATCGAGTTCCCCGAGCCGGTCATCCGGATCGCGATCGAGCCGAAGACGAAGGCCGACATCGACAAGCTCGGCACGGGTCTTCAAAAGCTCGCTGAGGAGGACCCGACCTTCCGCGTCTCGACGGACGAGGAGACCGGCCAGACCCTGATCGCGGGGATGGGCGAGCTCCACCTCGAGATCATCGTCGACCGCCTCAAGCGCGAGTTCAAGGTCGAGGCGAACGTCGGCAAGCCGCAGGTCGCCTACCGCGAGGCCATCAAGTCCTCCGTCGACCACAAGTACACCCACAAGAAGCAGACGGGTGGCAAGGGGCAGTTCGCCCACGTCGAGATCGAGTTCATCCCGAAGGAAGACGGCGTCGGGTTCGAGTTCCTCGACGAGATCAAGGGCGGCAACATCCCGCGCGAGTTCATCCCGAGCGTCCAGAAGGGCATCGAGAGCGCGCTCGACCAGGGGCCGCTCGCCGGCTACCCGATCGAGGGCATCACGGCCCGCCTCTACGACGGCAAGTACCACAACGTCGACTCCGACCAGATCGCGTTCGAGATCGCCGGCCGGATGGCCTTCCGCGAGGCCTCGCGCCGCGCGAACCCCGTGCTCATGGAGCCGATGATGGCCGTCGAGGTCACCACGCCCGAGGAGTACATGGGCGACGTGATCGGCGACCTCAACTCCCGCCGCGGC
>CAYTJT010000460.1:0-2283 GCA_964438105.1 uncultured Rhodothermales bacterium | reverse complement strand
AGCCCGAAGGCTGCGAGAAGAAGGAGCTTCTTCATGTGTGGTACCTCTAAGAGGTTGATGAAAGGAAGGGTTACGTAACCCCTCCAGCCGTACGGCCGAAAGGGGGGTGAGGAACCCTAGAGGTACCGGGATGGGTATGATGCTTGTCACGGCCTCCATACCCGGAGGTACCAGCGGCACCGGGGGGTTCCTCACGTCCTGCCTGCAAGCGGGACTTCCCTCTGGTGCCGTTTTATGTTCGCGAGTCAAGGGGGCCGGAATCGGGCCACTTCACTCGCTAGGGAGTATACATGCGGAAGCGGTTACATCGGTGTAGCTTTTGGCGCACTCGAAGTTGAGCTTTGGCGCATCCGAAGTGATAAAGCGTAAAGGTCTTGCGAAGGGGGAACTCGATGTGCATAACTGCCCGAGGGTTGCCGACTATCGGCAGGGGCAACGTAGTTACGGCGCAGAGCCAACGCGGGGCAATACCGAGCGATTCCCGAAACAGCCAGAGCGGGACTGCGGGTCGAGATAGAGCCTGGGGCGATGGGGAAGGTCGGAGAGAGCCGGGTCCGGAAGTGAGCCGATCCGGCGCGTTATCTGAAATAGAAGGTGATACCGCTCCTGAGACTCCACGCGTTGTCGTTGTAGCGACCGCGCTCCACGTCGTCGAGCGCGTCGCTGAGCGCGTAGGTGTGATGGGCGGAGAGGGTCACGCCCACCTGGGGCGCGATGGCTAACTCAAGGCCTGCACTCGCTCCCAGCGTCGGCGCAAATGTTTGTTCGGAGTCGGCATCGGAATCGAGCAGGTAGAGCGCCCCCGCACTCACCGTTAGAAAAGGGGTCAAGGTGCTGCGCGGGAGCACCGTGTAATGGAGGAGCGCCTCGGCCCCGACATAGGTGCGCTCGAACGCGCGGTCGGCGGCCAGCCCACCCCCGCTCAGACCGAGCCCCACGCCGATGCGCGGCGTGGCGGCATAGCGCACGTCGAGCCCCACGGTGGGCCGCACGAGCGGGTCGGCGTAGTCGCTGTTGGTGAGGAGCGCGCCGCCCGCGACGTTCACGGCGAGGCGGTCGTGCGGCGGCCGGGCGAGGCGGCCGAAGGCATCGCGCTGACCGGCGTCGGCCACGCGGGCGTCGTAGGACTGGAAGGCGGCGGCGACCTGCTCGTCGTACGCGTCGAGCTGCTGCGGGGTCATCTCGCCCTGGTCGGCGAGGTTCCACAGGTTGTCGCGCACCCCCTCGATCACGAGCCCGATCACGGCCTCTTCGATCGCCGACGTCACGGCCACCACGCTCGGCTCGTTGAAGGTGTAGCCCGCCTCGGCTTCGAGGATCTTGTTCGTATCCACGAACCGGAACACGTTCGCGTCGAGCTTCTCCGAGAGGATCGTCTTCGTCGTGTGGACGGTCTTGAGCACGCGGCCGGTCTGCGTCGAGACGGCGCGAAGGTAGACGGTCACCTGGTCCTGCCGGAACTGCCCGGAGGCGCCCATCCCGAGGTAGCGCGCGCCCAGCCCGCCCGTCATCACGTTCGTGTCGTAGCCGACGATCCCGCCCTCGATCAGCACGCCCGCGAAGAGCAGCGGCGGGAGGGCCGGCGGTGGGGCGTCCGGGCTCGCGTTCTGCACCCGCGTCGTCTGGATGATCTGCCGCTCGTTGAGCAGGTTCGAGAGCCCCTCCCGCTCGATCGGGATGAACCACCCCGACTCTTCGAGCGACCGGATGAGGATGGAGGTGGCGCCCTGCGTCACGGCCGTCGAGAACGACGAGCCGCCGTTCGTCGGCTTGTACTGGCCGGTCTGATCGCGGAAGCGGTAGACGGCCACGACCACCTTGTCGGCGGGCTGCGGGAGGGCGCGGAGCTCGGCGTTCTGCGGGCTCTGCGTGCCCGGCCGCACGGGGCCCGTCTCGAACGGCGCGAGGTAGTTCGCGCAGCCGCCGAGCCCGAGCACGACGAGGCCCAGCAGGAGCGTCCGGAAAGGCGAGAGGGGGAGGGACATAGAGCGGGTAGAGCGGGGTGTATCAGGCAATACGTAAAACGGCGTTGGATTAGATCACGACGGCCCATTTTTTTGAGCCGCCGTCAGAGATCGGTGGACGCTACGGGTTCGGCACCGTCACGACCGACTCGTCGCCGGTGAGCACGTTGAAGATGCTGACGTTGAGCCCGTTGAGCCCCGGCGTCACCTCAACGATGAAGTCGCCGAGGTCGAAGCGCCCCTCCTGCGTGAAGTCGATCCCGCCGAAGCGGCTGGAGACGATCTCGCGCGAGAGCTGGCTGAGGATCTGGCGCTGGAG
>CAYTJT010000459.1:0-2284 GCA_964438105.1 uncultured Rhodothermales bacterium | reverse complement strand
TGAGCCCGTACAAGCACGACGGCCCCGGAGGCGCCGGTGCGCCCGGCTGGGTCCGCACCGCGCCGATGCCCGACACGTTTCGCGGCCCGCACCGGGGCGGCGACGCGGGCCAGCGGTACGCCGAGCATGTTAGCGAAGCCGTGGCCGAACTGCAAGCGACGGCGCACGGCGTCGGCGCGTTCATCGCCGAATCCCTCCTGAGCTGCGGCGGGCAGATCGTGCTGCCGGACGGGTTTCTCGCGGCGGCGTACGAGCGGGTTCGGGCAGCGGGCGGCGTCTGCATCGCCGACGAGGTGCAGGTCGGCTTCGGGCGCGTCGGGGTGCGGATGTGGGGGTTCGAGACGCAGGGCGTCGTGCCGGACGTCGTCACGCTCGGCAAGCCCATCGGCAACGGGCACCCGCTCGGCGCCGTCGTGACGACACCGGAGATCGCGGCGTCGTTCGCGAACGGGATGGAGTACTTCAACACGTACGGCGGCAACCCCGTGTCGTGCGCCGTCGGCCTCGCCGTGCTCGACGTGATCGAGGATGAAGGGCTGCAGGCGCACGCCGCATCCGTCGGCGGCTACCTCAAAGCGCGGCTGGCCGACCTCGCCGAGCGCCACGCCGTCGTCGGCGACGTGCGCGGGCTCGGGCTCTTCCTCGGCATCGACCTCGTGCTCGACCGCGATGCGCGGACGCCCGCGTCGCAGCGGGCTCGCTACCTCGTCGAGCGGATGAAAGCGCACGGCGTCCTCCTTAGCACCGACGGCCCGCACCGCAACGTCGTCAAGATCAAGCCGCCCCTCGCCTTCGCCCGCGCCGACGCCGACCGCCTCGCCGACACGCTCGACCGCGTGCTCGCCGAAGACTTCCTTCGCGTCGGCGCATGAAAAACCCGGCGGCTCCGTGTTGACGAGCAGCCGGGCCGTGGCGGTTCGGGGGAGCGCTCAGCGGAGGCTGTTCGCAGGAAACGCGTCCACGATCCGATACACCGAGGCCGCATTCGTGCCTCAGTTGTAGCGCTCGGCGCGGGCCCGGATGCTGCCGTACCGGCCGTCGGTCGTCGTCAGCCCGCGCGTGGGGTACTTCTCCGCCTCACGTCGCACGTCCTCGATGCGGTCCTCCGTCAGAGGGTGCGTCGAGAAGAACTGCTCGACGGCGCCCGGACGGCGCTGCCGGTCGGCCATCAGCTCCTCGAACATCGTCGCCATCCCGAGCGGGTGGTAGCCGGCGCGGGCCATGTAGCGGACGCCGCGGAGGTCGGCCTCGCGCTCGGCGTCGCGGGAGAACTTCGCGATCGCGCCGCCCCCGGCGACTTGGGCGGCGATCTGGCCGGCGAGGCCGGGGTCCTGCCCGAGCAGCATGGCGGCGGCGACGTTCAGCCCATAGGCCTGCGTCATCCGCTCCGTCCCGTGCCGCAGCGCGCCGTGGGCGACCTCGTGCGCGATCACGCCCGCGAGCTCGGCGGTGTTGTCTGCCGCCGCGATCAGCCCGGTGTGGACGTAGACGAGCCCGCCGGGCACGTTGAACGCGTTGATCGCCGGGTCGTCGACGACGTAGAACCGCCACGGCCGGTTCGCGAGCGGCGTCTGCGCGACGATCCGCTGCCCGATGCGGTTGACGTAGTTGGTGAGCGTAGCGTCGTCGAGCACGTCGACTTGCTGGGCGACCTCGCGTTCGAGCTGGTCGCCCATCTGCCACTCCTCGTCCACGGAGACGAGGTTGAAGCCGGTGCCGCAGCCGCCGAGCGTGAGGCTGCCGAGGCTCATCGCGACGGCGAGGAACAGAACAGAGAAGTGCTTGCGCATGGCGAAACAGGTTTGTGGTGGTGGACACGCGCCGTTGCAAACCCCTTGCCAGCCCCCGCGCTACGCCTCGTCCTCCGGCTCTTTCCACAGCCAGAAATACCACACCACCCACACGGCGGCGGCGAGTCCGGCGAGCGTGACGACCCAGGCGGCGGCGTCCATCACGCGGCCTCGCCGAGTTGAAAGCCGCGCAGCCGCAGGCTGTTGGTGACGACGGAGACGGACGAGAGCGCCATCGCGGCCGACGCGATGATAGGCGAGAGGAGCACGCCAGCGACGGGATAGAGCAGCCCGGCGGCGACCGGGATGCCGATGACGTTGTAGATGAAGGCGAAGAAGAGGTTCTGCTTGATCGTCCGCAGCGTCCGGGCCGAGAGGCGGAACGCGTCGGCGACGGCGCCGAGGCTGTCGCGCATCAGCGTCACGTCGCTCGCCTCGATCGCCACGTCCGTACCCGCGCCCATCGCGACCCCCACGTCCGCGGCCGCCAGGGC
>CAYTJT010000458.1:0-2287 GCA_964438105.1 uncultured Rhodothermales bacterium | reverse complement strand
AGTAGAGGTACTCCTCGATGATCGGGCTCATCCGGTGGATCTCGTCGATGAAGAGCACGTCGCCCTCGTCGAGGTTCGTGAGGATGCCGGCGATCGAGGCGGGCTTGTCGAGCGCGGGGCCGCTCGTGGTCTTGACCGTCGCGCCCATCTCTTCGGCGATGATGTAGGCGAGCGTCGTCTTGCCGAGCCCGGGCGGCCCGGAGAGCATGACGTGATCGAGCGACTCGCCGCGCTGGAGGGCGGCGGTGATGAAGACGCGGAGGTTGTCTTTGATCTTCTGCTGCCCGACGAACTCCTGGAGCGATTGCGGGCGGAGCTTCTTCTCGAAGTCCTCCTCGGCCGGGGTCGGTTGGGCGGAGACGAGGTTGCGGTTCTCCATGGCATAGGGCGGGGGTGGGGCGGGCGGAATCGGTGCAAGGTAACCCCTCAGCGCTGACAGCCTCGCGTCACCGGGCCGCGTTTCCCGGCGCGAGAGGGGATGAGACTCGCGGCGGTAAGGGAAATCGAGATTGTGATGCCAGAGCCCTTTAAAAACCCGCGCGCTCTCCCGATACCATTGACACGGCCCGGCGTGGGCCTTAGTCTATTGGTACCATGTTTGCTGTCGACGACATCCTCATCTCCGACGCCGTGCTCGACGCGCCGTTCACCTGCCACCTCGGCCGGTGCCTCGGCGGGTGCTGCGTCCACGGCGACCGCGGCGCGCCGCTCGAAGCGGACGAGCGCGCCGAGCTCGAACGCGCCCTCCCCGTGGTCGCGCGCGACCTCCGCCCCGAAGCCCTCGACGCGATCGAGCGCGACGGCGTGTGGGTCGAGGAGGAGCCCGGCGAGTACGCCACGACGTGCGTCGACGGCCGCGAGTGCGTGTTCGTCGTCTACGAGGGCAAGGTGGCGAAGTGCGCGCTCCAGAACGCCTACCGCGCCGGCCGCCTCGACTTCGAGAAGCCCATCTCGTGCCACCTCTTCCCCATCCGCGTCGAAGAGGTCGGCGGGGCCGAGGTGTTGAACTACGAGCCCTCCGACCTGTGCACGCCCGCCGTCGCTCGCGGCCGGCGCCACGGCGTTCAACTCTACGATTTTCTTCGCGCTCCGCTCACCCGCAAGTACGGCCCGGACTGGTACGAGTCCTTCCGCGCCGCCTGCGTCGAGCGCGCCGCCGTCCTGTTCAGCCCCACGACGGGCTGAGCCCCAACAGTTATAGCCATGCTCAACCTCCAACAAAAGCAGTCGCTCCAGCAGAAGCTCTCGCCGCAGCAGATCCAGTACATCAAGCTGCTGCAGCTCCCCACGCTCGAGCTCGAGCAGCGGATCAAAGAGGAGATGGAGATCAACCCGCTCCTCGAGGAGGGCGAAGAGGAGGAGGAGAGCGAGGTCCAGACCGAGGCCGACGAGCACCCCCAGGCCGAGGCGCAGGCCGACGAGCGCGAGGCGGAGGGCGACGGCGAAGACGAGTTCGACTGGGACGAGTACCTCAACAACCCGGACGACCTCTACGGCTACAAGGCCCGCGTGGACCACTCGGCCGAGGAGGACCGCCGCGAGATCCCGATGCCGCACACGTCGTCGATGGCCGAGCACCTCCGCGACCAGGTCGGGATGCTCGACTTCGACGAGACGCAGGAGCTCATCGCCGACCAGATCATCGGCTCCATCGGCGAGGACGGCTACCTCCGCCGCCCCATCGAGTCGATCGTCGACGACATCATGTTCAGCCAGGGGCTGATGCTCACCGAGGACGACGTCGAGAAAGTCCTGAAGCGGCTCCAGCGGCTCGACCCCGTCGGCATCGCCAGCCGCGACCTCCGGGAGTGCCTGCTCGTCCAGCTCGAAGCGCTCCCGAACGACGTGGACGGGCGCGAGAACGCGGTGGATGTCATCGAGAAGACGTACAAGGCGTTCACGATGAAGCACTTCGACGCGATCATGCGCAAGCTGAACATCGGGGAGGAGGAGCTCAAAGAGGCGTTCGACCTCATCCAGGGGCTCGACCCGAAGCCCGGCGAGGGCGCCTTCGCCGCGAGCACCAACTACGTCACGCCCGACTTCACGCTCGAGCTCGTCGACGGCGAGTTCATCATCTCGCTCAACGGCCGCAACGCGCCCGAGCTCCGCATCAACCGCCACTACAAGCGGATGTGGAACGACCTCTCGGCGAAGAAGAACGCCAAGGCGTCGCCGAGAAACGACCGCGCGGCGAACGGGCACATGATCAACGGCACCACCGGCGACGCCAAGCAGTTCCTCAAGAGCCGGATGGAGTCGGCGCGGTGGTTCATCAACTCGATCA
>CAYTJT010000457.1:0-2300 GCA_964438105.1 uncultured Rhodothermales bacterium | reverse complement strand
ACCCCGACGGGCTCCGCGTCCGCGTCCGCCGCTCGAAGAGCGACCAGGAAGGGGCGGGCACCGTGCTCGGCATCCACTACGGGGCCGCCCCCCAGACGTGCCCCGTCCGCTCCCTCCGCTCGTGGCTCCTCGAGAGCGGCATCACGAGTGGCTCCCTCTTCCGCGGCATCACGAAGGGCGGTAACCTACAGGAGCGTCCCCTCTCCCCTCGCACCGTCGCCCGCGTGGTAAAAGCGCGTGCCGAAGCGGCCGGCCTCGACCCCCGCGCCTACAGCGGGCACTCGCTCCGGGCGGGATTCGCCACGCAGGCGGCGCGGGCCGGCGTGCCCGAGCGCGTCATCATGCGGCACACCCGGCACAAGGACGTCGTGACGCTCCGGGAGTACATCCGCGAGGGCGGCCTCTTCAACGAGAACCCCACCGACCGTCTCGGACTCTGACAACGTGCATGGCCGGGAGTTGTGGGTCTACGACGGAATGATGGAAGAGCCCACGTTGTACCGAAGACGACGTAGTTCGAAACGACCAAGTGCGGCAGCTCTACGCCTTCCACTGCGGCAGCTCTACGCCTTGCGGTCATTCCTGGGCTTACTGGCGCCGGTGTAATTGGAGTGGCTCGACGATACGAGCATCCTGACGATACGAGCATCCTGCACGGGGGGCCTTACGCGACCAGCGCGTTGCACGAGCCCTCCACCTGGCGTGCCGGGACGCGAGGCTCCGGGTGCAGTTCGAAGCTTTGCGGGCCTCCGGGCTCACGGTGGAGATGGCCGTCGAGTAGCTCCGTGGCCCGCACCGCGACGCGGACGGGCAGCCATACTACCTCAGCAACGAGCACGTCCGGATCGTCGTCTACAGAAATGTCGAGGTCCCGTCCTCGACGAAACGCGCTCATACGTGCTCTCTTGAAGTGGGGGGCGATCCAATGCTCCAGACGGCCCCCTACTCATCACCTGAGCTTACCCCGCTTCGGTGGACACCCCCTGCTGCGCTGAACGGGCCTCGAACGCAGACGGGCTAAGATAGCCCAGTGTCGAGTGCCGACGCTGACGGTTGTAGAAGACCTCGATGTAGTCGAAGAGCGCTGACCGAGCCTCGGCTCGTGTGGCGAAGCGTCGGTCCGCGAGCAACTCTCGTTCGAGCGTCGAGAAGAAGCTCTCGATCACCGCGTTGTCGAGCGGCGTACCCGGACGACTCAGGCTTGGCACACCGCCGACGGCTTCAAGGGACGACAGGAACGGGCCGCTCACGTAAGCCGCCCCCCGGTCCGAGTGGTGAACCAGACCTCGGCTCGGGCAGCGGCGACCGACAGCCGACGCCAAGGCCCGCTCAGCGAGCTTCGTCGTAGGAGACGACCCGCAGGCGTGGCCGACGATCCGACGGCTGTAGAGATCGATCACGGCGGCTAGGAAGACCCAGCCCTCGCGCGTCCAGACCTGCTTGATGTCGGCACACCAGACCCGGTCCGGGGCCTCTGCCTGGAACACGCGCCTCACGAGATCGGGCGTGGTCGGAGGCTCCACGCTCGGGGGCGCTCGGCGGCGCTTGCGGGGATGGAACGCCCCGCGCAACCCCGCACGGCGCATCAGACGCGCCACGCGCTTCTTGCCGACGCGCACGCCTTGAGCACGCAACTCCTCGTGGACGCGAGGCGCACCATAGTTCCGGCGACTCGCCGTGTGAGCCTCGGTGATCAGTGCAGTCAGCTTCCGGTCGGCTCGGGCACGCTCACTCTCGGGTCGGACGAGAGCCGCGTGATACCCGCTTCGGCTCACACCGAGCACCCGGCAGGCCGTAGCCACTGGGTACTCGCTCGCGTGCTGCCGGATGAAGGCGTACCTCACGTCCGCGGCGGCATCTGCGAGAAGATGCCGACGGCTTTTTTTAGAATGTCGCGCTCCATCTGCACCCGCTTGAGTTCACGGCGGAGCTGGCGAAGTTGCTCGGCTTCGGGAAGGGTGTCGGGCACGCATGGCCCTTCGGGAGCGAGTCCGGGTTCTCGTAGCAACGGAACAGATTTGGGCGGAATGAGACGACTGGAGCGTCCGAGCCGTCGTCCGAAGTAGGTCCGCGCAGTCACACCCCCGCGAGTTCGGCGACGGCGTCAGAGGGGAAACCGTGCGACGACCGCTCGGAGCGGAGCGCGCCGAGCGGGACCCGGGCCAATCGCTCCTCGACGCGGTCGAGGTCGAGCCCTTCGAACGTCCCCGCCGCCTCGGCCTCCGCCCAGATCTGGTAGCTCGCGTCGGTCATCGTCCCGAGCACCGTCCGGTCGAGCGTCTGGGCTCCGGCGCGAGCGA
>CAYTJT010000456.1:0-2306 GCA_964438105.1 uncultured Rhodothermales bacterium | reverse complement strand
CCGCGGGCTTTCCGTGCCGGAGGCATGGAGACCGTGTTCCACACGCTGGCCTATGCGTTGCGTCGGCGCGGACACCACGTAGACGAGGTGCACCACGAGGAAGCACTGACTCACGAGTATGGGGAGGGGGGAGACGTGTGGGGCCTGCCCTTGCGGATGATCCGAACGCGCTATAAACTCCCGATCCTGCGCTCTGTCCTCGAGAGCCTGCGATCGCTCCTGTGGGTGGCGCACTGCCTGCGGCGCTCGCGCCCGGACGTAGTGGACGTCCACTACGTCAACGCCTATGCCCTCTACTTCATCCTGCTCCGGCCCCTCTTCAAGTACCGCCTCGTCCTCTCTGCTCACGGGAGCGACCTCCTGCTCCCTTCCAAGCTGGACCGCGCGCTCCTGCCCCACATGCTGCGCCGCGCCGACGCCGTCACGGTGGTGTCCGAGGACCTCCAGCACAGAGCCCTCAGCCTGGCCCCATCCGTGTCTCCCAAACTGACGCTGGTTCCGAACGGGATAGACTTGGAATACTGGACCGATTCCGACCACGGGTCCCGTCAGGACGCCGCGGCGCGGTCCGCCCCCCCCGTCATCGTCTCGGTCGGGCGCCTCGAACACGTGAAGGGGCACGACGTACTGCTCCGCTCTTTCGCCGAGGTCTCCGATCGAGTCCCAGGCGCACGACTCGTGCTCGTGGGGGATGGCAGCCGGGAGGGGGGCCTCCGGGAGCTCGCACGCAGCCTCGGTGTCGCTGACCTCACAACCTTTACGGGCACTCTGAGCGCAGACGAGATCCGCACCGTGTTCCGAGGGAGCGCCGTGTTCGTCCTGCCGTCGAGGAGCGAAGGGATGGGGCTGGCGCTGATGGAGGCGATGGCGGCCGGCCTGCCTGCCGTCGCGTCCGCCGTAGGAGGCGTGCCGGAGGTGGCGGGGCGGAACGCGGTCTGGCTCGTTCCGCCCGAGGACCCGGCGACCCTGGCCGGCGCGATCGTCACGTTGCTCTCGTCCGGCGAACGGCGTGACGAGTTGGCCGACCGTGGCCGCTGCCGGGTCGAAGCCTTTTCTCGGGACCGTATGATCCTCGGCTACGAACGCATATTCAGCGATGAGCGGGTAGGCTCGAACGGAGCGGATCTCGCCCCGCTGATGACCGTTGGCAAACCCCAAGCCTGTCGTGCGAATCCCCCCGCATCCGAGCACGATCTAAACACCTGCCTCTAGCCTTGAGCGTCCCCTGCGTATCGATTCTCATTGCGGCGTACAACGCCGAGCGGTGGCTTGCCGAAACGCTGGAGTCCGCCACCGGGCAGACGTGGCCGAACGTCGAGGTGATCGTGGTAGACGATGGCTCCACCGACGCGACGCTAGCGGTTGCGCGGCGCTACGAGTCGGCGACGGTGAAGGTCATCCACCAGCCGAACGCCGGGGCGTGTGCTGCGCGCAACCGGGCGCTCGCCGAGGCACGGGGGGACTACGTCCAGTACCTCGACGCCGACGACCTCCTCAGCCTTGACAAGATCGAGCGCCAGGTGCGCCGCCTCGCCAGTGAGCCGGCAGGCACCGTGGCGACCGGCCCTTGGTCTCGCTTTTACGGAGACGTCAGCACTGCCACGCAGACGAGCGCTCCGGATTGGAGGGACTATGAGCCCGCCTCGGACTGGCTGCTCCAATCGTGGGGTGGCAACGGAACGATTCCGGTCTTCTCGTGGCTCCTTCCTCGTGATGTCGCGGAGCGGGCGGGAGCTTGGGACGAAACGCTGCTTCTCAACCAAGATGGCGTCTATGCGGCTCAACTTCTGGTGGCAGCGCGGAAGATCGTTTTTGTGGAGGGGGCGTGGGGCTACTACCGCTCTGGGATGGCAGGCAGCATCAGCGGGCGGCGCAGCGACAGAGCATTGCGGTCGCTGTTCGAAGCCTACTCTTCATGCGAGCTTACGCTCTTGGCCCACCGCGACACGCCCGAAACGCGCCGCGCTGTGGCGGGCTTATGGCAGCAGTTCCTCTTTACGGCCTATCCCCGCGTCCCCCCCCTCGTTCAGGAAGCCGAGGCACGGGTGAAACGCTACGGAGGGATGTACCGCAAGCCCGGAGTCATCCGGCCGCTCCGCCCCGTGCGCGACCTCCTCGGGTGGAAACCGGCCCTGCGAATCCAGCGCCTCTATCAACGCCTGCGCTACGACGTGTCGCGTTGACGGCCTCGCGTACGGTTCTCACCGCACCCGCGTCGTCCCCGCTGAGAAACCCGGCCCCACTATGCTTCCTACGTTCTTTATCGCCGGCGTTCCCAAAGCCGGAACGACGTCGCTCCACAGCTA
>CAYTJT010000455.1:0-2318 GCA_964438105.1 uncultured Rhodothermales bacterium | reverse complement strand
CGGTGTTGACCACGTTCACGTTGAACGTCTCGACGCGCTCGCGCGTGCGGTCGTAAATCGTCCCCGTGAACTCGACCTCTTCCTCGCCCTCGGCCACCTCAATGGCCTTCTCGCTCTCGGAGAAGAACACGCCCTTGTATTCCTTCCCGCGGAAGGTCTTCACGGGGTAGGCGTAGCCCCGCCCCTCGACCCCGTTCAACTCCGCTTCCTTCAAAGTGTAGATAGCCAAAACGACCTCGTTGTTGATCCTACGGAACACGTCGCCCGCGTGCCGTGGGATACCCACGGTGGCGGACATCTATTTTACTTGCTACGGGCTCGCTTTCCTCTTGTTCTCCGCTCCATGCTCCGCGCCGTCCCCACCGCCTGGTACTCGTCCACCTTCCGGCTCCTTCGGGACGACGCGGAAGTCGGCCGCCTCAAGCTGGCCGCGATGAAAGAGGCGGCCACGTTCTCGGTCAAAGACGTCGCGTTCGAGATGTACCGCGAGGGGTTCGCGGGCGACTTCGTGCTGGCGTTCCACGGCAACCCGATCGCCCGGGCCGACAAGCCGAGCGTGCTCGACCGCCGCTTCGTCCTTACCGTCGAGACACGGCGCTACGTGCTCGAATCGGAGTCCGCGTGGCGGCGGGCGTTCCGGCTTCGGAGCGGCGACGGGACAGGCGAGGAGGACGGAGGGGATACAAGCGACGTGCTCGGCCGGATCGCCCCCGAAGGTATGCTCACGCGCTGCACCACCGTCGACCTCCCCGACGACCTCCCGCTCCCGGTGCAGGCCTTCTGCCTCTGGCTCGTGCTCGTGCTGTGGAACCGCGCCGCCGCCGCCGCATCCGGTTGATGTTCGGACGCGTCGCCCCGACGCGCCGACCGCTTTGTTCTTACGTTGTAGCCCCTCGCCTCTCTAACCGCCCGCGCCGCCATGCTCACCCTCGACCGCCGCCACATCACCCCCTTCCTCGACGACGGCGCCCGCGCCGATCTCCAGCCCCGCGTCGAAGCCGCCCACCGCGCGGTGCTCGATGGCACCGGCGCCGGCGCCGACATGCTCGGCTGGCGCGACCTCGTGCTCGACCCCGACCCCGACGTGCTCGACCGCGTGGGCGACGTGGCCGCCGAGATCCGCGAGCGCGCCGACGTGCTCGTGTGCATCGGGATCGGCGGGTCGTACCTCGGCGCGCAGGCCGTGATCTCGGCCCTCACGCCCCACTTCGCCGACGGCGACGGGCCCCGCGTCGTGTTCGCCGGGCACCACCTCTCGCCGGGCTATCACGAGCGATTGCTCGACTACTTGAAGGGGAAGAGCGTCTACGTCAACGTCATCTCCAAGAGCGGCAGCACGCTGGAGCCCGCGCTCGCCTTCCGCTTCGTCCGCCGCTTCCTGGAGCAGCACTTCGACGACGCCGACCGCCGGATCGTCATGACGACGGGGCCGACGGGCGGCCTGCTCAATCCGCTCCGCGAGAGCCTGCCCCGCCCGAGCGGGGAGAAGGGCTACCGCAAGTTCGTCATCCCCGACGGCGTGGGCGGGCGGTTCTCCGTGCTCACCCCCGTCGGCCTCCTCCCGATCGCCGCCGCCGGGCACGACGCGAGGGCCCTCATGGACGGTGCGGGCGACGCGATGCGCGCACTCGAAGACGCCGGGAGCGCCGTCGGCGACAACCCCGCCAACGACTACGCCGCCGACCGCTTTCTCCTCCACGAGCAGGGCTACAAAACCGAGCTGCTCGCCGTGATGGAACCGCGGCTCCGCGACATCGGCGCGTGGTGGCAGCAGCTCTTCGGCGAGAGCGAGGGGAAGGAGCACAAAGGGCTGTTCCCGTCCGTCGCGCAGTACACCTCCGACCTCCACTCGCTCGGGCAGTACGTGCAGCAGGGGCAGCGCACGCTCGTCGAGAGCTTCCTCCTCGCGGACGACGCGGGCGACGGCCCGACCGTAGGCGCCGAGGACGGCAATCCGGACCAGCTCAACTACCTCGCCGGGAAGAGCTACGCCGAGATCGACCGCAGCGCCTACGAGGCCACGGCCGCGGCCCACGCCGAGGGCGGCGTCCCGAACTGGACGATCACGCTGCCCCAAATCGACGCCCGCTCGCTCGGCGAGGCGATCGCGTTTTACGAGCACGCCGTCGCCGTCGGCGGCTACCTCCTCGGCGTCAACCCGTTCGACCAGCCCGGCGTGGAGAACTACAAGCAGAAGATGTTCACCCTCCTCGGCCGGCCGTAAGCGCCCGTTCCCTCGCACACGTTATGACGAACGAATCGGCATAACATGCAGATGCGGTATGTTGTGAGGACTCAATCTGCCTAATCAGTGGTTA
>CAYTJT010000454.1:2051-2326 GCA_964438105.1 uncultured Rhodothermales bacterium | reverse complement strand
GAGCCGTTCTCGAACGTGAGCGTCACCATCGCGTCCGACGCGTAGGTGGCGGCATCGGTGTAGAAGCGAAGACCGCCGTCCGGGCGGGAGGCATCGCAGCCTACGAGGGTGAGGAGGAGCAGGAGTGGAAGCGCACGCATGCGGAGGGGCGGTGGGGAGCACACAGGCTGCAAGATGAAGGGCAGGGAAGCCGGGCGCCGTGCCGAAGTGACCGGACGGTTCTGGGCACTACCCGAGCGAACAATCCGCGCGCCGGGTGGTTGGCTGCACCGGTT
>CAYTJT010000454.1:0-1898 GCA_964438105.1 uncultured Rhodothermales bacterium | reverse complement strand
GATGACGACGGGCAAGACGCACGACGTCGAGAACTGCCTGGAGGAGATCACGCGACTCGCCGACGCTGGGGCCGACATCGTGCGCGTGGCGGTGCCGCGCCCCGAGGACGCCGACGCCCTCGCCGACCTCGTCCAGGGCAGCCCCGTCCCGCTCGTCGCCGACATCCACTTCAACTACAAGTACGCCCTCCAGGCCATCGAGGCCGGCATCGCGAAGGTGCGCCTGAACCCGGGCAACATCGGCAAGATGGAGTGGGAGCGCGAGGTGCTGCTCGCGGCCAAAGATGCCGGCATCCCCATCCGCATTGGCGTGAACTCGGGCTCGCTCGAAAAAGACATCCTCGACAAGTACGGCTACCCCCAGCCCGAGGCCCTCTTCGAGAGCGCGATGCGCCACGTCGAGATCTGCGAGCGCGAGGGGTTCGAGGACCTCATCATCTCGGTCAAGCACTCCGACGTGTTCTTCATGATCCAGAGCTACCGCCTGCTCGCCGAGCGGACGGACTACCCGCTCCACCTCGGCGTGACGGAGAGCGGCTCGCTGCAGACCGGCACGGTGAAGTCGTCGATCGGCATCGGCACGCTCCTCGCCGACGGCATCGGCGACACGATCCGCGTCTCGCTCGCCGCCGACTCGATCCACGAGGTCGAGGTCGGCCACCAGATCCTGAAGTCGCTCCGGCTCGGGCGGCCCGGCGTCAACATCATCGCGTGCCCGACGTGCGGCCGCCTCACGGGCGATCTGTTCTCCGTCGTGGAGGAGGTGGAAGCCGCTGTCAAAAAAGCGAAGTTCGACAAGGACCTCAACGTCGCGCTGATGGGCTGCGCGGTCAACGGCCCGGGCGAGGCCGCTGGCGCCGACCTCGGGGTGAGTCTGGGGCGCGGGCGGGCGCACCTCTTCAAGCGCGGCGAGGTCGTCCGCACGGTGCCCGAGGGCGAGATCGTGGAGGCCGTGCTCGACGCGATCGCGACGTGGGACGAGGAGCCGGTGGAGAGCGGGCGGTAGCCGGTTCGGGCCGAGCCTTTCGCTGAAATATCCTCGTGCATCCGCCGTTATGTCTTGGCGCGCAATTCCTCCGCCCGCCGTATCCTCCGCTAGCCTTCGCCCCATCGCCCCGCCGTGAGCTCCCTCCGCGCCGCCCTTCTCGTGCTCTCCCTCGGTCTCGCCGGGGTGTTCGCCGGGTGCGGCGACGAGGCCGAGGTGCCGTCGGCGTTCGTCGAGGCCGAGCCCGCGGCGCTCGCCCGCCTCGCCGTCGCGGCCGACTCCAGCGCCGACCGCTCGTTCTTCTTCGCCGACAACGCGGGGACGTACGTCTACGACGCCCTCAGCGGCGCGGCCACGGACCCCGCGATGGGCTTCATCTCGGGCGGTTTCCGCCTCGCCGACGGGTGGCGGTGGTGGCTCGCCGACGACTCCCTCGCGCTCGGCCCGCGCACGATCACGGGCGGCGTCGTGCGGCCCGACTTCGCGGCGCGGACCTACGCCGAGCCCGACAGCGCGGGCTTTTTCGAGGGGCTCTTCAACACGATCCGCGGCGCGTCGTTCGCCGAGTTGACGGAGACGGTCACGCTCGCCGACGGCGCGCTCCTCGTCGAGGTCGCCGACAGCGTCGGCACGGTCGAGCTGGTTCCGACGTTCAGCGACCGCCGCAACGCCTCGGACTACACGGTGCAGACGGACGGCGACGTGCTGCTCGTCGCGCGGGCGAACTACGTGCAGCCGCGCCCCGACGAGTCGCGCCCGGTGTGGCTCGCGGTGGCGGGCACGGACGGCACCGCGACGCGGAAGGCGGAGCCGCTGGAGGACGGGCTCGGCGTGCGGGAGCGCGGGCTGACGCTCGGCCGCGTCCGCTTCGCCACGCCCGGCGCCGTGGCGTTCGCCTCGGGCGATACGCCGG
>CAYTJT010000453.1:0-2328 GCA_964438105.1 uncultured Rhodothermales bacterium | reverse complement strand
GGGACCCCGATATTGTCTCCGTTCCGGCTTGACTTTTCGCACAGTTGCTAACCCGGCCGTGCCACCCCCTAACCCCGGCCGATTCATCCAGCGTTACGCATCGCGTAGGGGAGGCACGCAGGAGGGCCTAGGGGATAGTCTCAAAACGTCGACAGCGGGGGAGCAGGGGAACCTTTCGGGCGAAACGGCCTCTGAACAGAGCGGTAAGAATTTTATCGATAGTTCCCCGGTCTCGTCCGTTTCCGCCCATTCTCGTCCGTTTCCGCCCATGACGCCCCCCTCCTCGGTGACCCGTACCCGTTGGTCCCACCCCGGCCCCCCTCGCTCCTCGGACGACGTCCCGCCCCCCGAAGCGACGCCCGAGACGCCCGACCTCGACCGGCTGATCGTCGTCGCCAACCGCGCGCCCATCAGCCAAAACGACGACGGCGCGTGGGAGCCCTCGGTCGGCGGGCTCGCCACGGCGCTCCTGCCCGTGCTCGAGAACCACGGCGGGGTTTGGGTGTCGATGCAGAGCGACGACGCGCCGGAGCACCAGCCCTACCCCGCCGACGACCCGGACTTCACGATCCGCCGCGTGCCGATGTCCGAGGACGAGCGGCGCAACTACTACGAGGGCATGGCGAACAGCGTGCTGTGGCCGGTCTCGCACTACCTCCTCCGCCACCTCGCCCTCGAGCGCGCGTTCATCGAGGACTACCGCCTCATCAACCGCCGCTTCGCCGACGCCGTCATAGACGAGGCCGGCCCGAACGACACGATCTGGGTGCAGGACTACCACCTGATGCTGCTGCCGCAGCACGTCCGCGAGGCGCTTCCCGACGCCACGATTGCCCACTTCTGGCACATCCCGTGGCCCGCGATGGAGGTGTTCCGCATCCTCCCGTGGGCGCGCGAGCTCGTCCGGGGGATGCTCGGCTGCGACCTCATCGGCTTCCATGTGGAGGAGTACGTGGAGAACTTCCGCGAGACGGCTAAGGTGCTCCTCGGCGCCGAGCTCACCCCCGACGGCGTCCGCTGGGAGGGCCGCGAGGTCCGCGTCGAGGCCCACCCCATCGGGATCGACGTCGGGTTCTTCGAGCGGACGGCGGCGGCGGACTCCGTCCGGCAGAAGGCCGAGGCCCTCCGCGCGGACTCCGGCGTCGAGTTCCTCCTGCTCGGCGTGGACCGCCTGGACTACACGAAGGGCATCCTCGCCCGGCTCAACGCGTTCGAGCAGTTCCTGGAGCGCTACCCCGATTACCGCGGGCGCGTCAGCCTCTACCAGATCGCCACGCCGAGCCGGACGGGCGTGGAGTCCTACCAGACCCTCAAGCGCGAGGTGGACGAGCTCGTCGGCCGGATCAACGGGGCGTTCTCCGATCACCAGTGGGTGCCGATCCACTACTACTACCGCCGGTTCTCGCAGCAGGACCTGTGCGTGTTCTACCGCGCCGCCGACGCCGCCTTCGTGACGCCGCTCCGCGACGGGATGAACCTCGTCTCGCACGAGTTCGTCGCCGCCAACGACCGGGGGGCGCTCATCCTCTCGGAGATGACGGGGGCGGCGTACCTCATGCCCGAGGCCATCCTCGTGAACCCCTACGACGAGGGGCGCCTGGCCGCCGCGCTGAAGTTCGCCATCGAGATGGCCCCGGAGGAGCGGCGCACGCGGCGCGAGGCGCTCAAAGGGCGCGTCGCCAACCTCGACGTGCACCACTGGGCCGACCGGTTCCTCGCCTCGATCGGGACGATGGTGTAGACCGCCCCGGACGGCTTACCACGCCGTCGCCATGTCTACTTGGGCGACGGCTTCGAGCCGGAGGACGGCGTTGATCATCCCGAGGTGGCTGAACCCCTGCGGGAAGTTGCCGAGGAGGTTCAGCGTCTCGGGGTGGACCTCTTCGGAGTAGAGCCCGAGCGGGCTGGCGTGCTCTTGCAGCGCGGCGAGCGCCGCCCGCGCCCGCTCCGTGTCCCCGCCGAGCGCGAGCGCTTCCACGAGCCAGAAGGACGGGAGCAGGAACGCGCCCTCGGGACCGCCTACGCCGTCGTCGTTGTGGTAGCGGTAGAGGAGCGGGAACGGCCCCGCCGCGAGCTCGCGCAGCACGGTCTCGATCGTCTGTTGGAAACGCGGATCGTCGGCCGCGATGAACCCGACGGTGGGCATGACGAGGACGGAGGCGTCGAGGTCGGGATAGCCGTATGCCTGGGTGAACGCGCCGACCTCGGGGTCCCACGCGCGCTCCAGCACGTCGGCGCGGATCTCCTCGGCCTCCCGCTTCCAGTCGTCGGCGGGGACGTCCATGTTCGTGCGCTCGGCGAGGCGGGCGGCGCGCGTGAGCGCCACCC
>CAYTJT010000452.1:0-2333 GCA_964438105.1 uncultured Rhodothermales bacterium | reverse complement strand
CTGGTTCCGGCGGGGCGGACTGATCCCCGGTTCGTGGCCCGTTCGGCAGGGCTCACGCCGGGCGCCGCGCTCGGCGCATTTGAGCCCGAGCGGATTCGCCGTGACCTCGAAGAGACCGGGCTGTTCGAAGAGGTCGGGTTGCCGGAGCTGGCGCTCGGCGCGGATGGTGCGACGGTGCGCGTGCCCGCGACCGAAGCGCCGCCGGGCACGTTCGATCTCGTCCTGGGCTACCTCCCGCCGGACGGCCCGGGCGACTCCGGCTCGGTCGTCGGCAACGGGTCGCTCGCGCTGCGCAACCTGTTCGGGCAGGGGCGCACGCTCGCGCTGCAGCTCGTCCGCAACCCCGGCCTCGTCTCGTCGCTCGACGTGCGGCTGTCCGATCCGTTCGTGCTCGCCCTCCCGCTCCGGTTGCAAGCACAGTTCGCAGGCTATCAGCAGGACTCGACGTTCCAGCGGCAGCGCTACGGGCTCGAAGCCGGATACCGCTTCGCGCCCGGGCTCGAAGCGTTCGTCACGGGCAGCCGGGAGTTCGTCGACGCGGGGATCGCCGGGGCCGCGCTCGTCGACGGCCGCCAGCGGATTCCCGAGGCCGACGCGTGGTTCGCGGGCGCGGGCGTTCGCTACACCCGCCTCGACCGACCGCTCAACCCGCGTCGCGGTCTCGCCGTGCAGACGACGCTGGAGCAGGGCGTCAAGCGCCGCGACCTCCGCGCCGACACGGCGGACGTCGCCGCTCCGGTCTCCATCAGCCAGCAGCGCCTGTTCGCCGAAGCGCGGCTCTTCGTCCCGACGCTGCGGCGGCAGGTGCTCGCGCTCGGCGCCGACGCGGCGTTGCTGCTCGGCGACGTCTACGACGACAGCGACCTCTTCCGCTACGGCGGGGCCGCGTCGCTGCGCGGCTACGACGAGGAGCAGTTCCGCGGCAACATCGTCGGGCGGCTGCTCGTGGAATACCGCTACCAGATCGACCGCACGTCCTACGCCTTTCTCTTCTCCGACCTCGGCTACGTCGAGCGCCCCGACACGCCGGGCCTCTCCGGCGAGCAACTCTTCCGGCCGGGCTACGGGTTCGGCGTGCAGTACCGCACCCCGCTCGGGCTCGTCGCCGTCAGCTATGCCCTCAACCCCGACGACGGCCCGACGCGCGGCAAGGTCCACGTCGGCCTCTCCTTCGGGCTCTGACATCTACGCTTCGTGACGACCACGTTTTTCGCCCCACCGTCGCTGTTCAAAAACGGCCGCGTCCGGTTGCCGGACGACGAGGCGCGGCACGCCGTCCGCGTCCTCCGGCACCAGCCCGGCGACGAGATCGTCGTCGTGGACGGGGCGGGGGGGCGGTACCGCGTGCGGCTGACGGAGACGGACAAGCGAAGCGCAGTCGGCGAAGTCGTGGCCGTCGAGCGGGAGGTCGGCGAGCCGGACTACCGGCTGCGCATTGGGCTCGGCACGCTGAAGAATGCGGGCCGCTTCGAGACGTTCGCCGAGAAAGCCGTCGAGCTCGGGGTGGCGGAGATCGTCCCGCTCGTCACCGAGCGCACCGAGCGGATGAGCCTGAAGCCGCAGCGGACGCGGAACATCCTGATCGCCGCGATGAAGCAGAGCGGCCGGAGCCGCGTGCCGACGCTCACCGAGCCGCGCCCGTTCGCCGAGGTGAGCGCCGAGACGGCGGACGTGCGTATCCTCTGCCACGAGTCGGCCGACCCGCGCGCGTCGATCACGAGGGTGCTGTCGGCGGAAGCGAATGCGAGCGAGATCGTCGTGCTCGTCGGGCCGGAGGGCGGGTTCAGCGAGGGCGAGGTCGCCGCTGCCCGAGACGCGGGGTGGACCATCGCCTCGCTCGGGCAGCGCAGGCTGCGCGCCGAGACGGCCGCGATCGTGGCGGCGACGGCCGTCATGCTTCACGTATAACTTCAGGTGCGGAGCGCGGAAGCCTTCGTCATCATCTCTTTAGGACCGAACCCTCTGGAACCGATGGATCTCGCAGAAACCCGCAAGGACCGAGAGCAGCTCGTCGATGGCGTGCTGCTCAAGGCGTACCGCGACACCGTCGTGCTGCCCGACGGCGAGGAGTCGGTGCGCGAGTGGATCAAGCACCCCGGCGCATCGGCCGTCGTTCCGCTGTTCGCCGACGGCACGACGATCCTGCTGCGGCAGTTCCGCTACGCCCCCGGCCGCGTGTTCGTCGAGGTGCCGGCGGGCAAGATCGACAAAGAGGGGGAGGACCCGGCCGAGGTCGCCGCGCGCGAGCTCGCCGAGGAGGCCGGGTACGAGGCGGCGTCGCTGACGCCGCTCGGGGAGACGTACCCGTGCATCGGCTACAGCGACGAGGTGAT
>CAYTJT010000451.1:0-2357 GCA_964438105.1 uncultured Rhodothermales bacterium | reverse complement strand
CGATCGCGTTGCCGACGACGACGAACCGCGCGCCCGCCGCCACCTTCCGCGCGACCGCCTCGGGCGTCTTCAGCCCGCCGCCCACGACGAGGGGGATCGAGCACGTGTGCGCGATCGCGGCGATCATCTCTTCCGAGACGGGGTGCTCCGCGCCGGAGCCGCCGTCGGTGAAGAGCAGCTTCATCCCCATCATCTCGGCCGCGAGCGCCGTCGCCGCGGCGATCTCGGGCTTGTTGCGTGGGAGCGGGATCGAACCGCTCATGTACTGCGCCGTCGTCATCGGCCCGCTCTCGACGAGCATGTAGCCCGTGGGGATCGGCTCGATCCCGAGCCGCTTGATGATGGGGGCGGCGTGGACGTGCTGCCCGATGAGGTGCTCGGGGTTGCGCCCGCTCACGACCGAGAGGTAGAGCACGGCGTCGAGCGCGGCGGAGATCTGGCTGAGCGTGCCGGGGAAGCCGACGACGGGCAGGTCGGTCTCGGCCTTCAGCGCGTTCGTGTAGCGGTCGAGCTCCACGGCGTGCATCAGGCTCCCCCCGATGAAGAGCGCGTCCGCGTCGGCCTCGGCGCAGCGGGCCGCGAAGCCCGGCAGCGCGTCCTCCGCGAGCTTGTCGGGGTCGATGAGGACGATGAACCCGGCCCCCTTGCGGTGCGCGATCGCCAGCAGGCGATCGTAGGTGGAGGTTCCGTTGGACGAGGGGGGCACGGGCGAAAAGGTGGGTTAGCGCGGCGGGAGGCACGATAAGGTAGGCCGACTCGGCTATTTCCGCAAGGCGTCAGCGCACGCCGAGGTGCCGCAAGATACCCTCCGTCGCACCACGTCGGACGCCGAACATCTCGAAGTCCGGATCGTCGCTCTCGACCGTCGTCGCGAAGAAATAGACGGCCTCTCCGCGCTCCAGCCAGCCGACCCACCAGCCGAGGTTCTCGCCCTCCCGCCACGACCACCCCGTTTTGCCGCGGAGCACCCCGTCCGTCGTGTCCGCGATCATGATGGCCTGGACGATGCGCTCGGCGCGGTCGGAGAAGCCGGTCTCGCCCGCCCGCAACCGGCGGAGGAACGCGACCTGCTCCTCGGGCGAGATCCGCAGCGCGCCGTCGAGCCACGACCATTCGAGCGAGTCGCTGAGCGCGGCGTTGCCGAAGCCCTCGCGGTCGAGCCATGCCTGGAGCGTATCGCGGCCCGCGCGGCGAGCGAGCTCCTGATAAGCCCAGAGCGCCGAGCGCCGAAAGGCCGTCTCCAGAGTCTGGTCCTGGTTCCAACTCGTCACCCACCGCTCCACGCCGTCCCACTCGATGACCTCGTGCTCGTCGGCGACGGCCCCGGCGTCGAGCGCGACGAGCGAGTTGAAGATTTTGAACGTCGAGGCGGGCGTGCGGCGCTCGGCGGTCGGGCCGCAGCGGGTCGTCACTCCGCTCTGCGCGTCGTAGCCCACGAACGCGCCGACGGTACCCTCGGGGAAGAACGCCGAGAGGTCGGCCGTCGAATCGGCAGTTACGGGGTCGGTTGCGGCGGGTTGGGAGGGTGCTTCGGCACAGCCGATGAGCAGGCAAAGCAGGAATGGGAGGAGACGGAGCATGGGGCGTTCAGGGATACCTGTCATTGCGAGGAGGCCAAAGGCCGACGCGGCAATCTCAATCAACCTGCGGCAACGCTTGCTCTACCCAACCGTTCTGCTCACGTCGGGAGATCGCCGCGTCGCTCGACTCCGTCTCGCTCCTCGCGATGACAAGAGGTGAGGGTTACAGCATCTCGCGAAGCGTATCGGCCGCCGCGCCGAGGGCTTCGGGCAGGTTCTCGGGCTGCCGCCCGCCGGCCGTGGCGAGGGTGGGCCGTCCGCCGCCGCCGCCGCCGACGCGCTTGGCGAGCGCGCCGACGAGCTTGCCCGCCTGCACGCGCCCGGTGAGGTCGTCGGAGACGCTCGCGGCGAGGTAGACCTTGCCGCCCTCAGGGTCAGCCGCGCCGAGCACGGCCACGGCGTTCGTGCCGAGCCGGTCGCGGAACCGCGTGGCCGTCTCGCGGAGCGTGTCCATGTCGGCCGGGCCGACGTCGCCCGTGACGAGGCGGATGCCGTCCACGTCCTCGGCCTGCTCGATGAGCGCGTCGAGGCCGGACGCCGCTTCAGCCTGCCTCAGCGCGGCGATCTCCTTTTCGAGCGCCTTCACGGTGTCGAGCACATCGGCGACGGCCTCGTCCACGGGTTTCTGCAACGACTTGAATGGGGCGCGGACGGCGTCGAGCGTGGCGCGCTCCTGCTCGAGGAGGTCGAGCGCAGCCTCGCCGGCGACGGCCTCGATCCGCCGGACGCCGCTCGCGACGGAGCCCTCGCTCGTGATGCGGAAGACGCCGATCTCGC
>CAYTJT010000450.1:0-2360 GCA_964438105.1 uncultured Rhodothermales bacterium | reverse complement strand
AACGTGACGACGACCGTCGAGGGGCTGGAGCGCTACCCCGTCAACGTCCGCTACCCGCGCGCGCTCCGCGGTGACCTCCCCGCCCTCCGACAAGTCCTCGTCCCGACGCCCGGCGGCGCAAGCGTTCCGCTCGGCCAACTCGCGAGCTTCTCGTTCGAGACCGGTCCGCCGATGGTGAAAAGCGAGAACGCGCGTCCGAACGCGTGGGTGTTCGTCGATCTCGCCGAGGAGGCCGACGTCGGCTCGTATGTCCAGCGCGCCCGCGAGGTCGTGGCCGAGGCCGTCGCGCTACCGCCGGGCTACTCGGTCAAGTGGAGCGGGCAGTACGAGTACATGGAGCGGGCGAACGAGCGCCTCGCGGTGCTCGTCCCGATCACGCTCGCGATCATCTTCCTCCTCCTCTTCCTCCACTTCAAGAGCGCGCGCGACGCCCTGCTGCTGATGGTGCCGCTCCCGTTCGCCGCGATCGGGGCGGTGTGGCTCATGCTCGCGCTGGGCTACAACTTCTCGATCGCCGTCGGCGTCGGGCTCATCGCCGTGGCGGGGCTCGCGGCCGAGACGGCGATCGTGATGCACGTCTACCTCGACGAGGCCGTCCAACGGTACCGCCGCGGCGGGCGGCTCACGAGCGTGCCCCGACTCAAGGAAGCGCTCGAAGAGGGCGCCGTCGACCGCGTCCGCCCGAAACTGATGACCGTCTTCACGACCATCATCGGGCTCGTCCCGATCATGATCGGCACGGGCACGGGATCCGAGGTGATGCAGCGGATCGCGACGCCGATGGTGGGCGGGCTCGTCACGAGCACGATCCTCACCCTCATCGTCGTGCCCGCGCTCTACGCCGTCGTCCACGCGTGGACCCTCCGCGACGAGTTCGACCGCCCGAGGCCCGGCGACGGGCAGGCCGCCGACCTCGCCCGCGCTGGGGCGGGGCAGGCGCTCGAACCGCTCGCCCCCGACGCAGCGGCACACGATTCTACCCACTAACGCCCACGAACTATACCATCATGCACCGCCTACTCCCTCTTCTCCTCTTCGCCTTCGTGCTCGCCGCCTGCGGCGACGGCACCGCCGACCTCGACCCCGTCGACGCCGACGCGGGCGCGATGCAGGCCGCCCCGCCCGCGCCCGAGCCTGCCGAACCCGACCTCGTAGACGGCGTGCAGGTCGTCGAGATCGAAGCGGGGCCGATGGGCTACGACCCCCGCGCCGTCGCCCTCGAAGCTGGCGTGCCCGCCCGGCTCGTCTTCACCCGGACCGTCGAGTCCGAGTGCTCGTCCCAAGTGACGGTCCCCGCCTTCGACGTGCCCGTGACGGACCTCCCCCTCGACGAGCCCGTTGCTATCGAGTTCGTGCCGACCGAGAGCGGCGACTTCGAGTTCGTCTGCGGGATGGACATGCAGCGCGGCTCGCTCCTCATCCAGTCCTAACCCTCAACCCCCGACTCCCCATGCGTATCCCCCTCCTCGCGCTCGCCCTCGGCGCCTTCGCCCTCGCGGGCTGCCGCACCGAAGCGCAGACGCCCACCGTCACCGTCTACAAAACGCCGACCTGCGGCTGCTGCACGCTCTGGGCCGACCACATGGCCGAGAACGGCTTCGAGATCGAGCTCATCGACGTGCCGAGCCTCGACGACGTGAAGGCCCGCCTCGGCGTGCCGAACCAGCTCGCGTCGTGCCACACGGCGATCGTGGGCGACTACGTCGTCGAGGGCCACGTCCCGGCCGAGGACGTCCGCCGCCTCCTCAGCGAGCCCCCGCCCGAGGCGATCGGCCTCGCCGTGCCCGGGATGCCGATCGGCTCGCCGGGGATGGAGGTCGAGGGCCGCCCGGCGGACCGCTACGAGGTCTACATGTTCACGCGCGACGGCCGGGCCGCCGTCTTCGCGCGGCACTGACGTCCCGCCCCGTTCTATCGTCTCACACACCTCTCCTGTCGCATGTCCTACGCCCGCTTCTTCGCCATGATTGCCACCTCCACGGCGCTCATGTTCGTGCTCATGTACTCGACGGTCTACGTCCTCGACCACGTATGGTGGAGCCAGACGAAGCTCTGGATGGCGCTCTACATGGGCGCGACGATGGCGGTCGTCATGCTCGCGTTCATGCTGAAGATGTACGACGACAAGAAGGCCAACGTCGCCATCTTCGTCGGGAGCGCGCTCGTCTTCGCCGCCGCGCTGTGGCTGGCGCGGAGCCAGGAGACCGTCGGCGACGTGGCGTGGATGAAGGCGATGATCCCGCACCACTCGATCGCGATCCTGACGAGCGAGCGGGCGGAGATCTCCGACCCCCGCGCCCGCCGGCTCGCCGACGACATCATCCGCGCGCAACGCGCCGAGATCGCCGAGATGGAGGCGC
>CAYTJT010000449.1:0-2363 GCA_964438105.1 uncultured Rhodothermales bacterium | reverse complement strand
CGTTCTACATGCTCGGCGCGCTCCTCGGCCGCTGCGGCAAGGCGCGCGTCTCGCTCCCCGGCGGCTGCGCGTGGGGCCCCCGCCCCGTCGACCTCCACATCAAGGGGATGGAGGCGCTCGGCGCCGAGATCACCCTCGACAAGGGCGACGTCGTGGCGACGGCGCCCGGCGGCCGGCTCCAGGGCGCCCGCATCCACTTCGACCCCGTCTCCGTCGGCGCGACGATCAACGTGATGCTCGCGGCGGTGAGGGCCGAGGGCGAGACCGTGCTCGACAACGCCGCCGCCGAGCCCGACGTGGTCGTGTTCGGGAACGCGCTGCAGGAGATGGGCGCCCAAATCGACGGCCTCGGGACAAAGACGATCACGATTCAGGGCGTGGACCGCCTCGAAGCCATCGACTTCTGGAACTGCCCGGACCGCATCGAGCTCGGGACGTACATGATCGCGGCGGCGATGGCGGGCGAGCCCGGCTCGACGTTCGAGATCACCGGGGCCCGCGCCGAGCACCTCGGCGAGGACTTCCCGAAGGCGTTTCGCGCGACCGGCGCCGACTTCTCCGTCCGCCCGGAAGACGGCACCCCGCACGAGATCGTCACCGTGACCGTTCCCGATGTCATCAAACCCGTCTCGATCACGACCGACCCCTACCCCGGCTTCGCGACGGACCTGCAGGCGCAGTGGACCGTGATGATGACGCAGGCCGACGGCACCGCCACGGTCACCGACACGATCTACACCGACCGCTTCAAGCACATCCCCGAGCTGAACCGGATGGGGACCGAGTGCAACGTCCGCGACAACACGGTGACCGTCGAGGGCCACGGCCGCAACGGCATCAGCGGCGCGACGGTGATGAGCACGGACCTCCGCGCGAGCGTCTCGCTCGTGCTCGCCGGGCTCGTGGCGGAGGGCGAGACGCACGTCCTCCGCGTCTACCACCTCGACCGGGGCTACGAAGACCTCGAAGGCAAGCTCTCGCGCGCCGGCATCGACATCCGCCGCGAGGAATATCAGGAGCAGGCCTGACCCGACCCCCGTCGCCGGAGTGGAACCGGGGCGGCGGCGGACCGGTTGCGGAGGGGCCGCGGCAATCCGAGCCGCGGCCCCTCGCTTATGCCCCCGCCCGACCTCGACGCCCGCGACGACGCGCCCCGCCTCCCCCTCGGGCAGATGCTGCGGCGGATCCTCGGCTACGCCCGGCCGCACTGGAAACGGCTCGTGGCAGCCCTCCTGCTCTCGGTCGCGGGCTCGCTCATCTTCCTCGTCGTCCCGCTCGGGCTGCGCGCCCTGCTCGACGCCGTCTTCGAGAACGGCAACCGCCCCCTGCTCGACCGGCTCGCGCTGACGCTCTTCGGCCTCTTTCTCGCGCAGACGGCCGTCGGGCTCCTCGGCTCGTACTGGATGGCGTGGGTCGGCGAGCGGATCATCGCGGACCTCCGGCGGCAGATCTACGCCCACCTCCACCGCCTCGGGCTGCGGTTCTACACCGACAGCCGCATCGGCGAGATCACGTCGCGGCTCACCAACGACGTCGGCAGCCTCCGCGCCGCCGCGACGACGAACCTCAGCCAGCTCGTCTCGCAGTCGCTCACGCTCGTCGGCTCCGTCGCCCTGATGCTGGTGCTGAACTGGCGGCTCTCGCTCGTCGTGTTCGCCACGGTGCCGGTCGTGGTGATCCTCTCGCGCTACTTCGGACAGATCATCCGCCGCTACGCCCGGCAGGTGCAGGACCACCTCGCCGACACGACGGCGATTGCGGAAGAGGCGCTCGCGGGCATCCGCGTGGTGAAGGCGTTCGCGCGCGAGGACTACGAGACCGGCCGCTACGGCGAGGCCGTCGAGGACCTCTTCGGGACGGCGAAAAAGCAGGCGCTCCTCAGCGCGGCGTTCTGGTCGCTCGTCGGCTTCCTGTTCCTCGGCGTGCTCGTCGGGATCTTCTGGTACGGCGGCGTCGAGGTCCTCGCCGGGCGGCTCACGGCGGGCGACCTCGTCGCGTTCATCTTCTACGCCTTCTCGATCGCGCAGAGCGTGGGCTCGCTTTCGCGTCTTTACACGGCGTACAGTTCGGCCGTCGGCGCGTCGGAGCGGGTGTTCGAACTGCTCGACACCGAGCCGCAGATCGCTGACGCGCCGAGCGCCCGGCCGCTGCCGCGCCTCGAAGGGCAGGTCGAGTTCCGCGACGTGGCCTTCGGGTATGAGCGCGGTGAGCCCGTGCTGCGCGAGGTGTCGTTCGGGGTCGAACCGGGGCAGACGGTCGCGCTCGTCGGGCCGAGCGGGGCGGGCAAGACGACGCTCGTCAACCTCATCCCGAGGTTCTACGACCCCGACGACGGGCACATTCTCCTCGACGGGCACGACCTC
>CAYTJT010000448.1:0-2364 GCA_964438105.1 uncultured Rhodothermales bacterium | reverse complement strand
CCGAATGCCGAATTCGAGACGGCCCGGCAGCTGGCCGAGCGCGTGGGCAGCGAGCATGTCGGCCTGCAGCGGGACTTCGAGCACTACGGGCGGGGTGCGCGGAAAGCGGTCCGCGTCGCTGGGGGGATGTGGAACCTCCTCGATGCCCACTACACCGAGTTCATCCCGCAGCTGCGGGCGTTGGGGCTCGAAAGCCTCCTGACGGGGTGCTACGCCGACTACCTCTTCAAGGGGCTGACGTCGAACCGGACCTACAGGACGTTATTCGGGAAGAACCTCCCGCTCCACGACTTCGCCTCGTTCTCCCTCCAGTGGTACGCCCCCCACGGGCCAGTGGCGGAAGCGTGGCGGCAGCCGGTGCGCGAGCGGTTGCGCGCCGCCTACGATGGGCTCGATCTCGAGGACGAGTCGGACGCCGGGCGGTGGGCGCTCGAGCTCCGGCGGCTGCGGCCGGTGGCGCGCGAGGCCGACACCGCGGGACGCCTCCTGCTGCAACGTACCCTTCCCTGGGACCCCCTCTTCGCGGACACGGCCCTCGTCGACGCCTATGAGCGGGTGCCGCCCAGCCTCAAGCTCAACGGGCAGGTGTGGGAGGACGCCGTCGGGCGGATCTGCCGCTCGGGCGGGGACATCGCGAATAACAACTCGCTGAGCCGGATCGGCGCGTCCCAGCTCGAGAAGACCCTGCGCTTTCTCTATGGCGTGGCCTATCGCAGGGTGTTCAAGCGCGACGTGGACGGCACGCCGCTCGACGGGAGCGTGACGCGGGGGTCGTGGCCGAACTTCAATCACTACATCCGCCACTCCACCGTAGTGCCCGAGTTGTGGGCCGACCCCAGCGACGAGGCGCGCGACGTGCTCGGCGATATCCTGGGCACGGATCCGTGGAGCCAGCCCATGGAGGCGTTGACGAAGCGGGGCGGGATTAAATTCCTGCGCCTCCTCACGCTCAAGCTCTGGCTGGATCAACGCGCGAGCTAGCTACAGCGCGCATCGACGGGAGCGTCGACGTCATCATGGCTCACATCTGCATCGTAACGGGGGCTCACCTGTGCCGCAACCCGCGCGTGGTGAAGGAGGCGACGGCGCTGCGCGAGGCCGGGCACCGCGTCACCGTGCTCGGCCCGGCGACGGACGCCCGCCTGAGCGAGCTCGACGCCTCGCTCGTCCGCGACGGCGGCTTCGAGCACCGCGTCGTCGTGGACCTCCGGCCGGGTTCGCCGGAGCGCACGCGGCACCGCCTCGTCCGGCGGCTCGCGACCGAAGCGGGCGCGCGGCTGGGGTGGGAGCGGCCCGAAGCCCTCGGCTACGGAATGCGCGCGATGCTCCGGGCGGCCCGCGAACTCGCAGCGGACCTCACGATCGGGCATCAGGAAGTGGGCACGTGGGTCGTGAGCGAGCTGATGGACGCTGGCTTCGCCGTCGGCGCGGACATCGAAGACTGGTACTCCGAGGACCTCCTGCCCGAGGCGCGCGTCGGGCGGCCCGTCGGCTTGCTGCGGCGCTGCGAGGCCCGGCTCGTCCGGTGCGGACGCCACGTCACGACCACGTCCGAAGCCCTCGCCGCAGCCCTCGCCGAGGCCTACGACGGCCCGACGCCGGGCGTGATCTACAACGCCTTCCCGTGGGCCGAGCGCGCCGACCTCGACGGCGAATTGCGCGACCGAGTCGACGCCGAGCGCCCGTCGCTCCACTGGGTCTCGCAGACGGTCGGGCCGGGGCGCGGGCTCGAAACGCTGTGCGCCGCGCTCGGGCGCGTGGAGCGGCCCATCGACGTCCACCTCCGCGGCCGCGCCGACGAGCCCGACCGGCGGTGGCTGGCCGGGCTGTTCCCCGACGAACGCGGGCACCGGCTCCACGTCCACGGCCTCGTCCCGCCGCAGGAGTTGCTCGGGCGGATCGCCGAGCACGACATCGGGCTCGCGCTCGAGGACTACGACCCGCCGAGCCGCAACCTCACGGTGACGAACAAGATCCTGCACTACCTCGTCGCGGGCCTCGCCGTCGTCGCGACGGACACGGCCGGGCAGCGGGAGGTCGCCGCGCACGCTCCCGACGCCGTGCGGCTCTGCGAAGGCAACGACGCGGTGAGTCTCGCCGCGCAGATCGAAGCGCTCGTCCAGCGCCCCGGCGACCTGCAGCGAGCCAAGGCCGCGGCTTTGGCGGCAGCCCGCGAGCGTTTCAGTTGGGAAGCACAACGTCCTATCTTAATCCGCTCCGTAGAAGCGGCGCTCGGAGCGCAGACGCCCCACTGGGTTTAGTCCCGTCTGCCGCACGTTCCGCCCTCGCATACGACTACCTCTGCTTCCCTGAAACGAGTCCTCATCATATCCCCGCGCTTCCCGCCCGTCAACGCGGCGGACA
>CAYTJT010000447.1:0-2371 GCA_964438105.1 uncultured Rhodothermales bacterium | reverse complement strand
TCGCGACCGACCTCGGGCTGTGGAAGGGGTTCGGCTACGCCCAACTCACCACGCGTCTCCTCCGCGACCGCCTCGCCCTCACCGCCGGCCTCCGCGCCGACGCCACGGACTTCCTCGACGAAGCGGCCGTCGTCTCGCCGCGCCTCAGCGCATCGTACGATCTCACGGAGCGGTGGGAGGTGTCGGCGGCGGTCGGGCGGTTCACGCAGTCGCCGGAGCTGATCTCCCTCGCGGTGCGCGACGAGAGCGGCGCCTTCGTCAACCAGCGGCTGCGGTGGATCGACGTCGGGCAGGTCGTCGGCGGGCTCGCGGTGACGCCAATCCCGAGCCTGCGCGTGTCCGTCGAGGGGTTCTACAAGGACTACGGCGACTACCCCGTCTCGGCGTCGGACCCGCGCGTCTCGCTCGCGAACCTGGGCGGGGACTACGGCATCGTCGGGGCCGAGCCGCTGCGCTCGGACGGGGAGGGCCGGGCGTACGGCGTCGAGCTCGCGGCGCAGAAGCGGCTGACGGCGCGGGTCTACGGGCTCGGCGCGTACACGCTCGCGTGGAGCGAGTTCACGGGCGGCGACGGCGTCTACCGGCCGAGCGCGTGGGACGTCCGCCACACCCTCTCGCTCACGGGCGGCGTCCGCCTCGGGGCGTGGGAGGTCGGGACGCGGCTGACGGTGCAGTCCGGGCGGCCGTTCACCCCGTTCGACCTCGCGGCCTCGGAGGCCGAGTACGCGCTCTCGCGCCGCGGCGTGCTCGACCTCGACCGCCTCAACGCCGAGCGGACGCCGGCCTACGCCCGGTGGGACCTCCGCGTGGACCGCCGCTTCGGGCTCGGGCGGAGCATCAACGGGGTCGTCTACCTCGACGTGCAGAACGTGCTCGACCGCGAGAACGTGTTCGGGCTCGAATACACCGAGGACCCCGCCGAGCCCGACCGCCTCCGCGAGCAGACAAACGTCGGCCGCCTCCCGACCGTCGGGTTCAGCGTGGAGTTCTGACGGCGCTCATTCCTCCGAGAGACCCAACGCGCCAAATTGCTGAGACGAGTGGAAGATCGTCAGCACGTCGGCCCCTTCATCGTCCCGGTCCACCACGTAAACGATGCGGTAGTTGCGGTAGAGCACTTCCCGGATCGCTTCATCGCCGATCCCCAGCACCACGCGACCCATGCGGGGGAGACGCTCAAGCCGCCGAACCTTCGCGATCACGCGTTCCTCGAAGACCTCTGCGAAGTCGGCCGCGCCGACGCGCTCGTAGTATTCGATGATGGCGTCGAGCTCATGCTGCGCCTGCTCCGTAAGCCGGACCTGTGCCACCGTGCTCTACTCGGCTTGCCTGGACCGGCGGCGGCGTTTGAGACGGGCCTCGACCTCATCGAGCGGCACCGTCTTTCCCTCCTGCGCCTGTTTCAGGCCGACCTCGATCTTGTGCAGGAAGACGAGGCGTTCGATGGCGTCCTCGATGGTGGCGTTCTCCGGGAGGTCTTCCACGGCGCGAACGATTTTCGCTTTGGTCGTCGCTGGTGGCATCGGGACCCGCGTTTGCGTTCGGTTTCGCAAGTTCGGGAGGTACGCTGAGACGCTCCGTTGTGTTCGGGATCGAATACACCGAGGATCCCGCCGAGCCCGGTAGAACAGGTTGGCGCTCACCGGCCCAAGGCCTGCGGGCACCATTGCGAGAGGTCGACAAAACCTGACGCGGTAGCAACGACGGCCACGGAAAACGCCGACCGGCCCTGGGTCCGCGTGCAGCGCCTGGTTACACGGCTATGGCTCTCGCGTGTAGAATCTCATCCCGACCCAGCGGACGCACATCCTCCAGCTCCAGCGTCTCCACGCCCACCGTCGTCCCGGCGCCCGACACAAACTCCACCTCCACAGCGGCCCCGTCGCCGTAGACGTGCACGACGGCCCCGACGTCCCCTCGCTCCAAACCCAGGGCCGGGAGGTCGCGCCTCAGCACTACTGTTTCGTGCTCTCGAATCATGACTCGCCTCGGTAGATTAGGCAGGATATGCGGTGATCAAACGCGGGCGAGGGTCGGTTGGCTCCACGATCCAGACCGTCCGCACCCGTACACTACGACCGCTCGGAGTCAGCAGGTCGTCGTCGGCGACGTACTTCACACCGTGCGGACTCTCGGCGGCTTCGGCGTCCGCGCCGCGAGCGATAGAAAGTAGACCCGCCTCCAATTCCGCTGTGTTGGTCTCGTCGAAGCCGTGCGCTTGGAAGAACCGTGCTTTCGGGCCGCCGACCGGGTGCGTGAGCGCGAGCAGGTAGCCGGTCAGCTTCTCCGGTGGGACGAAGGCGGCGTCGTCGTTTGGGATCTTCATCCCCCTGAAGGTATGGATTAGCGCCCAAGGGGGTGAGCCGCACAA
>CAYTJT010000446.1:0-2373 GCA_964438105.1 uncultured Rhodothermales bacterium | reverse complement strand
GAGCGCGGCGAAGCCGCCGTTTGACCGCTCTCTATCTCGAATCCTATGACGTACCTCCTCTGGGTACCCGTCCTCCTCGCCGCCGTCTGGGCCGCGCACTGGGGGGCCGAGCACCTCTCGGCTCCGCTGAGAAAGCTGCGCCAGAAGTGGGGGATCTCCGTGGCCGCCGGCGGCGCGCTCATCGGGCTGGCCGCGGCGAGCCCCGAGGTCGGCATCGCCACGTCGGCGGCGATGCGGGGCGTCTCCGACATCGGGCTTGGGAGCTCCGTCGGGTCGAACGTCATCGCCATCCCCATCATGGTGGTCACGGCCTACCTCGCCACGCGGAAGCGACGGCTGGGGGAGGACCAGGAGAACGACGGGAATAACGACGGCGGCGGCGAAGGGGGCGGCAGCGCGGAGCACGAGGGTCACGAGCGGCACCTTCGCGAGCACGCTCTCGTCGTGGACCGCCAGGCGGTCACGGTGCAGGCACTGCCGTACCTCGGCCTCGTCGCCCTCTTCGCTGCGCTGACGCTGCCTGCCCCATGGCGCGGCCTCCAGCCCCTCGACGCGGCGCTCTTGGGGGCGGGCTACCTCGCCTACGCCGCGCAGGCGCTCCTTCGGGGGCGCGGCGAGGGCGAGGACGTGGACTGGCCCAAGAAGGAGGTCGCCCTCGCCGTCGGTGGCGTGGCGGCACTCGTGGCCGGGGCCTATTTCACCGTCCTCGCAACCGAGAACATCGTCTCCGGGCTCGGCATCGAGGCCGTCGTGGGTGGCCTCTTCATCACGGCCCCGATGGCGGCGCTCCCGGAGGTGTTCGCCACGTGGAGCGTGACGCGGAGCGGGCAGGTGACGCCGGCGGTGACGAGCGTGATCGGCGACCACGCCGTGACGCTCACGCTCTCGTTCGTGCCGCTGGCGCTGGCGACGCTCCCGGCCGAGAACTTCCGGCTCTTCGCGATCAACCTCGTCGGCGTCGCGCTCGTGGCGGTGCTCTACGCGGCCTTCGTGTGGGTGGGCGGGCGCGAGAAGGGCTTCCAGCGGTGGCAGGTGGTAACGCTCGCCGTCGTCGCCCCGCTGTGGGTCGTCGCCGTCATCTTCTGGGGACTCTAGCCGAAGCAGACCTATGCACCAGACCACCTACCACGTCGAGAAGATGGACTGCGCCGCCGAGGAGCACCTCGTGCGGATGCGCCTCGAAGACATGGACGGCGTCCGCCGCCTCGCCTTCGACCTCCCGGCCCGACGGCTCGACGTCGTTCACGCCGGCGACGTGGCACCCGTCACGGCAGCGCTAGACGAGCTCGGCCTCGGGGCCAGGCACGTCACGACGGAAGCGTTGGATGGCGCTCTCTCCGACGCTGACGCTGACGACACTGGGGAACGGAGGCCGCTCCTTCTCGCCCTCGTCATCAACGCCGCCTTCTTCGTCGGCGAACTCACGGCCGGGCTCCTCGCCGGGTCGATGGGCCTCGTGGCCGACTCGCTCGACATGCTCGCCGACGCGCTCGTCTACGCGCTCAGCCTCGCAGCCGTCGGCGGGACCGTGCTCCGTAAGAAGCAGCTCGCGCGGACGAGCGGGTACCTCCAGCTTGGCCTCGCCGTCTTCGGCTTGGTCGAGGTGGCGCGGCGCTTCGTGACGGGCGAAGGCGCACCAGACGTGACGACCATGCTCGTCGTGGCCGCGCTCGCCCTCGCCGGGAACGTGGCGACGCTCGTGATCCTGAGTAAGGCGAAGCGAGGAGAGGCCCACATCGAGGCCTCCTGGATCTTCACCTCGAACGACATCAAGGTGAACGGTCTGGTGATCGCCTCCGCCCTCGTCGTCTGGGCGACGGCCTCGGCCATCCCGGACCTGCTCGCTGGCGGTTTCATCTTCCTCATCGTCGCAAATGGCGCGCGGCAGATCCTCGCGCTGTCGAGGTGAACAGGTCCCGGAGGCTGCCGTGAACCCGAACACCAACACTTGGAATCGTATCGGCTACGGGCTCTACGCGCCGTTCTACGATGTCGTGGCCCGCAGGCTCGACCGCGGACGCCGCCGCTCCATCGAAGCGCTCGGCCTCCAGACGGGCGAGCGCGTCCTCATCCCCGGCTGCGGAACCGGCCTCGACTTCGAATCCCTCCCGCCCGGCCTCCGCGTGGTCGCGGGAGACCTCTCGCCGGTGATGGTGCGGAAGGCGCAGGCCCGCGCCGACGCGCTCGGCCTCGACGCCGACGTCCGCGTGATGGATGCCCATGCCCTCGACCTCTCCGACGGCTCGTTCGACACGGCGCTGCTCCACCTCGTCCTCGCCGTCGTGCCCGACCCCGAAGCGGCGATCCGGGAGGTCGCCCGCGTGCTCCGCCCCGGCGGGCGCGTCGGCGTCTTCGACAAGTTCCTCGCCGACG
>CAYTJT010000445.1:0-2385 GCA_964438105.1 uncultured Rhodothermales bacterium | reverse complement strand
CGGCTGCGGTGGTACCGCTCGCAGAACTTCGGCAGCAACGCGCGGCTGAAGCGCGGCGCCTTCGGCGTGCTGAAAGACCTCGGCGGCGTGGAGCACCTCGTGCTCGAAGGCGGCGGCCGGCTCGCCGAGATGTGGGCGAAGGAGGGCGCGCGTCGGGGGCTGCGCGTACGCGTCGTCGACGCGCACACGTGGCGTCGGGTGCTGCTCTACCCGCGCGAACGGCGGAGCGGGGGCGAGGCGAAGGCCGCCGCCGATACGCTCGCGCGCCGCGTGATCGCGTGGTCCGGCGCCTCGCGCCCGACCTCCCTCCGCCACGACGCGGCCGAGGCCATCCTCGTGGGGCTGTGGGGCGTGCTGCAAACGGGGTGGCTGCCCGAGCTGCCCGCCGAACTCCAGCGCTGACGCGCTCCGGCGTTGACCCCCGCAGTACAGCCTTGCGCGCGGTGGAGGCGCGACGGTATCCTGTCCCGCCGATTGCGGCTCGACCTCCCCACTCTAACCCCCCTCGTCCTATGCGCCTCGTTTACGGTTTCGCCAGCCTGCTCCTCACCCTCGGCGTCCTGCTCTACCAGCCCCCGATGGCCGTGTCGAACTCCGGCGGGGCTCCCGCCAAGGCCAACGGGTCGCCCATCTCCGTCGAGACGGGCATCGGGCTCTGCACGGCCTGCCACTTCGGATTCGAGCCGAACGAGGGGACCGGCTCCGTCACGATCGACGCGCCAGAGACGTTCGTGCCCGGCGAGACGATCACGTTCACCGTCAGCGTCGACAACACGACGCCGCCCGCGGGCACGCCGAAGCAAGGCTTCCAGGTGTCCGTTGAGAATAACGACGCAGCTTTGGAGCACGCGGGCGCGCTCGTGATCGTGGACGACGAGAACACCCGGTTCTCCGACAACGAGCAGAACTTCGTCACACACGAACCGGCGGGTACTCAGCAGTCGACGTGGACGGTGGGGTGGACGGCCCCGACCGACGCTCCCGAATCGGTGACGATCTACGCCGCCGGCAACGCCGCGGACGGAAGTGGCAATGGCGGCGACTACATCTACACGACCTCGGTGACGCTCGACCGTGCGACCACATCGGCCGAGGGTGGGGCCGAGCTACTCGTGGCGCGCGTCGACGCCGTCTACCCCAACCCGTTCGTCCGCACCGCCACCGTCGACTACACCCTGGAGCGCGGCGCGGCGGTGACGGTCACGCTCTACGACGGGCTCGGCCGCGTCGTGCGCGTGCTCGACGACGGGACGCGGGGGGCCGGCGACCACACCGTGGAGGTCGCCGCCGACGGACTCCCCGCCGGGGTCTACTTCGTGGAGGTCCGGACGCCCGAAGCCGTGACGACGCGCCCGCTGACGCTGGCCCGCTGAGCCGACGCCTGCGGAGGGAAAAAAAGCGGCCCCGGCGCTCGATGCGCCGGGGCCGCTGTGGTCTCTCGGAGCGGGGCTTACTTGAGCACGACGATGCGCGTGCTGCCGCTCACGGACGCCCCTTCGAGCCGGACCGTGTACGCCCCGCTCGGCAGCGACGTCCCGTCGATCACGACGCGTTCGGCCGTTCCGGCGGTCGGCGTGCCCTCGTAGAGCGTGCGGACTTCGCGCCCGAGCCCGTCGTAGAGCGTAAGCGTGACGGGCTGCGCCTCGTCCACGGAGAAGGTGACCGTAGCCGTGCGGTCGAAGGGGTTGGGGTAGGCCTCCTCGAGCGTGAAGCCCGCGGGCTGCGCCGCCCGCTCGCCCGCCGTGGACCTGGTGGGCGGGACGCTCCAGTCGCCGATCGGGGTCAGGACCGGGCCGGACTCGTAGCAGAAGCCGGGGTCGATGTCGGGCTTCGTGATGCCCGAGCGGTACCACAGCACCACGTCCTCCCCGTCCACGCTCTCGCCGTCCACGATCGGGTTGCTCGTGTCTTCGGCGGTGAACTTGGCCGTGCACCCGGAGGCGCCGTCGTCGATCTCGCCCGGCTGGTAGCGCGCCACCACGAAGTCTTCCTTGGCGAAGTCGTCGATCGACGAGGTGCCGGTCCCGGGGTCGGCCGGGGTGAGGAGGTCGGCCGCGCTCGGCACGACGGCGTAGCCTCTGCCGGTCGCTTCGTCGAACACCTGCCACGCCTTGACGCTCATCGCTGCCGGTTGGAAGACGTCCTCGATGGAGGTCGACCGCCGGGGGGCCGGGCTCCAGAGGCTCGTGCTCTCGACGTTGAAGGTCTGAGACCGGCCGTCCGAGGTCGTCTCGACGACGTAGTCGCTCTCGGCCCCCTCGATGTCGAAGTCGAAACGCCAGTAGGCGTGGTGCCAGCGCGCGTTCTGCGTACACGAGCTCCCCGTCGAGGTGAAGCCGAAGAGCGGGCGGATCGTGCCGTCGGCGTGGAACTCCCACCGCATCG
>CAYTJT010000444.1:0-2388 GCA_964438105.1 uncultured Rhodothermales bacterium | reverse complement strand
GAGGAGCGACGCCAGCACCGTTTCATCGATCTCTTCCTCTGAGGGCTCCCCTCCTCCGGCAAGATCGCGCGTCACGTCCGCGTGGGGCTCCGAGACTCTATCGTACTCGTCGGTCTGGCTGAGCGCGTTATCCTCGGCCTCCGGCGGTGCCGACTCGGCGGGGGCAGAAGCAGCGGCCTTCGCGCCCGGCGTGTCCCGCTCTTCAGCTTCGTCGGCGGGCTGCTCGGAGAGGGGGAACGTGACCGTGAACTGGCTCCCCTCCCCCTTCGTGCTCTCGGCCGAGACCGTCCCGTCCATGAGGTTGACGAGCTTCTTCGTGATCGCGAGCCCGAGGCCGCTGCCCTCCCGCTCGCCCTTTTTGGCCTCCTGCCTGAACTCGTCGAAGAGGTGGGGCAGGAACTCCGCATCGATGCCGATGCCGGTGTCCCGAACTTCGAGGGTGGCGTGCTTCCCGTCGGCGCGCACCGCCACCGTCACCTCGCCCCGCTCGGTGAACTTGATGGCGTTCCCGATGAGGTTGTTGAAGACGCGGTGCAAGCACGTGGCGTCGGCCGACACCGCGACGGGGGGCTCGTCGGCTTCGAAGTGGAGGCCGAGCCCCTTCTGCTCCGCGAGGGGCGAGAGCAGCAGCACGGCCTGCCGCACCTCGTCGCTGAGGTCGAGCGGCTTCGGGGTCAGCACGAGGCCCTCGGACTCCAGCTGGGCGAGGTCGAGCACGGAGTTGATCGTCTCCAGCAGCCGCCGCCCGCTGCGCTCGATGAGGCGGGCGAACTCGCGGTTGTCCTCCCCGACCTCCTCGCCGAGCACCCCGGCGAAGCCGATGATGCCGGTCAGCGGCGTGCGGATCTCGTGGCTCATGTTGGCGAGGAACGCGCTCTTGTTCCGGGCCATCGTTTCCGCCTGCTCGCGCGCGGCGATGAGCGCCTCCTCGAACCGCTTGCGCTCGGTGATGTCCTGCCCGGTCGAGTACACGCAGCGCAGGCGTCCCTCGCCGTCGTGGACGGGGCGGCTGCGGTGGCAGATCCAGCGCTCCTCCCCGGACTTCGTGACGATGCGCAGTTCGAGCTCCGTGGTCTGGCCCGCTGCGAGCCTGCGGATCTTGGAGCGATAGGCCGCCCGGTCTTCGTCGTGCACGAGGGCGAGGAGGTCCTCCGCGCCGTCGATCTCGTCGGGCGAGTAGCCCGTGATGCGCTCGAACGCGTCGGTCGCCCAGTCCAGGTGCGTCGCCCCGTCCGGCTCGACGCGGAACGCGTGGGCGCAGTCGGTGCCGAGCGTCGAGATGGCGCGGTAGCGGCGCTCGCTCTCGCGGAGCGCCGCTTCGGCGTGGGCGCGCTGCTGCTGCTCGAGCGCGAGCGCGGCGAGGTCGGCGATGGAGGCGGCGAAGTCCTGCTCGTCGAGCGTCCACGTCCGCGCCGGCCCGAGGTGCTCGAACGTGACGAACCCGATGACGCCGCTCTGCCGGCGGATGGGGGCGATGAGCACGGCCCGCACGCCGCCGCGCTCGGTGTACGCGCCGAGCCCGAGCGCGGGGTCGAGCGCCTGCGCTTCCAGATCGGGCGCCACGACGACGCGGTGCTGACGGAACGCATCGGCGCAGGCCGCCAGCGGGACGGTAGCCGCCTCTTCCGTGCGGCGCTGCCCGTCCCGCAGGGCGAGGTGGTGACGGCGAATCGTGCCGGCCTCGTCGTCGGCGAGCCAGAGGCCGACGCGGCCCGTTCCCGTCGTTGCGACGGCAGCGGCGGTGGCGCGCTGGAGCACCGTCTCCGCGTCGGCGTCGAGGGCGGCGAGCTCGATGAGGGCGCGCTGCTGCGCGAGCGTGCGCTGCGTCTGCTCCCGGTCCGCCGCCTCGCGCCCGTGCCGCTCCGTCACGTCCTGCAACACCCCCACGAGCCCGACCGTGTGGCCCAGCTCGTCGACCCACGGATACGCGCTGTCCTCGATCCACCGCAGCTCGCCGCTCGCCGTTCGGATGTGGTGGAGGGCCAGGTAGTGCGCGGCCGCGTCCGTCCGCCCCTCCTTCAGCGCCTCGCCCTCGATTCCGCGGTACGTCACGGTGAGCGCGTCGAGCCCCCCGGCCGCTTGCAGCGCTTCCGGCGCGTAGCCGGTGATCCGCTCGATGGAGGAGCTCAGGTGGTCGTAGCTGTCGGCGCCGAAGCGGAGGCGGTAGGGCACGTGGCCCGTGGTGTCGGTGATCGTGTGGAGCGTGGCCTCGCTGTCGCGCAGCTCGGCCTCCGCCTGCCAGCGGCTGAGCGCGCCCGCCACGTGCCACGCGAGCGTCTCGGCCATGCGGAGCTCGCCTCTGGAGAAGGTGCGCGGCGCCCGGCTGAAGATCACGAGCGCGCCGAGGACTCGCCCTCGGAGGAGGAGCGGGAAGCTGCCCAGCCCCCG
>CAYTJT010000443.1:0-2393 GCA_964438105.1 uncultured Rhodothermales bacterium | reverse complement strand
GGCGAGGCCGCCGGGCGATCGGTAAACACCGGCTGTGAGGAATTTCCCCGGGGGACTTTCCCGCGAGGATTTCCCCCACATGGGCGCTCGTGTGGGCCCCACGACGGGCCCGGTCCGACGCCCGTCATCGGGGGGGGCGGGGACGACGTAGCCTGGGGGAGCAATGTGAATCCGTCCCCCCAGCGCCTCAACCGATGGAAGGTCCCTCCGCACAGTCCCCCGGCATGGCAGGTACGGTCGCCGTCGTGACCGGGATGGCCAGCCCGATCGGGCAAGCCGTCGCGCGCCGTCTCGCTGGCGAGTGCCGGTGCCTCGTGCTCTCCGACCCCGACCCCCGCGCGGCGCGTCCCGTGCTCGACGAGGTCGAGCGGATCCGCACGCTCCACGGCTTCGACACGGACCCCGTCTTCGTCGAGGCGGACGCCGCGACGGACGAGGGCGCGCGCGCCGCCGTCTGCGCGGCCGTACAGACCTTCGGGCAGGTCGACTCCGTCATCGTGAACGGCGCGCTCACCGTGCGCAACGGCGACGGCGACGGCGCCCTCGCGATCTCGCTCGACGCGTTCGTCCCGGCGGTCCGGATGGGCGGCTCCGCGCTGAAGCGGAAGGGCGAGGGCAACCTCGTGCTGACGGCGCTGATGGGCGGGGCGTGGCCCGGCGACCTGGGCGCGGCGGCGCGGGAGACGGCCGTCTCCTCGTTCACCGCGTTCGTGCACGCCGCCGCGCGCGCGCTCCACGGCCGCGGCATCACGCTCAACGGCGTGGCGCTCGAGGACCCCGCCAGCGCCGACCGCACCCTCGACATCGCGGCGCCGTTCTCATCGGCCACGGTGCGCGGGGACCGGCAGCGCCGCTCCCACCAGCTCCACGACGCGGGGTATGCCACGCGCTTTCTCGCCTCGAACGAGGCCCGCGGGCTCAACGGCCAGGTGTTCGTCCTCAGCGGGAACGGCCCCGTGGCGGCCCCGCCCTACGCCGCGCCCGCCGAGGCCGACGCCTACACCGAACTGTTCCGACACATCGAGCCGCTCCGCGCCTGAGCGGTGACCGGCGCGGCGCCACGCAACGCCTTGCTCCCCATGAGACCGATCCGGCACATCCTCGTCGCTCGCGACTTCTCGCACTGCTCCGAGCGGGCCCTCGACGCCGCGCTCGCGCTCGCCGAGCGGGCCGGGGCCACGCTCCACGTCGTCCACGCCGATGTGCTCCACGCCGACCCCTTCGGCGAGCCGAGCGAGCCGGCCGCCGCGCTGGACAAGCTGCGCGAACGGCTCAAGGAAGGCGTCGAGCACGACCGCAGCGAGACGCGCCGGTTCGACCCGGGGAGCGCGAAGATCGAGCACGAGGTGGTGCGCGACGTGGCCGCCGCGCCCGCGCTCATCAGCTACGCCGAGACGCACGACGTCGACCTCATCGTGATGGGGACGCACGGGCGGCGCGGCCTCCGCCGGATGCTGCTCGGCAGCGTCGCCGAGGAGGTCGTCCGCTGGGCGCCGTGCCCCGTGCTCACGGTGCGCGCCGACGAGGGCGCCCTCGACATCGGCGCCGTCCTCGTCCCCGTCGACTTCTCCGCGTCGAGTGCGGCGGCCGTGCAGCAAGCCGTGCGGCTCGCGCGCCTCTTCGGCGCCCGGCTCGACCTGCTCCACGTGGGCGAGACCGTGCCCGTCCCCAACTTCTACGACACCGGCGGCGTCGCCGCCGAATACGGCCCGTCGTTCGCCGAGCAGGCCACCGAGGAGCTCCGGGGCTTCGCCGAAGAGATCGTCGCGCTGGACCCGGGCGACGACGTCGAGCTCGACGTCCACGTCGGGATCGGCCACTCGCCGAACGTGATCGTGAAGGAGACCGAGCGGCTCGGGAGCGACCTCATCGTGATGGGGACGCGGGGGCTCTCGGGGCTCAAGCACCTCCTGCTCGGCAGCGTCGCCGAGCGCGTGCTCCGGCTGGCTCACGTCCCCGTGCTCATCGCCAAGAGCGACGCCGACGCCGAGCACGCGGGGTCGCGGGCGGCCGACGAGTCGGCAGCGTTGCCCGAGTCGTGATCCTTGAGGGCAGTTTCGTACGCGGCAACCCCGCTCCGGATGGGGCTGCCGCTCGCGTTCTGAATCGGTTGTAGGGGAACGCCCTACTCTCCACGGCAGGGGCACCCCACGGAGCCCTCCACCCCAGACCGTCACCTCGCTGGAACCGCGCGCGGTTATTTGCCGCTGCTCCTTCGCCTTCCCCATCCTGCGACCTATGGAACACCCCACTACCGCCTCCACCGACGCGTCGTCGGTGGCGCTCCGCGCCGACCGCTCGCGCTTCGAGGTCTTCTCCTACGACGACGGCATCGTCCGCCTCTTCACGATCGCCACGATCATCTGGGGCTTCGTCGGGATGCTCGTCGGCGC
>CAYTJT010000442.1:0-2395 GCA_964438105.1 uncultured Rhodothermales bacterium | reverse complement strand
ACGACGCCCCGACGGACGACGCCCCGACGATGCTCTGACCGACGATGCCCCGACCGACCCGCCGCGCATGAACGCCTTCGCCGACCGTCTCGCCGCCGCCCGCGCCACGGTCCACGCCTGGCTGGCTGACCGCGACCGGGCCGCCCGCCTCGTCGTGTTCTGCCACTTCGACGCCGACGGGCTCGCCGCCGGCGCGCTCTTCGGGCGCGGGCTCCGACGGCTCGGGTTCGAGGACGTCCACGTCGTCCCATCGGGCCGGGCCGAGAACGCGTTCTATTCCGACTCGGTGGCCGAACGCCTCGGCGCGCTCGACCCGGCGGCGCTCGTCGTCACCGACCTCGGCGTGAACGCGGCGGGCGTGCTCGACGGCGTGCCGACGCTATACGTCGACCACCACCGGCCCGAGGGTACGCCGGACGGGGCCGTGATCTCCGGTTACGATTGGGACCCTATCCCGTGCTCGGCCTGGCTCGCCTTCGATCTCGTCGGCGCCGAGACCGACGTCGACGACCTGCTGTGGATCGCCGCTGTCGGGACGATCTCGGACCTGGGCGACAAGGCGCCGTGGCCGCGGCTGGCGGAGGCGAAAAAGCGCTACACCGCGAAGTGGCTGAAAGAGGCCGTCGTGCTCACGAACGCCGCCCGCCGCGCCTCGACGTTCGACGCCGAGACGCCGCTGAAGCTGCTGATGACGGGCGACGGGCCGAAGGCGCTCAGCGAGGGGCCGGGGAGCGACAAGCTGGCCGCGTATCGCGCCGAGGTCAACGCCGAGCTCGCCGAAGCCCGGAAGGCGGCGCCGGTGTTCTCCGAGTCCGAGCCGTTCGCGCTCGTCCGCATCGACTCGGCGTGCCAGGTCCACCCCCTCATCGCGCAGCAGTGGCGCGGGCGGCTGAAGAAATACGCCGTGATCGCCGCGAACACGGGCTACCGGCCGGGCGTCGTCGCGTTCTCGACGCGGACGGCGCGGGCCGACCTCGTCCTCCCCGAGATCTTTCAGAGCGTCGACGTAGGGGCGGAGTACGCCGACGACTTCGGGCACGGCCACGACGCGGCGTCGGGTGGCCACCTCCCGCCGTCTGTTTTCAACCGGCTGCTCGACGCGCTCGGCTTTCCGGACGAGGCCCACGTGGCGGAGCGGCGTGATGGCTGAGGGGCACGCCGTCGTCCGCTGGAAGCGCCGCCTCGCCCCGCTCGTCGGCGAGCCGCTTCGTGGAATCAAGATGCCGAAGCGCTGGGGCGAGCGGCCGCAGTCGCTCGTCGGCGAACACGTGACGGGCGTCGAGACGCACGGGAAGCACCTGCTCCTGAACCTCTCGACGGGGGAGACACTCCACTGCCACGGCGCGCAGTACGGCTCGTGGCAGGTCGGCGAGCGCCCGCTCGGCCTCCGCAAAGAGGAGAAGCACGTCCGCCTCCGCCTCGCCACCGACGCGCACGAGGCCGTCTTCTTCCACGGCCCCACCGTCGAACTGCTGACGCCGGAGGAGCGCGCGGGGCACGAGCGGCTGAACAGCCTCGGCCCGGACGTGATGGCCGGCACGCCGGCGCGCTCAGCGTTCGACCGCGATGAGGCCGCGCGCCGCGTCTGGGCCGAGGGCGACCGCCCCATCAGCCCGACCGTGCTCGACCAGCGGGTGATGGCGGGCGTCGGCAACATCTACAAGTCCGAGGGGCTGTTCCTCGCCGGGATCGACCCGCGCCGCCCGGCCGCGTCGGTTTCGCGGGAGGAATTGGATCGGTTCTGGGACGCCGTTATCCCGATCATGTGGGAGGGCACCGAGTCGTGGGGCCGGACGAAGACGACCCCGCCCGAGCTCCGCGAGCGGGGCCACACGCGGTGGGTGTACCAGCGGAAGGGGAAGCCGTGCCTCGTCTGCGACACGCCGGTCGAGCTCGTTCGCCTCCCGCCGTACGACCGCGCGACCTACCTCTGCCCGCGCTGCCAGTCGTAAGAGCGGGAGAAAATTTGGGCCCCGGGGGAACCTGCGCGCATCGGTCTTAAGTTTGGAGTACCCCGACCCCCTCGCCGCATGACGCTCCCGTACCGCATCAGCGCCTCCTTCGCGCTCCTCGCCTTCGTGGCGGGCGGGCTCGTCGGGCCTGCGGTGCACCGCGCCGAGCACGGGCTGGCGCACGAGGAGACGCGCCAGCACGTCGCCGCGCAGACCGACCACGTCCACATCGACGGCGTCACGGCGTTCACGGTCCCGCTCGACGGGCTCGGCGGCGAGCACGCGCACTGCGCGCTCTGCCTCCCGACGAAGCACTGGCGCGCGCCCGTCCCGGCCGCACAGCCCGCGCTCGCGATCGATCGGGCGTTCGCGCCGCAGCGCCCCGTCGCCCCGGCGACGGTCGTCCTCGCGCTGCTCCCCATCCGTGGCCCCCCGGCCGTCGC
>CAYTJT010000441.1:0-2407 GCA_964438105.1 uncultured Rhodothermales bacterium | reverse complement strand
GCCAGCGTTTCGGCGTCGGAGAGCACGCCCGTGCTCGTCTCGGCGTGGACGAACATCAGCACCTCGGCGTCGGGATTGGCTTTGAGCGCGGCTTCGACTTTCTCCGGCGAGACGGCGCGGCCCCAGTCGTCCTCGACGAGCACGACGTCTCCCCCAGCCCGCTCGGTCATCGCTTTGAGCCGCCCGCCGAAGACGCCGTTCTGGCACACGATCGCCTTTGTGCCCGGCTCGATGAGGTTGACGACGCACGTCTCCATCCCGACGGTGCCCGGCCCCGAGACCGGCATCGAGAGGGCGTTCTCGGTTTGGAAGGCGTACTGGAGCAGCGCCTTCGTCTCGTCCATCAGGTCGATAAATCGCGGGTCGAGGTGGCCGATCGTCGGGCGCGAGAGCGCGTCGAGCACGCGCGGGGCGACGTCGGACGGGCCGGGGCCCATGAGCGTGCGGCGGGGCGGGTCGAAAGGCTGGAAGTCCATGGCATCGGGAGAAATAATGTAGGGGCACGATGCATCGTGCCCCCACGGGTAGAAACGGGAAAGGAAAGGTACCGCGGCTCAGTGGAACTGTTCGGTCTCGGTCGAGCCGGCCATGGCGCCCGTCGAGGCCTCGCCGCCGGAGATCACGTCGCGGACCACGTCGAAGTAGCCCGTGCCGACCTCGCGCTGGTGCTTGGTCGCCGTGTAGCCCTCGCTCTCGGCGCCGAACTCGGCCTGCTGCAGCTCGGAGTAGGCCGCCATCCCGCGCTCCTTGTAGCCCTTGGCGAGCTCGAACATCGAGTAGTTGAGGGCGTGGAAGCCGGCGAGCGTGATGAACTGGAACTTGAAGCCCATCTTGCCCAGTTCCTGCTGGAACTTGGCGATCGTGTCCTTGTCGAGGTGGGCCTCCCAGTTGAAGCTCGGCGAGCAGTTGTAGGCGAGCATCTTGCCGGGGAACTCGGCGTGGATGGCCTCGGCGAAGCGGCGCGCCTCGTCGAGGTCGGGCTTGCCGGTCTCCATCCAGAGGAGGTCGGCGTAGGGGGCGTAGGCGAGCCCGCGGGCGATCGCCGGCTCGATCCCGCTGTTGACGCGGAAGAAGCCCTCGGGCGTGCGCTCGTCCGACTCGATGAACGGGCGGTCGCGCTCGTCCACGTCGCTCGTGATCAGCGTCGCGCTGTCGGCGTCGGTGCGGGCGATGAGGAGCGTCGGGACGCCCATCACATCCGCGGCGAGGCGTGCGGCGGTGAGCGTCTGGACGAACTGGCTCGTCGGGACGAGCACTTTGCCGCCGAGGTGGCCGCACTTCTTCTCCGAGGCGAGTTGGTCCTCGAAGTGGACGCCCGCGGCGCCCGCCTCGATCATCGCCTTCATCAGCTCGAACGCGTTGAGCGTCCCGCCGAACCCGGCCTCGGCGTCGGCCACGATCGGGGCCATCCAGTACGTGTCGTCCCCCTTGCCTTCGCTGTTGGCGATCTGGTCGGCGCGGAGGAGCGCGTTGTTGATCCGCTTCACGACGCCCGGGACGGAGTCGGCCGGATAGAGGCTCTGGTCGGGGTACATCTGGCCCGCGAGGTTGGCGTCGGCCGCGACCTGCCAGCCGCTGAGGTAGATGGCCTTGAGCCCAGCCTTGACCTGCTGCATGGCCTGGTTGCCCGTCAGCGCGCCGAGGGCGTTGACGTAGTCCTCCGAGTGCAGGAGGTCCCACAGCCGGGTCGCGCCGCGCTCGGCGAGGGTGTACTGGATGGGGAACGAGTTGCGGAGCCGGACGACGTCCTCCCCGCTGTAGCGGCGCTCGACGCCGGTCCAGCGTTTATCGCTGGTCCATTTCTGTTCGAGGTCGGCGGCGGATTCGTGATGGGTGTTCATATCGATCTGCATGGAAGCGGGGGCGAGAGTGGATCGGGGGTAGAGACGCAGTATGCTGCGTCTATGCGGGATGGCGAGTTGTTCAGGTGTGGGGGCACGATGCGTGGGGGCACGATGCATCGTGCCCGTACAGAATGCCGTGGTGGTCAGTCACAGCCGCCGGTTTCTTTGAGGTGGCGTTGCTGGTTGGGGTCGCCGACGAGGTTCGAGGCGCAGGCGAGGAACGGCCGCATCGTCTCCTCGGTGAAGACGTCGGCGGCGTCGGCAGCGGCCTGCCGGAAACGCTCGACCTCTTTATCGAGCGTGGCTTCGGGTGCGTCGGCGTAGGCCTCGCGGAGCTCGTCGAGGATGCTCTCGAGCTCCTGGTCGAACACGGTGCGGACGAGCTCGCGCGTCACTTCCGTACCGTCGTCGAGCGTGACGTTCTGGTGGATCCATTGCCACACCTGCGCCCGCGAGATTTCGAGCGTGGCGAGGTCCTCCATCAGCCCGTCCCAAGCCACGCAGCCGATGTCCTGGTTCCAGCCCTTCATGTAGCCGATCCCGACGTTGACGTTCTTGTGCAG
>CAYTJT010000440.1:0-2414 GCA_964438105.1 uncultured Rhodothermales bacterium | reverse complement strand
CCCCCTCGGCCTCGACACGCTGCCCGAGGAGGACGAGCGCACGGGCACGCCGGAGCGCCGCCGCACGAGGTCGTGAGGGCCTCGCGCTCAGCAACCGCAACGAGCGCGGGGCGTACGCGCTGCGCTGACCAACACCGATAGCCGATGCCCGACCGCGTCTTCACCGAGGAAGAAGTCAAAGAGATCGTCCGCCGCGCTTCCGAGCAGCAAGCCGAGGACGCCGAGCGCCGCCAGGCCCGCGAGCACGGCCTCACCCTCGCCGATCTCGAACGTCTCGGCAGTGAGGTCGGGCTCGACCCGGCGTACCTCCGCCGCGCCGCCGACGAGGTCAAGACGGGTCGCCGCGCCGTCGCCGAAACGGAGACGAAGACCGACACGCACGTCATCGTCGAGCGCCGCATCGACCGGCCGTTCACGCCCGAGGCGTGGGAGGACACCGTCGTGATGCTGCGGCAGAGCTTCGGGGTGAGCGCGGGGATGTGGACGGGGGGCAGCGGCGAGGGCCGCGTCGAGCAGGTCGGCCGCGCGCACGAGTGGGTGCACATGAGCCAGCTCGGCGTCGAGACGCGCGTCTCGGCGAGCGACCGCGACGGGCACACCCGGCTGATCCTCTCGCAGCGCGTGGGCCACGCCTCGCCGAGGGTGGAAGGCATCGGGTACGGCGCGTTCGCTGGCGTCGTCGGCGGGCTCATCGGGACGGCGCTGTGGGCGAGCGCGCTCGGGGTGCCGGGGTGGCTTTTCTTCGTGCTGCTGACGCTCGCGACCACGCTCGTCGCCGCGCCGCTCGTCATCAGACTCGACAGACGCTGGCGCGACAAGAAGCAGCGGAAGCTGAAGGAGCTCGCCGCCGACATCGAACAGATCTTCGAGGACTCGGCGCCGCACGTCGCCGCGTCGGAACGCTCGCAGGCCAGCGACCCGGCGCGTGCCGAGCCCGCCGTGGCCGGCCGGATCGATCTCGACGGGCTGCCGGACGCGCCCGCGAGCACCGAGGCCCCGACGCGCAACCGCGAGCGCTCGTGAGCGGCCGAAGCCTCCGCGTCGGCCTCGTCTTCGACCGCTTCGGCGACACGCCGCCGCCGCCGGACGCCCCGCCGGACTGGGACGCGGAGTACGAACCCGAGGAGACCGTGGCCGTGCTCGAAGCCGCCCTCCGCGCGCTCGGCCACGAGCCCGTCCGTCTCGGCTCGGCGCAGGCCCTGCTGGAGCGGATGCGGCGCGGCCCGCTCGGCATCGACGCGGCCGTCAACATCGCCGAGAGCTACGGGAGCCGCAACCGCGAGGCCCACGCGCCGGTCCTGCTCGAGCTCGCGGGCGTGCCGTGCCTCGGCTCGGACGCCCTCACGCTCTCGCTCTCCCTCGACAAAGCGTGGACGAAAGACCTCGTCCGCGCCGCCGGTGTCCCCGTGCCCGAGCACCGCGTCTTCGGCTCCGCCGCCGACATCGACCCGGCCGATCTCCCGCCGTTTCCCCTCTTCGTCAAGCCGCGCTACGAGGGGACGGCCAAGGGCATCGCGCCGTCGAGCCGGTGCGACGACGCGGCCGCGCTCCGCGCCGAGGTCGAGCGGCAGACGCGGGGCTACCGGCAGGACGTGCTCGCCGAGCGGTTTATCGCCGGGAGCGAGTTCACCGTCGCCGTCGTCGGCCACGGCCCGGCCGAGGCGCTGCCCGTGCTGCAACGCGCGACGGAGCGGGCGACCGGCATCGGCCTCCACGCGCTCGACCGCCACGAGGACCCCGCCGATCCGTTCGACTACGTCGTCCACGCCGCGCTCGACGACGCGCTCGAAGCCCGGTTGCACGACCTCGCCCTCCGCGTCCACCGCAAGCTGGAGTGCCACGATTTTTCCCGCGTCGATTTTCGCGTCGACGAGCACGGCGCGCCGTGGTTTCTGGAGACGAACCCGCTCCCGACGTTCGCGCCGGACGGCACCTTCGCCATCATCGCCGAACTCATGAACCGCCCGTACGAAACCCTCCTCGCCGACGTGCTCGCGCGCGGTCTGCGCCGCCTCGGCGTCGGATAGAATCCACACGGCGTTCCGAATCCGCGCAGCGTGGTCGGCGTAGGTTTCCTCTATGAGCACGACGACGACCCGGCGCCCCACGTGCTCGTGCGGGCACGACCGCTACCACCACTTCGCCCGCCCCGACATGCGCTACGGCGTCGGCGGCTGGCTGAACTTCTTCAACGGCATCTCGGCGCAGCCCCGCGAGATCACGTTCCGCTGCGGCAAGTGCGGCGAGGACTTCGAGACGACACGCGACGCGAAGATCCTCCGCGCCTTCCGCCGCTACCCCAACATGGACGGCCGGCCGTGACCTCGCGCCAGTCCGGGCGCTCCCCGGTGAGGGCGACCCCCGGTGAGGGCGACCCCCGGTGAGGGCGACCCCCGGTGAGGGCGACCCCCGGT
>CAYTJT010000439.1:0-2421 GCA_964438105.1 uncultured Rhodothermales bacterium | reverse complement strand
GCGGAGCCGATCAGTCCGGCGGCGGGGGACGGAGGGGCGACGTAACGGCGCGGGATTACGGACGGCGTGGGGCGCGCCCGATACCGAGTGCCCTTTCCCCGCCGTCTCGCCCCCCGACCGTGCCGTCCTCCGCACTTTCCACGCTCAACCTCCGCGCGCTCGTGCTCTCGCTCGTCGCAGCGTACCTGCTGCTGTCGCTGGGGTGGCGGGCCGTGCAGGCCGTCGTCCCCGCGCCCGAGGGGACCTTCGTCGAGGTCGTGCGGGCGCGGATCGCGGACGGCGCGAGCGGTACGGGCGGCGCGAACGGAAGCGCGGCGGACGGGTAGGCCCCATCCGCCGCGCGGGTCGTGCTTGCGGTTCCGAGTCGTTTACGACGCGAGGGCGGGCTCGGCGTTGTAGAGCAGTTCCTCGTACTGGCGGAGCATCCGCTCCACGGAGAACTCCTCGCTCGTCGAGGCGATGCTGTGCTGCATCATCCGCACCCAGCGGTCGTGGTCGTCATAGTAGGTCGGGACGACGTCGCCGAGGAGGACGTCGTAGAGCGCGGCGAGGTCGTGGGCGTCGAGCTTCTTCTCGTCCGGGCTCTCGAAGCCGTCGCCGAACTGCCAGCCGTTCGCGCCGTGGTCGCAGGCCTCGGGCCACCAGCCGTCGAGCGTCGAGAGGTTGAGCACGCCGTTCATCGCGGCCTTCATCCCGCTCGTCCCACTCGCCTCCTTCGGGCGGCGGGGGTTGTTGAGCCAGACGTCGGAGCCGCGCGTCATCGCCGCGCCCGCGATCATGTCGTAGTCGGGCAGGAACACGACGCCCTTCGGGTACTTCTGGGCGTACGCGCCGAGCTCGGCGACGATCTTCTGGCCGTAGGCGTCCTGGGGGTGCGCCTTCCCGGCGAACACGAGCTGGAGGCGGCCGTCCTCGAGGAGCGGGCCGACCTTCTCCTCGTCGGTGAAGATCAGCGTCGGGCGCTTGTAGACGACGGCGCGGCGGGCGAACCCGATGAGCAGGCGGTCGGCGCGGAGGCGCGTGCCGGTGCGCTCCTCGATGAGGTCGAGGAGCTGCTCCTTGTTGGCCTGGTGCGCGGCCCAGAGGGCGTCGCCGTCGGCGGCGTTCGCGACGTCGTCGGAGACCCACGTCGGGCGGTGGACGCCGTTCGTGATGGCGACGATCTCGGCGCGGTCGTCGACGTGGCGCCACATGAGGTTGGCGGTGACGCCGTGGAGCTGGGCCACGGCGTTGGCCTTCCGCGCGAGGCGGAGGCCGCCGACGGTCATGTTGAACGGGTCGCCGCCAATCGCTTCGAGTTGGTCGCGGTCGAGCCCGTTGCCGGCGCCCATCTCGACGAGGCGGTCGAGCGGGTGCTGCTCGTTGCCGGCGAGCACGGGCGTGTGCGTCGTGAAGACGATCTCGTCGCGCGTGGCGGCGTAGGCCTCGTCGTAGCTCGCGCCGTCGTCCGTCTTCTCGCGGATCAGCTCGAAGGCGGCGAGGAGGGCGTGCCCCTCGTTGAAGTGGTACACGTCGACGTCGAGCCCGAGCGCGCGGAGGGCGCGGACGCCGCCGACGCCGAGGACGATCTCCTGCGCCACGCGGTCCTCGTTCGAGCCGCCGTAGAGGCGGTCCGTGATGAGCGGCTCGGGGTTGCCCGGGAGGTCGGTGTCGAGGAGGTAGAGCGGGGCGTTGCCGAAGGCCGTCGTCTTCCAGACCTTGCAGCGCACCTCGGCGTCGCGGACGGTGACGGTCACCTCGACGCCGGTGTCCTCGACGAGCTCGTCGGGGTAGCTGTACGAGCGGAAGACGGTCTCGGGCTGGCCCGCGTCGTCGAACGCCTGGTTGCCGTAGCCCTGCTTCCATTTCAACCCGATCCCGACGAGCGGGAGGTCGAGGTCGTGGGCGCCTTTGAGGTGGTCGCCGGCGAGGATGCCGAGGCCGCCGGCGTAGGTCTTGAGCTTGAAATCGAGTCCGTACTCCATGCAGAAGTACGCGACGCGCTGCGAAGAGGAAGGCATAAACGGGCAGGAATGGTTGGGAAGCAGGGGCGACGGGCGGGGAACCCCGAAGACTAGCGGAGGGTCCCGGCCGTGAGGCATGAAGACTGTGCAAATGAGTCCGCCGATCGGGCGAGCCCGCGCTGCTCGCGGAAAAGCAGAACGCGTGCCGAGGGGGCGCCTGCGTCCGGCCCCATCAAATCCTCACGCGCGCTTCCCAATAGGTCCCTCGTACGGGCCTCATGCCTATTGCGGTCTCGTCGTAGCTTCCCCCACCGCATTCCCAACAGGTCGTAAGTAAACCCCATGATGGAGCGTCCCGCCTCTGCAAACGATGCTGCCGAGCGGACGCCGCCGGGCGCGGCGGACGGGGAGCCGGGCGAGCGAGCGCTGCGGGAGAGCGAGGCGCTCGCCCGCGCCATCCTCAAGACGACCGTCGACG
>CAYTJT010000438.1:0-2424 GCA_964438105.1 uncultured Rhodothermales bacterium | reverse complement strand
GGGCCTCGTCGCAGCCGCTGGTCTCGACCCACGCCGAACTCGGCATCGAGATGGCGCCGCACATGCCGACCAACCCCGAGAACCAGCAGAACTACCTCGTCAACAACATCGAGTGGTGGGCCGACAACCAGGACGATCTGGAGGCGCGCTTCCAGTCCTGGCTCGCCCAGTGACCTGATCCGGCGCGGGGGGCGGCACGACCGTCGCCCCCCGCTCTCGACCCGTGAGGAGTCGACATGGCAAAGGGCTACATCATCGGGCACATCACGGTGACCGACCCCGAGGGATACAAGGAATACATCGAGCGCGACACGCCGATCCTGCTCGGCCTCGGCGGACGCTTCATCGCCCGCGGCGGGCGCTCCGAGACGCCCGAGGGAACGTCGCAGAACCGCCACGTCGTAATCGAGTTCGACAGCTACGAGGCGGCGCGAAAGGCCTACAACGACCCCGAGTATCAGGAGGTCGCCGAGATCCGCCGAAGGACCGCCGACAGCACCATCGTGCTTCTCGAGGGCGTCGAGTGAGCGCATCGCGCCCGGACTGGATGGCGCCGGGCAGGAGCCGCGTCTCGGCCTTCATCACGGTGCCCGACGCCATGGCGGTCGTCCGTTTCGCCGCGGCGGTGTTCGATGCCGAGCTCGTCCGCCCGCCGCTCTACCGCGCCGACGGACGGCTCTGGAACGCCGAGCTCGCGATCGGCGACTGTACCGTCCTGCTCGGCGATGCCGACGCCGACATGGCCCGCCCCGGCTTCCTCTACGTCCACGTGCCGGACGCGCAGGCGACCTACGACCGGGCGGTCGCCGCCGGTGCGACGCCGGTGATGCCGCCCGAGAAACGGTTCTACGGCGACGTCGACGGCGGCGTCGCCGACGCGCAGGGCAACTTGTGGTGGATCGCCACTCATGCCGAGGACGTCGCGCCCGACGACGTCGAGCGCCGGGCGCGGGAGATGGAGGCGACATGACCGACGCGACCGCGCCCGACGCCTTCACCGGGGCTACCCCGGACAACGCGCTGCGGGACGCCGACCGCGCCGAGGGGCCGCTCACCGCGGCCGATGGCACGCCGCTCAAGAAGAGCCTCGCGCGCGCCCTCCGCCGCGAGAAGCTGCGCGCGCTGATGCTGATCGCGCCGCTCCTCGTCTTCGTCCTCGTGACTTTCATCATGCCGATCGCGGACATGCTGTTCCGCTCGGTCGAGAACGAGATCGTCCGCGACACCCTGCCCCGCACCGTCGTTGCGCTGCGCGACTGGCAGGCCGAGGACGGGGTGCCGGGCGACGACGTCATCGCCGCTCTCGTCTATGACGTGGCCGTCGCCGCCGAGCGGCGCGAGCACACCCAGCTCGGCAGCCGGCTGAACTACGAGCGGGCCGGCATGTCCTCGCTGTTCCGGGGCTTCGGCCGCGATGCCGAGGACATCGGCGAGATCTACACCGACCAGTTCGTGGCGCTGGACGCGGCGTGGGAGGACCCCGCGGCGTGGGTCGAGCTCGTGGGCGCGGAGGAATGGCGCGCCGCGCGCGAGGAGCTGCTGGCCGCGGACGGCGACGCCGAGACCCTGCCGCTCTTCGAGTCCCGCGACGATCTCGCCGGGATCCTGCCCGAGACCGTCGACGCCTACGGGGCCTTCGCCCGCACGATCCAGGCCGAGGACGGCGACGACCCGGCCGAGGAGGAGCCGTGGCATGCCGTCTACCTCGCCCTCTACCGCGACCTCGCCGCCGGGGCGCCGGATCTCGCTGCCTACGAGGGGCCCCGCGCCCAGATGCTGCGCACGGCGGAGGACGCGGTCGTGCGCTTCGAGACGGTCGACCTCCGGGCCGCGCTCGAGGAGGCCGACGACGACTGGCTCGAGGTCGGCAACTGGAGCACCCTCAAGATGTATGCGCCGCCGTACACCGAGGGGTATTTCCTGAACGCCGTCGACATGCAGAAGACGCCCGAGGGCTATCAGCCGCGGCCCGAATACGAGCGTCTCTACATCATGCTGTTCGTGCGAACCTTCGTGATGTCGCTCGCCATCACGGCGGCCTGCCTGGTGCTCGGCTATCCGGTCGCGTGGCTCCTCGCCAACCTGCCCGCGCGCACGGCGAACCTCCTGATGATCCTCGTCCTCCTGCCGTTCTGGACCTCGCTCCTCGTGCGGACCTCGGCCTGGAAGGTGCTGCTGCAGCAGCAGGGCGTCATCAACGACATCCTCGTCTGGTCACGCATCATCGACGACGCCGGCCGCCTCGTGATGATCAACAACCAGACAGGCACCATCATCGCGATGACGCACATCCTGCTGCCCTTCATGATCCTGCCGCTCTACTCGGTGATGAAGACGATTCCGCCTTCCTACCTGCGGGCGGCGAAATCGCTCGGCGCGACCGACTGGACGGCGTTCTGGCGCGTCTACTTTCCGCAGTCCGTG
>CAYTJT010000437.1:0-2429 GCA_964438105.1 uncultured Rhodothermales bacterium | reverse complement strand
CGGACGTTCAACCTCTGGGGCGGCAACTCCGGCCGCACGATGTCCGGCGGCCTCGACGCCCGCGCGCTCGTGATGCCGCGCAAGATCTTCGGCGCCGCGCGCAACATCGAGCACGGCGGCTCGCTCACGATCATCGCCACAGCCCTCATCGAGACGGGCAGCCGCATGGACGACGTGATCTTCGAGGAGTTCAAGGGGACGGGCAACGCCGAGATCGTGCTCGACCGCGAGCTCGCCGACAAGCGGATCTTCCCCGCGATCAACCTCCGCAAGAGCGGGACGCGGAACGAGGAGCGCCTCCTCGGCGAGATGACGAAGTACCACCACATGCTGATGCGCGCGCTCAACTCGCGGCACCCCGTCGAGGCGATGCAGGCGCTCATCCGCCACATCCAGATGAGCCCGGACAACATCCACCTCCTCAACGAGCTGATCCCGGCCGAGATGTAGGCGAGGGAGACGGGGTCGATGACTCTTTCGGATTGGGGCAGCCTCGCATCTATCCTCGGCCTTCTCCTGACAGGGTGGGCACTCTGGGAGATCCGAAGGCTCCGCCGCTTTTATACTTTCAGAGTGCGGGTGCCGGAGTTGATGGTGACGCTACGCGGACATTCTTCCACGCTTGCCAATTACCTCAACGATTTCCCCGCTCTCGCGGATCAAGCCAGCCAAGAACTCGTCCGGTTGGAGGCGACGCTGAAGTCGCTCGAGCCGAAACTGCATGGCGAAGCACAGCGTTCAGTAAGAAGCCTGCTTAGCCGGCTCCGGGGACGGAGCGGGACACTGGATGAACTAGGGATCAGACGGATACAGCGGAGTGTCATCGGAGTAATCGAGGAGATCAAAAACTTGCAGGAGGACTCGGAATGGCAGCGCTAGAGCTACTTGGGAAGGATAGGTTCTTGGATGCGGTCGTGAAGCTCATGGAGCTGACGCAAAAGGGAAAGCTGAAGTGGCGACCGGGAGAGGCGAACGAATCGATGAAGATCGAAGCGGATGATCGCATTGACTCCGTTTACGTCACAGAGTATAACGGGCGACGGCTGGAGATTTATCGAAGGACGTGGACGGTCTACCAAGCAGCGGGCGCACAGTTGGGTTATTCCGATTTACCGGACTTTGAGAGGCGCTTGCAAGAGCAGGTAGTGCTGCGGCTAGCGACGCCGGAAGGGAGCTTCTGGACATTCCCTCAGAACGGTGCGTTGCAGGACCTGATGAATGCAGTGGCGTTCAAGGTTACCGATGCTAAAGGCTTCCTCGACGAGATTCTAAGCGAGGGCTAAACGCAATGCAGTAATCGCTGAGTCGGCGGCGTGGGTTACGGACCTGCGCCGCCGTTGTCTGTTGGGGCGTCACCTACCGAGATGCCCGATGCACGACGCGATCAACCCGGCGCAGGAGCCGGACGTCCAGTACCACCTCCCGATCAACCAGTGGGACGCGTCGGAGCGCCCGCGCGAGAAGCTGATGACGCGCGGCCCCGGCGCCCTCTCCGATGCCGAGCTCATCGCGCTCATCTTCGGGAACGGGACGCGGACGAAGGCGGGCAGCCTGTCGGCCGTCCAGCTCGGGCAGGCGCTGTTGCGGACGTACGGCTCGCTCGGCGCGCTCGCCAAGCGGGACCGGAAGCTGCTCCAGCGGGTCGTCGGCGTGGGGCCGGCGAAGGCGGTGCAACTCATGGCGGCGTTCGAGATCGGCCGCCGCGTGGAGGCGCAGGGCGACGGCGAGCGCGTGCAGGTCTGCCAGCCGGCGGACGTGGCCGCGGCCTACGGCCCGAAGCTGCGCGATCTGAAGCGGGAGGTGTTCGTCATCGTGCTCCTCAACACGGCCAACGTCATCACCGGCGACTTCACGATCTCCGAGGGCGGGCTCGCCGCGAGCATCGTCGAGCCGCGCGCGGTCTTCCAGCGAGCCGTCGTCGAGAACGCCGCAGCGATCGTCTGCCTCCACAACCATCCGTCCGGCAACCCCGAGCCGAGCCGGGAAGACGTGCAGATCACGAAGCAGCTCGTCGAAGCAGGCAAGCTGATGGGCATTCCCGTCCACGACCACCTCATCATCGCGGGGCGCGGCTACACCTCCCTCGCCGAGCGCGGGCTGATGTAGCTCACCCCTCCGTCACGCGTCGCCAGAAGGACGAGGAGAACGCCGGGTCGATGTGCCGCTGGAACGCCTGCCACTCGGGGTATTGTCGTTGGAAGTCCTCGGCCGTCATGCAGGCGTCCTTCGCCGGATACAGCCGGCCGCCGGCCTCGCGCACGAGCGCGTCGAGGTCGCGGAACAGCCGCCGCGTGCGCTCGCCCCGGTTCGGGAAGTCGAGCGCGAGCGTGACGCCGGGGCGCGGGAACGAGAGCATCCCCGGGGAGGCGACGTCGCCGAACGTCTTGAGCACGGCGAGGAACGAGGCCTCGCCGCTGCGCGCGATCCGG
>CAYTJT010000436.1:0-2440 GCA_964438105.1 uncultured Rhodothermales bacterium | reverse complement strand
AACCCCTTCCCCACCTGCATCACGGCCCGCAACTCGGCCACCATCGAGCGGTTCGGCGAGTGGGCAGAAGCGCAGCGGTCAAAGGTCGAAGCTGACCTCGAACGGCTGCGAGACCGCGATGTGGCCCCCGAGGCGTGGGAGCTGAGCGCGCTCGCTACGGCCGTACGCCAGTGGCGCGTCTTCGCCGCGTTCCACCGGCTCCACGAAGAGAATTGGTGCCCTGCCCTGCTCTTCCGCCTCGCCACGAAGACCGATCTCCTCGTGCTCTGCGATGCCGCATCGGACTCGTCGTCAGCAGGGTTCGGCGAGCGGCAGAAGCAGGTGCTCGCCAAGCGCGGTATCGGTGACCGGTTCAGCTGGGCTGCGGCGCGTCGGCTGGTGGCGGCGATGGGGTTGCTCAACGCCGCCGTGCCGGATGATGTCGAACAGGACGCCGAGCAGGCCGAAGCAGCGGGGGAAGCGATCACGGTGGATGTCGCCGGCGACGGCGCTTCAGAAGCCCTACAGGCCGCTGTCGTAGCGGCCACCGAAGAACCGGCTGAGGAGCCGCCTGACGAAGTGCATCACACGGAGGAGATCGCTCCTGCAGTAGAGAATGAGGACGAGGAGGAGCATCCTGAGCGGGTGCTGGGCGACGAACTCCCCTCGCTCCGCCTGAACCGCGTCTGGTCCGTCCTCCCCACCTACACAAAGAAGCAGCTCGAAGGCGTCTACCAGAAGTTCGGCGTCGGGTTGTGGAGCCAGTTCGGCGACCGGTTCTACGCGTCGATGCGGAAGGCGGAGATGCTCGCGTTCGTTCAGCGCGTCGTGCGCCACCACGCCTGCCTCGACGCGGCCGAGCGGCTCACGGACGGCCAACTCGACGCGCTCCACGACTGGATGCGGTTCAACCTGCCGGAGCAATACCACCGGGACGAAGACCTCCGCATCGCCGCTCGGCTGTTCGGGGACTTCCAGGCCGCTGCCGCGCTCAGCCGCGACGGGCACGGGCTCTCGCCGGAAGCGTGGAACCAGTACCGCAAAGCCGATCTCCGGCGGATCGCGGCGTTCTGTTACCACCGCTTCTATGAAGCCGAAACGGCGGCAGCACGTCGGAGTGAAGCGGCGTAGCGACGAGTCTCCATGCGGCTCCGGCCCGCTCCGGGTTCGGCCGGAACGGTGCCGGTGCATGGTGAGAGGGCAGGTGGATGCTGAGGCTTCGGGATCCACCTGCGATAAGGCGACTTCGGCGGCCAGCGCGGGCTTCGGCCCGGGGGCGGGAGGTGAGAGTCCCGTCTCGCCGCTGGGGTCGTTTCCTGTTTGAAAACGGACGGGGCAGGCGCGCAGCCCTGGCCTTACATCGGGGACCCTTCAGGAGGAGGGCCCTCGGGTTCATCCCACGCACAGGGGGCTTTGCCAGCGGAAGGGGAAATCTAGGCGACGGGCAGACAGCGTCAAGGTCGTTCGGCCCCTTGGGGCGCACCAATGGTGCGCTCGCGCTGCGCCGCGAGAAGGCTTACACACTTAAACACCCCGCACGCGCTTCGCGCTCGCTTCTCGCGCCGGTCGCTCCGCGCGGGGGCGCTCCACCTTGACGCAACCGGACTGCAGGATCGCACCGAGCTACCGCTCGGGATCCCTCCGTCCTGTCCGCCCTTACGCCTGCCGGCATGGTGGCCGCTGGCCGACGCGCAGACTGCGTCGCTAGAGGCTCTCTCATTCCTCTCACCGATCCTCTTGGAGGTCGCCATGCACACCGATCACATCACACACACTGCCTCGCGTATCGTCATCGAGCAGGGCCGCCGTTGGTTCCGCTTCGCGCACGCGCTCGACGCCGCGCTCCGGGCCGGAGGCTCACGCCTCTGGGTCAAGCCGAAGCACCACGCGCAGTACGGACTCCGCCAGACGCAGGCGCTCCGGGCACACTCGTTCGTCCTCACCACCCGCCTCGACGGCGGCAGTGAGACGACGCTTCTGAGCCTCCTGGAAACCAGCTTCCGACCCTCCGACGAGCTGGAGGTCCGGCGCACGAAGCGGGTTGCTGTCTCGCTCTCGACCCGCACCGGGCACGAGCTGGGCACGCTGAACCGACCGGCCGCGTCGTGGATCTGCCCGCTCATCGAGGCCGGGTACCTGCCGAAGTTCTACCTCCACGAAGTAGCCGTACACAACGGAGCGCTGAAGGCCCACGTCATCGTGGCGCACTTCCACGAGGGCGTCGAGGCGTACCTGAGGGCGCACAATGCTCAGGAATACCAGCAGCAGACGGATGTGGCGATGGCCTGAGCACCGGAGAATGACGGCAGCCGCCCCAGACGAGTCCGGGGCGGCTGCCCCCTTTTTTGCTTCAGCCGGGAGTGAAACGGCGGGAGTAGCACGGTCAATGGCTGCACTATTCCCCTACCCGCCATCGGTTACCCGATTGGGGGGCTGCGAGAGGTCCGGCAAATTACGCGAC
>CAYTJT010000435.1:0-2443 GCA_964438105.1 uncultured Rhodothermales bacterium | reverse complement strand
CCGTCGGAGAGGGCGCGCGGCGGGTCCGGGTGGACCTCCACCATCAGCCCGTCGGCGCCGACGGCGACGGCCGCCCGCGCCAGCGGCATCACCTTGTCCCGGATCCCGACGCCGTGGCTCGGGTCGACAAAGACGGGGAGGTGGCTCCGCTTTTTTACGACGGGCACGGCCGAGAGGTCAAGCGTATTGCGCGTCGAGGTCTCGAACGTGCGGATCCCACGCTCGCACAGGATCACGTTGGGGTTCCCGCTCGCCATGACGTACTCGGCGCTCATCAGCCACTCGTCGACGGTGGCCGAGAGGCCGCGCTTGAGGAACACCGGCGTCTCGGTCCGCCCGACGGCGCGGAGGAGGTCGAAGTTCTGCATGTTCCGCGCGCCGATCTGGAAGACGTCGGTGTAGCGCCCGATGAGGTCGACGTGCTCGGGCGTCATCACTTCGGTGATCACGCGGAGGTCGTACTCGTCCCCCGCCGCGCGGAGCAGCTTGAGGCCTTCTTCGCCGAGCCCCTGGAACGAGTAGGGCGACGAGCGCGGCTTGAACGCCCCGCCGCGGAGGAACGTCGCGCCCTCGGCCGCGATCGCTGCCGCCGCCGCGTCGAGCTGCTCCTCGCTCTCGACCGAGCACGGGCCCGCCATCACGATGACCTCGTTGCCACCGACGAGCACGCCGCCGACGTCGATGGTCGTGTCCTCGTCGCGCCACGTCCGGCTGGCGAACTTGTACGGGCTCGTGATGCGGTAGACGTCGGCCACGCCGTCGAGCACCTTGATGTGGCGCACGTCGAAGTCGGGCTGGACGCCGACGGCGCCGAGCACGGTCTGGCGGACGCCGCTGGAGCGGTGGACGTCGAACCCGTACCCGTTGAGCCGCTCGATGACGGCTTCGATCTGGGGCTCGTCGGCCCGTTCGTGCATGACGACGACCATATGCGGGTGTACCTCAGTGCTGGCGTGGGGGGCGAAAGGTCGGGAAAGTACGCCGCCACCGGGGGGAGGATTCTCCTCGGCCGCCCCTCGGCCCCGCCCCCGCGCCCAAACTCGCGTGAATTCAAGCCCGTCCGCCGGTGCCGAACCTCACGACCGGCGGTAGCGCTCGAGCGTGAACTGCTCGCCGAGGTAGCGGCGGCGCACCTCGGGGTCCGCGGCGAGCTCCTCGGCCGTGCCCTGCTGGAAGATCTGCCCCTCGTAGAGCAGGTACGCCCGGTCGGTGATGGCGAGCGTCTCGTGCACGTTGTGGTCGGTGATGAGCACGCCGATCCCGCGCCCCTGCAGCCCCGCGACGACGTGCTGGATGTCCTCGACCGCGATCGGGTCGATGCCGGCGAAGGGCTCGTCGAGCAGGACGAACTTGGGCCGCGTGGCGAGGCACCGCGCGATCTCGGTCCGCCGCCGCTCCCCGCCCGAGAGGACGTACCCCTTCGAGCGGCGCACCTTCCCGAGCCCGAACTCGTCGATCAGGGCCTCGACGCGCGCGTGCCGCTCCTCTCTCGAGACGGGCTGGAATTCGAGCACGGCGTGGAGGTTTTCTTCGACCGAGAGGTTGCGGAAGACCGACGCCTCTTGGGCGAGGTACCCGATGCCGCGCCGCGCCCGGCGGTACATCGGCAGCCGCGTGATGTCCTCGTCGCCGAGGAAGATGCGCCCGGCGTCGGGCCGCACCATCCCGACGATCATGTAAAACGTCGTCGTCTTCCCCGCCCCGTTCGGCCCGAGCAGCCCGACGACCTCGCCCTGCGTCACGCCGAGCGCCACGTCGTCCACGACGGTGCGCTTGCGGTAGCGCTTCGTCAGCCCCTCGGCGCGGAGGACGAGCGGGGTCGCAGGGGCGGGAGGACGTTCCACGAGGAATAGACGTTGACGTGATCGACGAAACAGCAAGCGGCGCGCTTGCAGCACCCGTAGAGACGCGACATGTTGCGTCTCCACCAACATGTTGCGTCTCTACCTCACGACCCGTCGGCGGGTTCGTCGCGAATGGTGAGATCGGGCGGCGCATCCGGCTCCGGCTCGGCGGGCGGGATCGGCGGCGCCTCGGCCGGGGGCGGCGTACGCAACCGCTCGAAGGGGTCGTCGGCGAGCAGCCGGGCCCTCGTGGGGCGGCGCTCGGGGGTGTAGCGGAAGCCGTCGAGGCGGAGCGGGTCGGGGACGAGCCCGGCGTCGTAATATGTCCCCTCGACGCCGCGCACGCCCTGCACGCGCCGGAGGTCGTCGCCGTGGAAGCGGAAGGCGAGGCTGTCGGCGGAGAACCGGACGGCGCCTTCGAGCGCGTCGTCCTCGTCGGCGCGGAAGTAGATGGCTTCGGCGGCGGGCCACACCTTCATCCAGCGCAGGCTGTCGCGGTCGAAGAGCGCGAGCATCTGGCGGCCCCGGATCTGGTTGATGCGGCCGAGCACGGAGTCCGGCCGCGCGGCGAACGCCCGCCCGACCACGCGGACGGAGTC
>CAYTJT010000434.1:0-2469 GCA_964438105.1 uncultured Rhodothermales bacterium | reverse complement strand
TTCCGGCCGAGGCGGGCTTCGGCGCGGCGGAGCTCGCGGCGGATCTTGGCCGGGTTGCAGTTGTAGCCGGAGATCGCGAGCTGCCAGTCGCCGAACATCTCGTGCAACTCTTTGAGGTGGCGGGCGGCGGCGCGCGTGGCGGCCTCCGGGTCGAGACGCTCGTCGAACTCACGCGTGACGGTGAGGCCCGAGGCGCGGCCCGTGGCGCGGATGAACTGCCACATCCCGGCGGCTCCGGCCCAGCTGTGGGCGCGCGGGTTGAGCGCGCTCTCGACGACGGCGAGATACTTCATCTCGTCCGGTACGCCTTCTTCGGCCAGGATCTGCTCGATCATCGGGAAGTACGTCTCGGCGCGGTGGCGGACGGTGCGGACGTGGCCGCGCTTGCGGAGCAAGAACCGGATGTGCCCTTCCACGGCCCGGTTGATCTCCATCGGGAACGTCGCCATCACCGACGACGGGAGATCCACGTCCTCCAGAAGGGGCTCGTCGATGTGCTCGACCGAGGCAAACATGTCGGTGCGGAAGGCATAGATGTCGCCGCGCTCGATGGCGAACTCGGGGTCCTGTCCGTAGTACTGCTCGTGCTCGGTCACGATCGTGCGGTAGAGCTCGCGGAAGCGCGACTCGTCCAGCACGCCCGGCCGCTGCGCGAGCTGCCGCAGGTCCTTCATCGTCGCGTCGAGGAGGTCCTCGTAGCGGTCGGTGTCGCCCTCGGCTTCAGCGACGAGAATCTCAGACTGCTTGGCGTAGAGCCGCGCGATGCGGCGGGCCAGCTCCGGCGCCGAGAGCGAGTCGCCTTCGAGCACGGCGCCGTGCTCCGAGAGGTTCGCCTCGATCCACTGCCCGGCGGGGGTCGGCGGCAGGAGGGCGGCGGGGCGCGCCGAGAGCTTGGTTGCATCGGGGGCGTCCTGCGCGACGGCCGGGAGCGCGAGGAGACCGAGCAGGGAGAGGAAGAGCACCGAGCGGAGCATAGGTCTTTCGGGATATAGGGGCGTGGAAGGCGGCGCCTTAAACTATAACTTTAAGCGGATCGGCTCAAGCCCTTTCACTTAAAAAGTTACAGTTTTTCCTTAAGCCGCCGTTCAAGCACAGTAGGACCATCCCCTACGCCCGGTGGAACCCAGGCGCCGAGAGGCCGGGGCCGAGCGGCCTCACCGGCCCCGAGCGCCCGCCCTCACAATGGAATGTTGCCGTGCTTTTTGCGAGGGTTGGTATCGACCTTGTTGCGGAGCATGTTAAGCGAGCGGATGAGCGTCGCCCGCGTCGTGCGCGGCTCGATCACGTCGTCGATGAAGCCGCGACCGGCGGCCACGTACGGATTCGCCAGGTTCGAGCGGTACTCCTCGGTGAAGCGGGCCTCGGCGGCCTCGGGATCGTCGGCTTCGGCTATCTGCTTGCGATAAATGATCTCGACGGCCCCCTTCGGCCCCATCACCGCGATTTCCGCCGTGGGCCACGCGAAGTTGAGGTCGCCGCGGATGTGCTTCGAGTTCATCACATCGTAGGCTCCGCCGTACGCTTTCCGCGTGATGATCGTGATTTTAGGCACCGTGGCTTCACAGAACGCGTAGAGCAATTTGGCCCCGTGGCGGATCACCCCGCGCCACTCCTGGTCGGTGCCGGGGAGGAAGCCGGGCACGTCCTCGAACACGACGAGCGGGATCCCGAAGGCGTCGCAGAAGCGGACGAACCGCGCCCCCTTGATCGACGTGTTGAGGTCGAGCACGCCCGCGAGCACGGCGGGCTGGTTCGCGACGATCCCGACCGACTGCCCGCCGACGTGGGCGAACCCGACGATGAGGTTCGGCGCGTAGTCGGCGTGGATCTCGTAGAACCGCTTCTCGTCCACGACGCTTTTGATCACGTCGTGCATGTCGTAGGGCTTGTTCGGGTTCTCGGGGACGAGGGTGTCGAGCTTCTCGTCCTCGCGGTCGAACGGGTCGTCGGTCGGGCGGTCGGGCGCGCCGTCCTCGCAGTTCTGGGGGAGGTAGCCGAGGAGGTCGCGGATGCGGAGGAGGCAGTCGGCGTCGTTCTGCGCGACGACGTGGCAGACGCCGCTCTTCTCGGCGTGGGCCGCCGCGCCGCCGAGCTCTTCCTGCGTGACCTCCTCGTTCGTGACGGTCTTGACCACGTTCGGGCCGGTGACGAACATGTAGCTCGTCCCCTCGACCATGAACACGAAGTCGGTGATGGCGGGGGAGTAGACCGCGCCGCCCGCGCACGGGCCCATGATCGCGGAGATCTGCGGGACGACGCCCGACGCGAGCGTGTTGAGGAGGAAGATGTCGGCGTAGCCGCCGAGCGAGTCCACGCCCTCCTGGATGCGGGCGCCGCCCGAGTCGTTGAGCCCGACGACGGGGGCGCCGTTCTCGAGCGCGAGCTCCATCACCTTCTGGATCTTCGAGGCGTGGGCCTCGGCGAGCGAGCCGCCGAACACGGTGAAGTCCTGGCTGAAGACGTAGACGA
>CAYTJT010000433.1:0-2493 GCA_964438105.1 uncultured Rhodothermales bacterium | reverse complement strand
CTCGCCGCGAACCAGCTCGTGCAGACGAAGCTCGCGCAGATGCTCACCGACATCACCCAGATGCAGCTCCTCGCGTGGCGCCTCGGCGTCCTCAAGGACGAGGGCAAGGCGGCCCCGGCGATGATCTCGCTCGCCAAGCGCAACAACGTCGGCAAGGCCCTCGAGATCGCCCGCGTCGCGCGCGACATGCTCGGCGGCAACGGCATCACGGGCGAGTACCGCGTGATCCACCACATGGTCAACCTCGAATCGGTGAACACCTACGAGGGGACCTACGACATCCACGGGCTCATCCTCGGGCGCGAGATCACGGGGCTCCAGTCGTTCATGCCGCGCGGCAACGACCTCCCGAAGCCGGCGGCCGAGGCGCCGCAGGTCGAGAAGGAGCTCGCGACGGCGGACTGACCCAGGCACTCCCGCACGAAAGGCCGACGCCCTGTGGAAGAACTCGACATCGCCGGACTCCGAGCGGCCCTGCGGGAGGGCCGTATTGAGTGGCGCAAGCACGTTCTCCAGCGCCTCGCCGAACGCGGCATCAAGCAACATCAAGCCATCGAAGCCGTTCTGGATGGCGAGTGCATCCGGCAGTACCCGGAAGACAGGCCCTTCGTTAGCAACCTGTTTCTGGGGTGGGCCGGTGATCGGCCGCTGCACGTCGTCGTTGCCTTCGACCCGGCGGACCAATACGCTTTCGTCATCACCGTCTACGAACCGTCGTTAGACGTCTTCGAGCCTGACTTCAAAACGCGGAGAACCCCATGAGCACTTCTAAGCTGTGCCCCATGTGCGGCGGGCGTAAACGAGCCGGCACGACGACGTTCAGCGTAGACCTCGGAGATAGCCTCGTCGTGGTGCGCTCCGTACCCGCCACGGTGTGCGAGCAGTGCGGCGAGGAGTGGATCAACAACGAAGCCGCGCAGCAGCTAGAGCGTATCGTGACGGAAGCGCAGACGAAGCAGACTCAGGTCGAGATCGTAGCCCTCTGAACGCCGCGGGGGCGAGTACCGCGTGATCCACCCCATGGTCAACCTCGAATCCGTCAACACCTACGAGGGGACCTACGACATCCACGGCCTCATCCTGGGCCGCGAGATCACGGGGCTCCAGTCGTTCATGCCGCGCGGCAACGACCTCCCGAAGCCGGCGGCCGAGGCGCCGCAGGTCGAGAAGGAGCTCGCGACGGCGGAGTAGTCGGATCGCGCAACGACGCAGAGAGCCGGAGCGGGCGCGGGCCTGCTCCGGCTCTCTCTATCTCAGCAGCGTGCGCCGAGCGATCCCTCCGGACGTTCGCTCTCCGGACGTTCGCTAGCAGCGCACCACGACGGTCCGCTTGCCGGCGTCGGGTTCGTAGAGGATGTAGAGGTACCCGAACGGCGCTTCCTTCCGCTCGGGGTTCGTCCGCACGACCGGCTCGCCGGTGCCGTCCGTTTCGAGGAAGACCGGCAGGGCCCCGTCCGCGAACCGGTAGAAGTTGTCGGCCGAGGAGTCGGTGCAGAAGGAGTCGAACACGTTGACGTCGCTGATGGGGTACACCATGGCGTTCTCCGAGGCTGGAGTCGAACGGACAGAGAGGAGGCGCGACTACGTCGTGCGGGGGCGGCGGGTGTCGATCCCGAGGGCGGCGTAGAGCGGGCAGAACCCCGCGGCGCCGGTCAGAACCGGGACGAGGCCGACCAGGCCCCACCAGCTCCCATACGTCAGCCCGACGACCAGGATCGCGACGCCGAAGACGATGCGCAGGCGGCGGTCCTGCTGGCTTTCATTCGTGGTGAGCAAGCGGGCTGCGGAAGTCGTGGGCATGGCGGTCGGTCTGGAGTCGGGGTGCGGTCACGCCTTTCAAAGTGCACGCCCGGCCCCGCGGCCGCAACGGGGACGCTACCACCGCTCGCGGGGGGTGGAGCCCTATTCGACTGCGGGGCAATTCCTCACAGCGATCCCGGTCCCATCGCGGCCCCGGCGAACCGCGCCGTCCGGCTACAGCACGGCGAGGCCGGCGGCGAGCTGGTTCCAGAACATCAGCACGAGGATCACGAGCCAGAGCGTGTGGCCGATCCCGGCGCCCATCGCGACGCGCTTCTTCCCGCTCGCGTCGCCCGCGCGGAGGGCGTTCCAGCCCGGCCGGATCATGCCGTACTGCACGCCGACGAGCGCGACCATGAGCAGGAGCGAGGTGTGGTACTGCGGGCCGTAGCCCGCGAAGCCGCCGCCGAGGAGGAACGCCACGAGCGAGAACACGAACGTGAGCACGCTGAAGATGCCGAGCAGCCGCACGATGCGCGCGCCCTCTTCGGCCAGCGCCGCCGCCTCGGGGCCGCCGCCCGCGACGACGCGCGCCCGGCGCCCGAGCGGCAGCGCGAGCCCAAACCACGCGGCCGCCGTGATGATGTGGAGGAGGACGGCGACGTACTTAAGTGCGAGCATGGGGGCAGGGGTGGAGGGACGAGAGGACGAAGGGACGAAGGGACGAAGGGACGAGAGGACGAAGGGACGAGG
>CAYTJT010000432.1:0-2493 GCA_964438105.1 uncultured Rhodothermales bacterium | reverse complement strand
ACGGCATCGTGCCCCCACGGCATCGTGCCCGTACAGAGATTCTACCATGCCTGCCATGCTGCCTCGCCTCGCCCTCACCCTCGGCGACCCGAACGGGATCGGACCCGAGGTCGTGCTCAAAACGCTCGCGGACGAAACGATCCGGGAGCAGATCGAGCCGGTCATCGTCGGGTCCTCGTCCGCGCTGCGGGCGCACGCGGCGCGGCTCGGGCTCGACGCCGTGGCCGACGGGCTGAGCGTGTGGGAGGTCGCGCCGGGCGTGACGCCCGACGTCGCGTGGGGGGAGACGACCGCCACCGGGGGGCGCCTCGCGATGCGCGCCGTCGAGATCGGCGCCGACGCGTGCCTCTCGGGCGAAGCCGACGCGCTCGTGACGGCGCCGATCTCGAAAGAGGCCATCACGCTCGCGGGCTACCGCTTCCCCGGCCACACCGAGTTCCTCGCGCAGCGCACCCACGCCGAGGGCTTCACGATGATGCTCGTCAGCGGCGGCCTCCGCGTCGCGCTCGTCACGACGCACGTGCCCGTCCACGCCGTCGCCGACCTCATCACGCCTCGGGCGATCCTCGACAAGCTCCGCATCGTGACGGCGAGCCTCCGCCGCGACTTCGGGATCGACCGACCTAAAGTGGCCGTGCTCGGGCTGAACCCGCACGCGGGCGACGGCGGGGTGATCGGGGCCGAAGATCGCAAGGTGGTCGCCCCCACGCTCGACGCGGCCCGCGCCGAAGGGCTCGACGTGGCGGGGCCGTTCCCGGCCGACAGCTTTTTCGGGACGCGCGGCTACGAGCGTCACGACGCCGTGCTCGCGATGTACCACGACCAGGGGCTCGCGCCGTTCAAAGCGCTCGCCTTCGGGGGCGGGGTCAACTTCACCGCCGGGCTCTCCATCGTCCGCACCTCGCCCGACCACGGCACCGGGTTCGACATCGCGGGGCAGGGGCGCGCGAACGCGAGCAGTTTCCGCGAGGCCGTCCTCCTCGCGGCCGAGATCGCGGCGCGGCGTGGGTTGGAGGATAGAGAATAGAGGGTGGAGAATGGCGAGGTCGCTTCCGAACGCCCCTCCCTTCTCTATTCTCTATTTTCCATCCTCTCGTCGCCGACGGCTGCGCCCGCCGACCCCCGAACGGATATGCCGCCCCCCACACCCCAACGCATCCACCCCTACGACGCCCTCGCGGCGGGCTACGACGTCGTGATGGCCCACGTCGCGTACGACGAGTGGGCGGAGTACGTGCTCGCCGTGTTCGACGCGCACGGCGTTGCGCCCGGCACGCTTCTCGAACTCGGGTGCGGGACGGGCAGCCTCGCGCTCGAACTCGTGGAGCGCCTCGGCCCCGGCCCGCGCGTTCTCGCGACGGACCGCTCGCCCGCGATGATCCGCGTCGCGCGGGCGAAGGCGAAGGGGCTCCGGGCGAGCGAACTCACGCTGCGCTTCGACGTGGCCGACTTCACCGACTTCGCCCTCGACCGGCCGTTCGACGCGGCCCTCCTGCTCTACGACGGGTTGAATTATCTCCTCGACGAAGCCGACGTGGCGGCCCTCTTCGCGCGTGTCCACCAAGCCCTCGTGCCCGGCGGCACGTTCGTCGTCGACCAGAGCACGCCCGCGAACTCGCTCAACAACGCCGACTACTTCGGCGACGAAGGCGAAGTCGATCGTTTCGCGTACGTCCGCCGCAGCCGCTACGACGAGGCGACGCGCCTCCACACGACCGAGTTCGACCTGACGATCGACGGGGAGACGTACGCCGAGCGCCACGTCCAGCGGGCCTATGCCCTCGACGAAGTCGCGGCGCTCGTCGATGCGTCGCCGCTGGAGCGGGTCGCCGCCTACGACGGATTCTCGCTCGACCCCGCGTCGGCCGCGTCCGAGCGCATCCACTGGGTCCTCCGCCGCCCCGCGTAACCCCACCGACCGCTGCCCATGATCCAGTTCACCGACGTAGCCCTTTCGTACCCCACGCCCGAGGGCGGCCAGCGGCCGGTGTTCGAGGACGTCTCGTTCCAGATCGGGCCGGGCGAGTTCGTTTACCTCGTCGGGCAGACGGGGACGGGGAAGAGCTCCCTCCTAAAGCTGCTCTACATGGACCGCGAGCCGGACCGGGGCGTCGTGCGTGTCGGGCATTACCGCTCGGATCAGATCAAGCCGAAGGAGGTCCCGTACCTCCGCCGCTCGCTCGGGATCGTGTTCCAGGACTTCCAACTGCTCTCGGACCGGAGCTGCTACGAGAACGTCGCGTTTGCGCTCTACGCGACGGGCAAGAGCGGGGGCGTCGTCAAGCAGCGCGTGCTGCAAGTGCTGGCGCGCGTCGGGATGACCCACCGGGTGCGGGCGCTTCCGCACGAGCTCTCCGGCGGCGAGCAGCAGCGGGCCTGCATCGCCCGCGCCCTCGCGAACGAGCCCGCCGTGCTCCTCGCCGACGAGCCCACCGGCAACCTCGACCCCCACGTCGCCGACGGCATCCACGACCTCCTCATCCGCCTCCACCG
>CAYTJT010000431.1:0-2500 GCA_964438105.1 uncultured Rhodothermales bacterium | reverse complement strand
ATCGGCCCGTGGGTTGAATGAGCGGGGCGTGGTGACCAGAACTTAGCAGCCCTGCCCTCGCGGAGGGGGACAGTTCGGTGCCGCTAGGAGCGAAGGGACTCGTCCCATAGCGACTGCAAACCGAACGGGGGGTCCGGCCGGCATCGGCTCTACACCGCGGATGCAGCTTGGGGACGGCTCAGGCTGTATTTTCGAGCTCCCTCTACCACCATCGAATCCGACTATGCGCACCACACCCACGCGCTTTCTGTTGTGTAGCCTCCTCGCGCTCGCCCTCATCGGCTGCGAGCAGCAGGACCTCGACCGACCTGACGCAACCGCCTCGAACGGCGATGCGGCGATGACCATGCAGGAGCGGCTCGACCAGTACACACCGGTCCGCCTCACGACCGACATCGAACTGACCGACAGCGAGCGGCAGATGCTGCCGCTCCTCATCGAGGCGGCCGACGCGATGGACAAGGTGTTCTGGATGCAGGCCTACGGCGACGGCGACTCGCTCCTCGCCACGCTCGACGCCGACGCGCGGCGCTTCGCCGAGATCAACTACGGTCCGTGGGACCGGCTCAACGGCAACGAGCCGTTCGTCGCAGGCGTCGGCCCGAAACCGGCGGGCGCGAACTACTACCCGGCCGATCTGACGGCCGAAGAGCTCGAAGCCGCCGCCGCCGACAACCCCGATCTGCTCGATCTCTACACGCTCGTCCGTCGCGACTCCGCAGGCGCGCTCGTCGCGGTCCCGTACCACGAGGCCTTCGCCGAGCAGCACCAGCGCGCCGCCGAGAAGATCCGCGAGGCCGCCGCACTCGCCGACGACCCCGGGCTGAAACGCTACCTCACGCTCCGCGCCGACGCCCTCCTCTCCGGCGACTACCAGCCGAGCGACCTCGCGTGGATGGACATGAAGGACAACACGATCGACTTCATCGTCGGCCCGATCGAGACGTATGAGGACGGGCTGATGGGCGCAAAGGCGGCGAACGAAGCCTACGTCCTCGTCAAAGACAAGGCGTGGAGCGAGCGGCTCGCCCGCTACGCCACACTCCTGCCCGAGCTCCAGCGCGGCCTGCCCGTGCCCGACGCGTACAAGGCCGAAGAGCCCGGCACCGACGCCGACCTCGGCGCCTACGACGCGGTCTACTACGCGGGCGACTCCAACGCCGGCTCCAAAACGATTGCCGTCAACCTCCCCAACGACGAGGAGGTGCAGCTCCAGAAAGGCTCGCGGCGGCTCCAGCTCAAAAACGCGATGCGCGCCAAGTTCGACCAGATTCTGGAGCCCATCGCCGATGAGCTCATCGTCCCCGAGCAGCGCGAGCACGTCACCTTCGACGCGTTCTTCGCCAACACGATGTTTCACGAGGTCGCCCACGGCCTCGGCATCAAGAGCACGCTCGACGGCAGCGGGACCGTCCGCGAAGCGCTGAAGGAGAACGCGAGCGCGCTCGAAGAGGGCAAGGCCGACGTGCTCGGGCTCTACATGGTGCAGAGCCTGCACGAGAGCGGCGAGATCGGCGGCGACCTCATGGACAACTACGTCACCTTCCTCGCCTCGATCTTCCGCTCGATCCGCTTCGGCGCGTCGAGCGCGCACGGCCGCGCGAACCTGATCCGGTTCAACTACTTCCTCGAACACGGCGCGTTCACCCGCAACGACGACGGGCGGTACGAGATCGACCCCGACCGCGTCGGCGAGGTCGTGGACCTGCTCAGCGAGCAGATCTTGCGCTTCCAGGGCGACGGCGACTACGACGGCGTGCAGGCCTTCATCGACGAGTACGCCCAGATCGGCCCCGACCTCCGCGCCGACCTCGACCGGCTGCAAGCGGCGATGATCCCCGTGGACGTGACGTTCGAGCAGGGCACGGACGCACTCGGACTCTAAAGTCTCGGCGTCTCCGATGTGCGAGCGGCGGCGGCCTCGGGTCGCCGCCGCTTTTCAGTTCACTCAGCGGGGGGCCCTGCAAATGCGAAGCGCCCCCGCTGTCGGTCAGCGGGGGCGCCGGGGTGGGCGGTGAGGGACTCGAACCCCCGACCCCCTCGGTGTAAACGAGGTGCTCTGAACCAACTGAGCTAACCGCCCAAAACGAGTGACGAGGTACGAACGTGACGGGGTACGAACGCAGAGCTTCGAGCAGGCTCCCACTTGTCGTTCGTACCTCGTCGCTGCACGGAGCGGGAAACGGGACTCGAACCCGCGACCCTCAGCTTGGGAAGCTGATGCTCTACCAACTGAGCTATTCCCGCTGCTTGCGACCGCCCTGGACGGCCTCGAAAGGAGAAAACGAACTTAATCGCATTCTCTGCGAAAGTCAATACGGCGCCTCGCGAGGCGCGAGGCTTTGCCTATATTTCTAGGCTCGTTCCGCCACGCGCCGGTCGCTTGACGACCCGCCGCCGCGAACGACCTCCAACCTACGCTTCTGCTTCGCACCACGCCCGAACGTTGTCATGAAAAGAACCTACCAGCCGAGCCGACGCAAGCGCGCCAACAAGCACG
>CAYTJT010000430.1:0-2506 GCA_964438105.1 uncultured Rhodothermales bacterium | reverse complement strand
TCCAGCTCGAGCGGCGCTACACGAAGGACGAGATCGTCGAGATGTACCTCAACACCGTCGCGTGGGGGAACAACGCGTTCGGCGTCGAGGCCGCGGCCCAGACCTACTTCAACAAGCCCGCCACCGAGCTCGAGACGGAGGAGGCCGCCACGCTCGTGGCGATGCTCGCGGCGACGACGCGCTACAACCCCGTCCGCAACCCCGAGGCCGCGATGCGGCGGCGCAACCTCGTCCTCGCCGAGATGGTCGAGACCGGGTCGCTGGAGCCCGCCCGCTACGACGAGCTGAGGGCGGACTCCATCGCGCTCGACTTCAGGCCGTACTCCCACACCGACAACCTCGCCCCGCACTTCGCCGAGATCCTCCGCGCCCAGCTCAAGGAGTGGGGGCAGGAGAACGGCTACGACATCTACAGCGACGGCCTCGTCGTCCACACCTCCATCGACAGCCGCGTGCAGGCGATGGCGCAGGCCGCCGTCGTCGAGCAGACCGAGAAGCTGCAGGCCGTCGTGGACGTGGAGTGGAGCGGGCGGCGGATGCCGTTCTTCGACAAGAGCACGAACGCCGAGGACGCCTACGTCCGCTACGCCGCGAGCAACGGCATCGAGCCCTGGGGCTACTTCTGGGACAGCCAGACGCGCCTCGTCGACGCGTTCGTCCGCGACACCGACCGCTGGCGGGCCCTCCGCCGCGACGGGCTCGAGCGCGACGAGGCCACGGCCCAGCTCCGCGACGACGAGGCGTTCATGGACTCGCTCAAGGCCGTCAAGACCCGCCTCGAAGCCGGCTTCGTCGCCCTCGACCCCAACACCGGCTACGTCCGCGCGTGGGTCGGCGGGCGCGACTACGTCACCGACAAGTTCGACCACGTGCAGACGGCGCGGCGCCAGCCCGGCTCCACGTTCAAGCCGTTCGTCTACATCGCCGCCATCGACAACGGGTACTCGCCCTACTACCGGGTGATGGACTCGACGTTCGTGTGGGAGCAGCCCCCGCTCGAGCCCTGGGCCCCGACGAACTCCGGCGGCTCGTCGGGCGCCTACGTCACGCTCCGCACGGCGCTCGGCCAGAGCAAGAACATCCCGACGGCGCGGCTCACGCGCGAGATCGGCCCGGCGACGGTCGCGACCTACGCCCGGCGCCTCGGCGTCGAGAGCCCCGTCGAGGCCGTCCGCTCGATCGGCCTCGGCGTGAGCGACGTGACGCTCCTCGAGATGGTCTCGGCCTACGCCACGCTCGCCGACGGCGGCGTCTACCACGAGCCGCAGATGATCACGCGGATCGAGGACCGGCAGGGCAACGTGATCGAGGAGTTCCAGCCGAGCGGCCGCGAGGCCCTCAGCGCGAGCACGGCTTACACCGTCGTCGACATGATGCGCGAGGTCGTCGACGCCGGCACCGGGCAGCGCATCCGCTGGAAGTACGGCCTCCGCGAGCCCGACTTCGCCGGGAAGACCGGCACGACGCAGGAGAGCGCCGACGGCTGGTTCATCCTCATGAACCCGAACCTCGTGGCCGGCGCGTGGGTCGGCTGGAACGACCGCCGCGTCGCCTTCCGCACGAACTGGTGGGGGCAGGGCGCGCACAACGCGCTCCACGTCGTCGGCGACTTCGCCGCGCGCCTCGCCGAGTCCGACGTCCCCCTCGCCCGCAGCGTCCGCACCGAGCGGTTCGAGCCGCCGAGCGGCTACGTCCCGCCGGACGTCCCGCCGCCGCCGGAGGAAGAGCGCTCGGCCGTGCAGCGCATGCTCGACCGGTGGGACGAGCGGGAGCGCAACCGGCGCGACAACGAGGACCGCGGCCGCATCGGCTGGTGAGTCGATTGGGGAGTTACGATTTCGGATTTCGGATTGTCTCTGAGGGCAATGATTCGCCGCCCGTCAATCGACGATCCCTCATGAACCAAACCACCTTCAAATCCCGAACGAAAGGACTGGCCCTTCGGGTCATCAAGCTGGTAGCGGCACTCCCGCACGGCGAGACGGCACGTGTGATCAGCCGGCAGCTTTTGCGTTCGGGCACGTCCGTCGGGGCCAACTACCGAGCGGCGTGCCGCGCCCGTTCTACGGCGGAGATGATCGCCAAGCTCGGCATCGTCGAGGAGGAAGCCGACGAGACGCTCTACTGGCTCGAAATCCTCATCGAAGCGGGACTCGTGCCGGAGTCGAAGCTCAGCGCGCTCATGGCGGAGACGGATGAGATCCTCGCCATGACGGTCGCTTCGATAAAGACGCTCCGCTCGAAGCGAAAGCGGCCCCGCTAGCTCCAAATCCGCATTCCGTAATCCCAAATCCACAATCGTTGAAGCTCCTCCACACCGCCGACATCCACCTCGGCTACGAGACGCACGGCCGCCTCGACCCCGAGACCGGGCTGAACACGCGCCTCCACGACTTCGCCCGGTCGTTCCGCTTCATGGTAGACCGCGCCCTCGCCGAAAAGGTGGACCTGTTCCTCTTCTGCGGCGACGCCTACCGCACGGCCGACCCCACGCCGACGCAGCAGA
>CAYTJT010000429.1:0-2510 GCA_964438105.1 uncultured Rhodothermales bacterium | reverse complement strand
ATGTTGAAGACGCCGTCGTCGCTCCAGCAGTGCTCGTCGTCGCCGATGAGCTTGCGGTTGGGGTCGGCCGAGAGCGTGGTCTTGCCGGTGCCCGAGAGCCCGAAGAAGAGGGTCACGTTGCCGTCGTCGCCCTCGTTCGCCGAGCAGTGCATCGAGAGCACGCCCCGCTTCGGCATGAGGTAGTTCATCACGGTGAAGGCGCCCTTCTTCATCTCGCCGGCGTACTCCGTGCCGAGGATGACCATCTCGTTCTGCTCGAAGTCCACGTCGACGCTCGTCTTCGAGGTCATGTGGGAGGTGTGGCGGTTGGCGGGGAACTGCCCGGCGTTGAACACGACGAAGTCCGGCTCCCCGAAGTCCGCGAGCTCCTCCTGCGTGGGGCGGATGAGCATGTTGTGCATGAAGAGGGCGTGGTAGGGCCGCGTGCAGACGATGCGGACCTTGAGCCGGTAGGTCGGGTCCCACCCGACGAACCCGTCGACGACGTAGAGGCACTCGCGGGTGTTGAGGTAGTCGACGGCGCGCTCGCGGTTGACCTGGAAGGTGTCCTCGTCGAGCTCGATGTTGACGCGGCCCCACCAGATGTCGTCCTCGCTCTCGGGGTTGCGCACGACGCGCTTGTCGGCGGGGCTGCGGCCCTTCTTCTCGCCCGAGCCGACGCGGAGGGCGCCGCTGCTCATGATGGCGGCCGTGGGGTCGACGCGGACGGCCTGCTCGTAGAGCTTGGCCGGGGCCACGTTGCGCATCACGTTCTCTACGTCGATGCCGTATTGCTTGAGGTTGACGGTCAGGTCCATGGGATTAGTCCTCCAGGGATGGGTGTGGGTTTCGACGAGGGGATGTGCGTTGTCGCGATCCGTCCTATCATAATCCCGCATGCGCCCCTGCGGGTGACGGTGTTTGCGTGCTGGCAGACGTGGGGTATCCGTACGAACCGGTGTAAGGCCTAACACGACCCCGCGCGCACGTCGGGGATAGGCAAAGATCCCCAAACCCGGCGATGCACGCAAGTCGATCCGCGTGCATCCGGCCCCCGAACCTGTTATTCGCAGGGACTTCCCCGGCGCGGCGCGGCCGTCGGGTGCTCAAGCCGCAGACCCGCCGTAATGGGAGGCGGCGGCACTGTTACCTTAGAGGGCGTTGAGATTCAGGCATCCGTGCTACGCGAGGCGCCTGAATCCGCTCGCGGCGTTGCGCTCGTCGCCCGATGCCGGCGCATCGGGCTCCTCTCGCGCCTTGCGAATCGGCTCCAGCCGCTCTCGCTCGCTCACGAATCCCAAACCTCAACGCCCTCTTGGGGGCACACCTCTCCCGCCGCGCCGCCATGCCTACGCTCCACACCCTCCTCTACCGCTCCCGCGCCACCCGCGAACTCGACGAGCGCGAACTCCTCCCGATTCTGATGACCTCGATGCGCAATAACGCCCGCGTCGGCGTCACCGGCATCCTCCTCTACGGGCCACCCACGCCGCTCCCCGAGCCGGACCCCGACGCCCCGCCGGTCGCCGCCGTCGTGCCGTTCGAGGGCCCCGGCGTGTTCGTGCAATGGCTCGAAGGCCCCGAGGCGGCCGTGGAGAAGACCTACGCCCGCATCGACGCCGACCCGCGCCACACGGACGTCGAGATCCTCGACCGGGGGACGAGCGAGCGCCGCCTCTTCCCGCACTGGTCGATGGGGCTGAACACCGTCCGCAGCCTGCCGGAGACGACCGGCGACGTGATCCGTTTCGCCGAGGAGCGGCACGACCAGTCGGTCTAGCCGTTCAGTCTAGCCGTCGTCAGCGCGGCGGCGGCACCGGCGTGTCGATGGCGTCTTCGAGGAAGCCCCGCAGCGCCTCCATCTGCCCCCGCCCGCGGTGCTGCCCGTAGCGGGCGAGCCCGTACGTGGCGAGCGCGCCGAGCGCCGCGGCGGGGAGCACGGCGAAGGCCCACGGCTCCTGGTCGAGCGACCACTGCGCCCAGCCGACCACGAGGGCGAAGAGGGCGAGGCAGGCGCAGACGGCGTAGGCCGCGACGAAGAGGCTCCACGTCGCCGGCTTCGGGCCGTAGAGCCCGCGCACGCACGTCCGCTCGCCGCGGCTGCTGAGGTCGAGCGAGAGGAACGGCGACCACACGCGCTCCTCGGTGTTGGGGACGTGGAGGACGGCGTGCCCCCGGTAGACCGTCCCCCGGCACCACGCCTCCGGCCGGTCGAGCGCGGCGCGCAGCCGCCCCGCCGCCTCTGCCGGGGGGCAGGGCGCGACGAACTCGAAACGGGGGCGCATCCGGGCGGGCATGGCGCGGGCTGAGGGGTGGGTACGGCAAAAGTACGGCGGCACCCGCTACCGCGCCCGACCTGTCACCCCAGCCAGAACTGGATGATCGGCGGGCCGCCGACGATCACGAGCAGGAGCGCGATGACGCCCACGATCAGGCCCGAGACGGCGAGGTCGCGCGCTTCGAGTACCCCGTGCGAGTAGGCGATCGCATTCGGCGGCGTGCTCACCGGCAGCGCCATCGCCGCCGACGCC
>CAYTJT010000428.1:0-2513 GCA_964438105.1 uncultured Rhodothermales bacterium | reverse complement strand
GACATGGCCGCCGAGACGCGCGCGAAGATCGTCTACGAGTACCTCATGCAGTTCACCGACGACCCCTACGTCCACGACACCCTCCGCTTCCTCATGACGCGGGAGGTGGCGCACTACCAGATGTTCCACGCGGCGCTCGAGACGATCCAGCCCAACTTCCCGATGGGCACCCGCCAGAGCGACCCCCGCTACTCGAACTCCTACTTCAACCTCTCGAACGGCGCCAGCGCGCGCGGCCCCTGGAATGAGGGGCAGAGCCCGGACCTCGGCGAGGACTGGGTCTACGTCGAGGATCCCATCGAGCACGTCCGCCGGACGCAGGGGATGGTCGTGGACCACGAGCCGCGCGGGACGAGCCGGACCGAGGAGGAGGTCCAGCAGAAGAACCGCGAGCTCGGCAAGCAGCGGAAGGAGGAGGCGAAGGCGAAGACGCCTAAGGGGGCGAACCAGTGGTCCTCGTACCCGCAGAAGGACGTGGACAGCCCGATGGGCATCGAGACCGAGGAGAAGTAGCCCATGCCCGCGCCTTCCACTCGGCCGCCGGTGGGGGTGGCCCTCGCAACCGAGGCCGCCCCCGCCGTCGAGGCCGTCTACTACACCGATCCGCTCTGCTCGTGGAGCTGGGGCTTCGAGCCGCCGCTGCGCCGGCTCCGGTACGAGTTCGGCCGCACGCTCGGCTGGCGGACGCGGATGACCGGCCTGATCCCGAGCTGGGACCGGTTCAGCGACCCCGTCAACGCCGTCAGCCGCCCGCTCCAGATGGGGCCGGTCTGCGTCGAGGTCCGCCACCGGACGGGGCAGCCGCTCGACGACCGGGTGTGGGTGGAGAAACCGCCGGCCTCGTCGTACCCGGCGTGCCTCGCCGTCAAAGCGGCCGGGCTCCAGTCGGACGCCGCCGCCGAGGCCGTACTCCGGCGCCTCCGCGAGGCGCTTTTTCTGGAGCGGCGGGACGTCTCCGACCCCGCCGTCCTCCGCGCCCTCGCCCGCAGCGTAGCCGACGCCCGCCCCGACCTCCTCGACTTCAGCCGCTTCTCGACCGACCTCGGCGGGCCGGAGGCCGAGGCGGCCTTCCGCGACGACCTCCGCGAGGCCCGCTACCTCGGCCTCACCCGGACGCCCGCCCTCACGCTCCGCCGCGCCGACGGAGCTACCGACGGGGAGGGTAAAACGCTCCTCCTCGTCGGCTATCGCCCCTACGACGTGCTCCGCTGCGCGCTCGATCACCTCGGCCTCGTGCCCGAGCGGCGGGCCGATGATCCCGACGTCTACGCTGCCTTCTGGGGCGGTGCCACCGACCGTGAGATCACCGAAGCCCTCGGCCTCGACGTCCCCGGCCCCCGTGATGAATCTCAGACGGAACACGCAACGCCCTCCTGTTCCAACGCCGCCTGACCGCCACCGAACTCTGCTGCCATGCAACTCCACGAGCTCCACCCCGCCCTCGTCCACCTTCCCATCGCGCTCCTCCCGGCATCGCTCGCCGCCGACGCCGCAGGGATGCACGACGCCGGCCGCGCCGGCATCGCCCTCACGGCCGGGAGCGCCGCCCTCGCTGCTGCGAGCGGCCTCATCGCGCAGGAGGAGGTCGAGACCGACGAGGTCTCGCACGACCTCCTCGCCACGCACCGGACGCTGAACATCGGCGTGCTCGGGGCGACCGTGGCGATGGCCCTCCACCGCGCCGGGCGCGAGCGGCCGGGGGCTGGCTACCTCGCCCTCGGCCTCGCCGCCGTCGGCGTGACGATGTACTCGGCCTACCTCGGCGGGCGGATGGTCTACGCCCACGGCGTCGGCGTCGAGCCGGCCGGGGGGCTGGAGCCCGACCACGCCCCGCCGGTCGAGGACGCGAGCGCCGGCGCCCTCCTCCGCCGGATCGGGCACGACCTCCGCCACGGCCTCCAGCACACGTTCGAGCACCTCCGCGAGGGCGACGTCGTCCCCGCCATCACCCGCTCCCGTACCACCCCTCTCGACGCCGACGATGCCTGACACCGAAACCCTCGACGGCTACGTCGTCGACCTCATCTGCCTCCGGAAGTACCCGGCCGCGGAGTACGCCGAGCGGGCCCGCGAGCACACCCGCGCCTGCGCCCTCGACGGCCACTGCATCGAGAGCGGGTTCGGCCTCGTCGCCGACGACGGCCGCGTGGCCCTCCTCGACCCGTCGGCCACGCCGCAGGTCGTGGAGGCCGTCCGCGCGAGCGAGCGCGAGGCCGGCATCCGGCTCCGCGTCCGGCGCGAGGCGGGGGACGGCGCGATGGAGACGGCGTCCGTCGAGGAGGTCACGCCATGAAGCGACGTGTGAAACGACTACCCCTAAGGCTACCCCTCGCTCTCGTTGTGGACGACCTGCGCGTGGTTCAGGAGCGCCACGAACACGACGCCTCCGACGACGTTGCCGAGCACGGCCGGCGCGAGGAAGTGGCCGAGGTAGGCGAGGAAGCCGACCTCCCCCTTCGCCACGAGGTAGAGCACCTCGACGGAGCCGGCGATCGAGTGGTCGAGGTGGCCGA
>CAYTJT010000427.1:0-2521 GCA_964438105.1 uncultured Rhodothermales bacterium | reverse complement strand
GGGCGTCCTCGCCGCCCTCGGGCTGGGGTGGCGCGCGCCCGACCTCCGCGCCGTCGCCGCCCGCAGCGGGTGGCTGCTGCTCGGGCTCGTCGCCTTCGCCGCGTTCGCGTCGGTGGACCGCAGCTTCCCGCTCGCCGCGTTCGTAGGCTTCGACGTGGCGTATCTCGCCGTGCCGACGCCCTTTCTGCTGTTCGCGCTCGCCGGACGAAGACGCCGTGACGAGGCAACACGCGAGCCGGAGCGTGAGTTATCCTCCCTCACCCCCGCCGCTCCGACGCCCGACCCCGCATGATCTACCTCACGAACATCTCCGTCGCCTTCGGCGGGCAGACCGTGCTCGACCGGCTGACGTGGGCCGTCCGCCCCGGCGTCCGCACCGGCCTCGTCGGGCCGAACGGGGCGGGGAAGTCGACGCTGCTGCGCGTGATCTCGGGGACGCAGCCGACCGACGGCGGCGAGGTCTCGTTCGAGGGCGGGACGACGGTGGGCTACCTCACGCAAGACGTGCAAGAGATGCCGGGCGAGACGACGGTCGTCGAGGCCGCGCTCGACGCGTTCGCCGACGTGCTCGACCGCGAGGCGGCCGTCCGAGATCTCACGGCCGAGCTGGAGCGGATGAACGCCGAGGGCGTGGACCACGGCGGCGACGCCTACATGAAACGCGTCGAGCAACTCACGCGCGCGCAGTCCGAACTCGACCGGCTGGAGGCCCACCTCATCCGCCCGAAGACCGAATCGGTGCTGAGCGGGCTCGGCTTCGAGGCCGACGACATGGACCGCCCGCTGCGGACGTTCTCCGGCGGCTGGCGGATGCGCGTCGCGCTCGCACGGCTCCTCCTCCAGAACCCCTCGGTCTTGCTCCTCGACGAGCCCACGAACCACCTCGACATCGAGTCGATCGACTGGCTCGAAGGATATCTGAAGGGCTATCCCGGCTCCGTCGTCCTCGTCTCGCACGACCGCTACTTTCTCGACCGGATGGTGACGTCGATCGCGGAACTGTACGCGGGCGGCATCACCGAGTACGCGGGCAACTACACGTTCTACCTCGAAGAGCGGAAAGAGCGGCGGGCGCTGCAGCAGGCGGCCTACGACAACCAGCAGCGCGAGATCGCGCAGACCGAGCGCTTTATCGAGCGCTTCCGCTACAAGGCGTCGAAGGCGTCGCAGGTGCAGAGCCGCGTGAAAGGGCTGGAGCGGATGGAGCGCATCGCGCCGCCGCCGAGCGAGGAGGCCGCGATCCACTTCCGCTTCCCCGAACCGCCGCGCTCGGGCCGCACGGTCCTCTCGGTCTCGCAGTTCTCGAAGACGTACCCAAACCCGGAAGGCGGCACGATCGAAGTCTTCGACGACGCGGGGCCGCTCGCGATCGAGCGGGGGACGAAGATCGCGCTCATCGGGAAGAACGGCGCGGGCAAGTCCACGCTCGCCCGCATCCTCGACGGAAAGGAAGAGTTCGACGGCGAACGCGAACTGGGCTACGAGGTCCGCCCGGCGTTTTTCGCGCAGCACCAGGCCGATACGATCCCGCACAACCTGACCGCGCTCGACGCGCTTCGCGAAGTCGCGCACGGGCAGTCCGAGACGGCGCTGCGCTCGCTCTTGGGCGCGTTCCTCTTCCGCGGCGACGACGTGTTCAAGACCGTCGGCGTGCTCTCCGGCGGCGAGCGCTCCCGCCTCGCGCTCGCGCGGACGCTCCTCTCCCCCGCCAACTTCCTCATCCTCGACGAGCCCACGAACCACCTCGACATGGCCTCGAAGGCCGTGCTCGTCGAGGCGCTCCAGCAGTACTCCGGCTCGTTCGTCGTCGTCTCGCACGACCGCCACTTCCTCGACCAGGTCGCGACGACGGTGTGGTGGGTCGGGCACGGCGACGTGCGGGTCTTCCAGGGCTCGTATTCCGACTACGTCTGGCAGCGCGAGCAGCAGGGCGAGGCGCCGCGGGCATCCGGCGGCGACGGAGCCGCGCCCGCGCCGAAGCCGAAAGCGACGCCGAAAAAGTCGGGCGGCGGGAAGAAGACGAAAGAGCAGAAGCGGCGCGAGGCCGAGGAGCGCAACCGGCTCTACAACGCGCTGAAAAAGGGCAAGCCCGCCGCGAAGATCGAGGACCCCAAACTGCTCGGCCGCCTCGTCGACAAGCTCGAAAACGAGGTCGCGCGGAAGGAAGAGGAAAAGGCCGAACTCGAAGCCAAACTGGCCGACCCCGACTTCTACCAGCAGGGCGCGGCGTTTCAGGACACGATGCAGGCGTTCGGCAAGGTGGAGTCCGAGTTGAAGGACCTGATGAAGCGGTGGGAAGACGCCGCCGCGAAGCTCGAAGCCACCGAGGCGTAGGGTTGTTCGTGGCTTAGCGTGGCGGGGTAATTCTCGCTACCCCTGGCAATAATGGCTTAAGGCGTATAGTTTTTCGGGCGATGTACGTGTTATATCTGCGCGTCTTGCGGGAGAGGTTTGAGATGCGCGCCTCGGTCCACACAATCCCACCGATGCTATGTTGAACCGCGAAGGAATGCGGGCCGCG
>CAYTJT010000426.1:0-2528 GCA_964438105.1 uncultured Rhodothermales bacterium | reverse complement strand
CTCCTCGGGGACCCCGTCCGTCTCCAGATCCTCAACACCCTCCTCGAACGGAGCGAGGCGGCGGTGCAAGAGCTAGCCGAAGCGACGGGGCAGAGCCATCAGAACACCTCGAAGCACCTCCGCGCGCTCGCCGAGGGCGGCATCGTCGGGTCACGGCGCGAGGGCGCGTTCGCGTACTACCGCGTCACGGACCCGAGCATATCGGGGCTGTGCCTGCTCGTCTGCGGCCAGCTTCAGCGCATGGCGCTCGAAGACGCGGCGTGACGGGTGCCTCCGGGCTGCGCGTTCCGCCGCCGCGATGCCGAGCAGCCAGCACGCCGCGCCGGCCACGATCAGCGGCAGCGAGAGCCGCAGCATGCCGACGACGGCGAGGCCGAGCCCGGTCGTCACGATGAGGAAGTGGGCTATGCGAAACAGGGGCATGGTCATACCGAAAGCGTAATGCGCGCGTCGGCCGCCGTCTGTGAGGGACCGCCCGACGGTGGTATCGGCAATGGGGCCATAGAGCGTGGCGGAGAGGCCCCGCGCGGCGCGGAGGCGTGGCTTCGTAGGTAGGGAAAACCGCTTCTCTCACCCCCGATTCCCATGCGCACCCTCCCCCGCATCGCGCTCTGGACGCTCGGCGGACTCGTCGCCTCCGGGCTCGCGCTCTACGCCCGCCGCACGTCCGAAGACCGCGCCATCGAACGCGTCGAGTACGCCCTCGCCGCCGCGCCGTCCTTCGCGCCGCGCTTCGCCGAAGACCACGTCGCGGATCTGCCCGAGCCGGCCCGGCGCTACCTCCGCCACGCGATCGCTCCGGGGACGCCGCTCGCGCCGTTCGTTCGCCTGCGGATGGACGGCACGATGAGGCCCACGCCGGACGGGGCGCCGCTCGACCTCACCGCCGACGAGGTGCTCGCGCCGCGCCACGGGTTCGTGTGGACGGCACGGGCGCGCATGGCGGGGCTCCCCGTCCGCGTGCGCGACCACTACGCCGAGGGGCGCGGCGGCGTCCGCGTGCACCTCCTCGGCCTCGTCCCCATTCCGTTCCCCAGCGAACCGGAGGACATCGCGCGGTCGTCGCGGGGGCGGCTCATCGGCGAGGCGGTGTGGTGCCCGGCGGCGCTCGTCGGGGCGGGTGTGACGTGGGAAGCCCTTGACGCCGACCGCGCTCGCTTCACGCTCACCGTCGACGGCGAGGCCGTGGCCGTCACGCTCCGCATCGCGGCGAGCGGGGCGCTGCGCGAGGTGACGCTCGACCGCTGGGGCGACGTCGGCGTCGATCAGTTTCAGCCGATTCCGTACGGCTTCGCCGTCGAGGAGGAGCGCACGTTCGGGGGCGTCACGATCCCGACGCGCATCCGCGGCGGGTGGTGGTACGGGACGGCGCGCTACGACGAGGCCGCCGCGGCGTCGTTCACGGTCACGCAAGCGCGGTTCGAGACGCCCTGAAGGCGAGGGTAGGGGCGACTCTCAGCGCACCGGAAACCCTGCACGTTCCCCCTACACCCGCCTCCGTCGCGTGCTGAGCCAGGACTCCCCGAAGCCCCTGCATCGGCCGGCTGCGAAACGCCGTACGCTCTCGCAGGATGCGTCGCTCACGCGCGGCGACCTCCGACCGGAGCCCCGTGCTGCGTCCGCGTCCGCTCGTATCAACCGTACTCACCAAATCGTAAGAGGATACCCGTCATGCGACGCGCGCTATTCCTAGGTCTCGTCCTCGGCCTCTTCGCCGCTTCGACGGCGTGGGCGCAGGACCGCGTGCTCACCCACGACCGCTTCAGCGTCGAGCTCGACGCCGACGCCGCCTTCGCCACCCAGGACCTCGGCGCGGCTGACCTCGGCGCGGGCTTCGGCTTCGAGGCGACCGTGGCGTACCGCTTCCTGCCGCACCTCTCGGCCTACGCCGGGTGGGGCTGGCACCACTTCACCGCCGACGGCTTCCTCCCGGGCATCGACGTGGACGCCGAGGAGACGGGCTACACGTTCGGGCTGGAGTTCGCCCACCCGCTCGGGCGCTCCCCCCTCGGCTACTTCGTGCAGGCCGGCGGCCTCTACGACCACATCGAGCTCGAGAACGGCGACGACGTGATGGACACCGGCCACGGGCTGGGCTGGCAGCTCGGCGCGGGGCTCGTCGCGCCGCTCGGCTCGAAGTGGCGGCTGATGCCGGGCGTGCACTACCGCTCGCTCTCGCGCGACCTCGAGATCGGCGACGTCTCGACGGACCTCGACCTGACGTACCTCACGGTGCGGGTCGGGCTCGCCCGGACGTTCTGACGCACACCGAAACATCGACGGTCACGTTTTATCGACGACGATGCAGAGGGTCCGCCGAGGTGCGCGGCCCCTCTGCCGTCATTTTGAGGTAGAGCTATGGAACGCTCGTCGCTGGCCGCTCGCCACCCGGTCGCGCTGTATTTCGTGCTGGCGTATGCGATCTCGTGGGGGCTGTGGCTCCCGATCGTTCTGGGGTACGACGGATCGTTGTGCGAGGCGTTTTTCGTCGCCGGCATCTTCGGTCCGGCGCTCGCGGGCGCGCTCAT
>CAYTJT010000425.1:0-2529 GCA_964438105.1 uncultured Rhodothermales bacterium | reverse complement strand
GGCGAGTTCTTCCGCGAGCAGCAGCGCCAGATGCGCCCCGTGCAGGAGCGGCTCCTCGAAGCCATCGAGGAGGTCGCCGAAGCCGAGGACTACGACTACATCTTCGACAAGAGCGGCGACTTCCTCTTCCTCTTCGCCCGCCCCCAACTCGACGTTTCCGACCTCGTGCTCGAGGAGCTCGGGATCGACGCGCAGCGCGCCGGGGGCTGACGCCGCCGGGGGACGCAGCGTGCCGCTTCTGATCGACCGCTCACGCCGTACAGACGCAGCATGCTGCGTCTCTACCCTGACCCCAATTCCTTCCCTCTCTGACCACCATCACCACGACCCCATGACCGTGATCAACCGACTCGTTTTCTCCGCGGCGCTCGCCGTGCTGTTCGTCGCCGCCTTCGGCGGAGCCGCCCAGGCCCAGGACGGGCCGAGGATCGGCTACACCGACTACGAACTCATCATCGTCCAGATGCCGGAGTACCGCCAACTCCAGCAGACGCTCCAGACGCAGGCCGAGGGGGACCAGGAGGAGCTGGCCGCGATGGAGCAGAACATCCAGCAGAAGTTCGCCGAGTACCAGGAGCAGAGCGGCGTGCTCTCGCCCGAGGCGCGGCAGACGCGCGAGCAGGAGATCGTGCAGCTCCAGACCGAGCTCCAGCAGGACCAGCAGCGCCGCCTCCAGGCCCTCGACCGGCGGCAGAACGAGCTGCTCCAGCCGCTCCTCGAACAGCTCCAGAACGCCATCAACGAAGTGGCGACGGCGCGCGGGCTCGAGCTCGTCCTTTCCAGCCGCGTCTCCACCGAGCCCGTGATCCTCTACGCGGGCGAGGAGTTCACCACCGACATCACCGCCGAGGTGATGAGCGAGCTCGGCATCAGCATGACGCAGAGCGGCGAGGCGGGCGGCAACTAAGCCCCAGCCCCCGACCGTATCGAAGGCCTCCGTCGCATCCGGCGGGGGCCTTTTTTGCATCTCTTCGTTCGCTCGAAAGTCCCGGCGTCCGTACCATGCGGCACCTCCCGTTCCGTATTCCGCCCCCCGATGAGCACCCAACTCGCCTCCGTCACCACGCTCGAAGACCGCACCAAACGCGTCACGACGCAGACGCTGCAGGAGATGCGCCGCGCCGGCACGCGCATCGCCATGCTCACGGCCTACGACTTCACGAGCGCCCGCATCCTCGACGGCGCCGGCGTCGACGTCCTCCTCGTCGGCGACTCCGCGTCGAACGTGATGGCGGGGAACGAGACCACGCTGCCGATCACGCTGGAGCACATGATCTACCACGCGCAGTGCGTCGTGCGCGGGGTGCAGCGGGCGCTCGTCGTCGTGGACCTCCCGTTCGGGGCCTACCAGGGCAACTCGAAAGAGGCGCTCCACTCGGCCGTCCGCGTGATGAAAGAGACGGGCGCGCACGCCGTGAAGCTCGAAGGGGGGCAGGTGGCGCTCGAAGCGATCGAGCGGATCCTCTCGGCCGGGATCCCCGTGATGGGCCACCTCGGGCTGACGCCGCAGAGCATCTACAAGTTCGGGACGTACCGCGTCCGCGCTAGGGAAGAGGAGGAAGCCGACCAAGTCCGGCACGATGCCAAACTGTTGGAAGAAGCCGGCTGCTTCGCGATCGTGCTCGAGAAGATCCCCGCCTCGCTCGCCGCCGACGTCACGGCGTCGATCTCGATCCCCACGATCGGCATCGGCGCGGGCGGGGCGTGCAGCGGACAGGTCCTCGTCACGCACGACATGTTGGGGCTGACGAAGGACTTCAACCCCCGCTTCGTCCGGCGGTACCTCGACCTTGCCGACACGATCGGCGATGCGGTGGGCGCATACATCGAGGACGTCCGGTCCGGTGAGTTCCCGACGGAGGACGAGAGCTACTGAGGGGATGCGAATTCGGTGAGGCGTGAACTCCGCGAGGCCCCTGAGGTATGCTTGCGCGCCCACATCCCACGAGCCGCTCCTATTTATGCCCCGCACGCACACCCCGCTCACGGTCTCGCCCGACCGCCCGCTCATCCTCATCACGAACGACGACGGGATCGACGCGAACGGGATCGCCGCGCTCACCTCGGCGCTCGACGGGCTCGGCGACCTCGCCGTCGTCGCGCCGGAGCGCGAGCAGAGCGCCGTCGGCCATGCCATCACCGTCCGCGACCCGGTCCGTGCGCATTCGTGGCCGTTCGAGCTCGGGCACCGCGACGTGTGGGCGCGCGCCGTGACGGGCACGCCGGCCGACTGCGTCAAGCTCGCCTGCCAGAAGCTACTCCCGCGCCGCCCCGACCTCATCGTGAGCGGGATCAACCACGGCCCGAACACGGCGGTAAACGTGATCTACTCCGGCACCGTCAGCGCCGCCACCGAGGCGTCGATTTTCGGCATCCCCGCCGTAGCGGTCTCGCTCTGCTCGTGGGACCCCGAGGCCGACTTCGAGGGCGCGGGCCGCTACGCACGCGAGATCGCCGAACGCGTGCTGCGCGACGGCCTCGCGCCGGGCACGCTCCTCAACGTCAACGTCCCGCCCGGCGACTACGACG
>CAYTJT010000424.1:0-2538 GCA_964438105.1 uncultured Rhodothermales bacterium | reverse complement strand
CGGGTTCGGCCCGACGGCGAGCGCGGGCGCCGCGGGTGCGGCCGTCTCCTCGGCGGCGACGGGCGTAGCGGCGCCGGAGAAGACGTAGGCGCGGCCGGCGAAGGGCGGGCTCCCGTCCGGGTTGTCCCCCCACGCCCCGATGCCGAGCTCGGGCACGCCGTCGCCGTCGAGGTCGCCGAGCGAGGCCGTCCCGTACCCGAAGTACTGGACGCCGTCGGGGTCGGGCGCGGGCGGCGCGAGCGTGCGTAGGAGCCCGCCCGTGGCGCTGGAAAAGACGTACGCCCGACCGATGAGCTGCTCGGGGATGCGCTCGTCGTCCTCGGAGCGGGCGCTCACCATGATGTCGTCGAGGCCGTCGCCGTCGAGGTCGCCGGCGTTCTCGACGAGCTCGCCGAAGAACCCAACGGGCTGCTCGTCCGGCGAGGCGAACGTCCGGGCAGCCTCGCCGGTCGCGCCCGAGATCACGTATGCCCGGCCGAAGTAGCTCCCCTGCACGGGTTCGCCGTTCGCGCCCGTTGCCACGTCGGGCACGCCGTCGCCGGTGACGTCGCCGAGCCCGGCGACCCAGCGGCCGAAGAAGCCGAGCTGGGTCTCGTTGGGCGAGGGGACCGTGCGGATCGCCGAGCCGTCGGCTCCGCTCAGGAAGTAGAGCCGGCCGACGAGTTGGGAGACGCCGTCGGTGCCCGTGCGAAAGGGAGCGCCCGAGACGACGTCCGGCGTCCCGTCGCCGTCGAGGTCCCCGGCATCGGCCGAGGTGTAGCCGAAGCCCGCTTCGACCTCGGGGTCCGGGGCCGTGAGCGTGCGGACGAGCGCGTCCGTCGCGCCGTCGAAGACGTGGAGCCGGCCGGCGCGCGCGAGACCGCTCACGCGCTCCCCGTTCGCGCTCACCCCGACCTCGCCGACGCCGTCGTCGGTGAGGTCGCCGAGGCGGGCGAGGTCGAACCCGAAGTTGCCCTCGGCCTGCGGGTCGGGGGATGCGAACGACGTGATCTCGGAGCCGTCCGCGCCGCTGAGGAGGTAGACCCGGCCGGCGTTGTCAACCCCATTTATGACCTCGCGGGAGGCGCTGACGTAGACGTCCGGCACGCCGTCACCGTCGCGGTCTCCCGCAGCGAGGATGCCGTCGCCGAAGAACGCTCCGGTCTGGCGGTTCGGCGAGCGCCACGTCTGGAGGAGGGCGCCCGTCGCGCCGCTGAAGAAGTGGAGTTGGCCGCCGTCGTCGACGGGGTCGGCGCTCGGCCCGGCCACCTCATCGGTGGCGGACACCGCGAAGTCGGGCACGCCGTCGCCGTCGAGGTCGCCGACGGGAGCGATCGAGCTGCCGAAGAGGCTCTCTTCCCCTTCGTCCGGCGAGGCGAGCGTGAACAAAGGAGCGGGCTGGGCGAGCGCGACGGGCGCTACCACGGACGCGAGTGCCAGGGTCAGAGCCAGCGGGAGGCGGGCGGAGGTCGTCGGGTGCATAGTCGGAGGGGTGAGGTGGACGGGACTGAGCTTACCCTCCAGAGGCGCCGGATGCCCATTACCTCACCGTTAGAAGACCGAGCAGACACCTACGTGCACCCACAGCCTGTGCGCCCCGCCGGCCTTACAAAGCGCGAGCGGACACGAGACGTGCCAACGCCTCCGCTCGCGCGGGTGATAGCGGCTCCAGCGGCAGGCGCACGTTGCGCCAGCGGGCGTCGCCGGTGCGCTCGGCGAGGATCGCCTTCAGCGCGGGGATCTTCGGGTGCGCCTCGACGGCGAGCCGGACGCGGCGCGCCTCCTCGAAGGCGCCGGGCGCGTTGTCGGAGCCGTCGCGGACGAGCCGGGACGACCGGGCGAGGGCGGGCGCGTTGACGTTGGCCGTGGCCGTAATGCAGCCGGGGCTGCCCGCCGCGAAGGCCCGCGGCAGCAGCAGTTCGGTGCCGGGGTAGACCGCCAACCCCTCGATCCCCAGCAGCGCCGACGTGTTCGACCAGTCGCCCGACGAGTCTTTAATCCCGACGACGGTGTCGGGGAACGCCTCGCGCAGCCGGCGGACGAGCGGTACGGAGAGCCCGACGCCCGCGACGTGGGGAATATGGTAGAGCACGACGCGCAGCCCTTCGTCGCCCACGCCGTCGATGAGCCGGGCGAAGTACGCGAAGAGCCCGTCGTCCGTGACCGCTTTGTAGTAGAACGGCGGCAGCACGAGCACGCCCGCGCAGCCCACCTCGACCGCGTGGCGCGTGAGACGAACGGTATCGGGCAGACTCGTCAGCCCCGTGCCCGGCATCAGCCGACTCGCCGGAACCCCCGAGGCCACGAGCCGGTCGAGCATCTGCATCCGCTCCTCCATCCCCACCGATGCCGCTTCCCCCGTCGTCCCGAACGGAACGAGTCCGGCACAGCCCGCGTCGAGCAGGTGCCGGGCGTGCGCGACGTAGAGATCCTCCGCGATGCGCCCGTCGCCGTCGAACGGCGTGAGGTTGGGCGCGAGGATGCCGCACAAGACTCCCGGACTATTGTGCGACTCGGAGGGTGCTGTCGGCTGCTGCATTACGCCCCCTGCGACCCAGC
>CAYTJT010000423.1:0-2539 GCA_964438105.1 uncultured Rhodothermales bacterium | reverse complement strand
AGTACGGCGGCTCGCTCGACGCCGTGCTCGACCACCGCCGCGAGATCGGCGAGACCTACGACCTCGCCGCCGATTTCGAAGGCGCGATCGCGCGGCTCGACGGGCAGATCGCGGATGCGCAGGCGCAGCTCTCCGATGCGGCGTACCGCCTCAGCCAGAAGCGCCACGAGGTCGCCGAGCGGATCGAGCGGATGATCAAGCGGGAGCTCGCCGACCTCGGCATGCCGCACAGCCAGTTCGTCGTCGAGTTCGCGCACGAGCCCGACGACGCCGGGTGGATCGCGTTCCCGAACGGCCCGCGCACCGAGCGCGTCCGCGCGTTCCCCACCGGCGCCGACGTGGTCGAGTTCTACATCACGACGAACGTCGGCGAGGCGCCGCGCCCGCTCGCGAAAGTGGCCTCCGGCGGCGAGATCAGCCGCATCATGCTGGCGCTCAAAACCATCCTCGCCAAGAGCGAGCGCCTCCCGATCCTCGTCTTCGACGAGATCGACGTCGGGATCTCGGGCGAGATCGCGCGGCGCGTCGGCGAGAGCATGCAGCGGCTCGGGGCGTATCACCAGATCATCGCGATCACGCACTTGCCGCAGATCGCCGCCCTCGGCGACCACCACTTCCGCGTCGAGAAGGTCGTCGAGAAGGGGCGGACGAAGACGCGGATCGCGCGGCTCGAAGAGGACGAGCGGGCGCAGGAAGTTGCCACGCTCGGCAGTGGCGAGGCGGTGAGCGACGCCGCGCTCGCGAGCGCCCGCGAGCTGATCTCCGCCGGCAAGCGCGGAGAAAGCTGAGCCGGGCCCTCCTTTGTTGTCATTGCGAGGAGCGAACGGAGTAAGCGACGCGGCAATCTCCGCGGAGTTGACAGACCGCGGGAGATTGCCGCGTCGCCTTCGGCTCCTCGCAATGACAGTGGTTAAAACAGCCCGGTGATCGCGCCGTCGTCGTTGACATCCATGCCGAGCGCGGCCGGGCGCGCGCCCAGCCCAGGCATCAGCATCATGTTGCCGCAGACGACGACGAGGAAGCCCGCGCCCGCCGAGAGCTGCACGTCGGTGACGGTGAGCGTCCAATCGCTCGGAGCGCCGCGCAACGCCCTGTCGTCGGAGAACGACGACTGCGTCTTGGCGATGCACACGGGGAGGTCGCCGTAGCCGAGGGCGACGAGGCGGTCGAGCGCTTTCCGCCCGCCACTCTCGAAGTAGATATCGCTCGCGCCGTAGATCTGCGTCGCGACGGCGCCGATCTTTTCTTCGACCGAGTCGTCGAGGTCGTAGAGGAAGCGCGGTTCGGACTCGTGGCCGTCGGCGAGGGAGACGACGGTTTCTGCCAAGGCTTCGGCGCCTTCGCCGCCGCGCGCGAACGCCTCGTGCTCGATGCACGGCACGCCCCAGTCTTTGCATGCCTCGGCCATCCACCGGCGTTCGTCATCGGAGTCGTCGGGGAAGCGGTTGACGGCGACGACGACGGGGACGCCGAACTGCTGCATGTTGCCCACGTGCCGCTCCAGGTTTTTGAGCCCGCGCCGGAACGTCTCGGCGTCGGCGGGCTCGGTCAGATCGGCCTCGCCGTGGTAGCGGACGGCCCGGCACGTCGCCACGACGACGACGGTCGAGGGCCAGAGGTCGGCCTGGCGGTTGACGATGTGAAAGAACTTCTCCGCGCCGAGGTCGGCGCCGAAGCCGGCCTCGGTCACGACGTAGCCGGCGAGCTTGCGGGCGATGCGGTCGGAGAGGACCGACGCCGTGCCGTGGGCGATGTTGGCGAACGGCCCGGCGTGGACGAGCGCGGGCGTGCCCTCCATCGTCTGCACGAGGTTCGGCATGATGGCCTCGTTGAGCACGACGGCGAGCGAGCCCTCGGCTCCCAGATCGCGGGCGCGGAGCGGCTGCCCGTCGCGCGTGTAGCCGACGACGACGCGGCCGAGCCGCTCTTTGAGGTCGGTGCGGTCGCGTGCGAGCGCGAGGATCGCCATCATCTCCGAGGCGGCCGTAATCACGAAGCCGTCCTCGCGCGGGATCCCCCCGAGCTTGCCGCCGAGCCCGACGACGACGTTGCGGAGCGCGCGGTCGTTCATGTCGAGCGCGCGGCCCCACAGCGGCGCGCCGACGTCGAAGCCGAGCTCGTTGCCGCGGAAGAGGTGGTTGTCGAGGAGCGCGGCGAGGAGGTTGTGCGCCGTCGTGAGCGCGTGGATGTCGCCGTTGAAGTGGAGGTTGATCCGCTCCATCGGAAGGACCTGGGCGTAGCCGCCGCCTGCCGCGCCGCCCTTGATCCCGAAGACCGGGCCGAGCGAGGGCTCCCGGAGCGTGATCATCCCCTTCTTCCCGAGCCGCCCGAGCGCCTGCCCGATGCCGATGCTCGTGAGCGTCTTGCCTTCACCGGCGGGCGTCGGCGACATCGCGGTGACGAGGATGAGCTTGCCGTCGGGCCGGTCCCGTAGCCGGTCGAGCACGCTGAGGCGGATTTTGCCGGTGTACTTGCCGTAGAACTCGAACTCCTCTTCGGCGAGGTCCAGTTCGGCCATGAACTGGCGCATGTGGCGGAG
>CAYTJT010000422.1:0-2546 GCA_964438105.1 uncultured Rhodothermales bacterium | reverse complement strand
TGCCGCTGGGGTATCGCCTAGTCGGAGCGAAATCTCAAATGTCCACACGCCCTAGGGCGGTGAGGTGGCGCCGGGCCGTGCGCGTCGAGACGCCGGTGCGGTCGGCGAGCTCGCCCTGGGAGAGGCCGGAGCGGACGGCGAGGAGGTCGAGGAGGGCGCGGCGGGTGTCGGGCATGTGGGCAGGGTACGGCGGGGGCAGCGGCGGAGCGGACAAAACCGTCCGGTGAGGGAATAGACAACCCCGGCCTCGCACGTGCAACCCCGATCAGCAAGAGCGGGATGACGCGGGTCCGTTGCTCGATCCGTTGCCGCCCGTGGTGTGCCGTTCGCGCCCGAGCTCGAAGGGGTTCTTCGGGGGCGCAGCCGGGCTCGCGTCGCATAGCGCTGCGCCGTCAGCCGGGTGTTCTGCCTCCTCATCCTCACCCGCCGGGGCAGGCGCCGCGATCCTCTCTGCCGAACAAGGAGCCCGCTACCGCGGCGATAGGGATCACCCGAGCCGCACCTGAGCCGCGTGCGGGGGCCGATCACATAGCCTGCTGGGAAGCACCGTGGACGTCATTCCAGGAGTCGGGGGTCGAACGGCGCGACCGCCGGGGGGCCGACGGTGACGTCGTTGAACGCCGGGTGCACAGGGTTTATCAGCACGTTCCACTCGCGCGGGACGACCACGCTCGGCACGCGGAGCGCGAGCGACCGCTCCTCGTCCAGCCACGCGTCGCCGACGGCCTGCGAGACGGCGGTATAGGGGCGGGCGTCCCACCCCGCCGGGAGCGCGGATGCCTCGACGACTTCGAGGTGCCGCTCGTCGAAGGTCGCTCCGATGGCGAGGTAGCCGCGGAGACGGCGACGGTCGTTCGCCCCGGCGAGGACCTCGAGCGTGGCGAGGGCGAGGGAGCCGGAGGCGTAGACGACGCGGCGGCCGGGGCTGCCCCACCGCCCGCCCCACTCCCGCGCGCCCTCACCGGAGTAGGCGGTGTCAGCGTACTCCGGGGCCGTGATGCGCCAGACCTCAAGCACGGGCCGTCCTCAGCACTCGTTCACGCTTCCGATCGTTCGTACGGGCGAGCCGCATCATACCGGGATGCCGTGCTGGATGTGGGCGAGGAGGCGCTCGACGAGGCGGGCACCCGGCTCCGTGCGGGCGAGGTCGAGGGGGCGGGCGTCGCCGAGGGCGAAGTTCGGCTCGCGCATCCAGGCGCGCGCGGGCTCCGGGCCGCCGAGCGTGCGCGCGGCGAGCTCGGCCAGGCGAGCGAGGCGGTAGGTCCGCTCCGACTCGTCGGGGGGGAGCCGCTCCCCCGCTTTCCGCCTGCGGGTGAGGGTGCGGGGCGAGAGGAGGAGGAGGTCGGCGAGCTCGCGGCTGGAGAGGTCGAGGGCCTCCTGGAGCTCGTCGAGGGCGGCGGGGGCGAGCCCCTCCTCGACGCGGTGGGCGGCCGTGGGAAGGTCCCAGTCGGCGAAGCCGCTGGTGGAACTGCCGGCTCTACCGGCAGAGCCGGGGCGAGAAGCGCGTGGGAGATCGGAGGTAGGCACAGGAGAGACTCGGCAAGTGGCGTGGTGCACGAGGCCATGTGCCGATCATACGGTTGGGAGGCCGCCCTGTTTCCGGGATCTCTGTTCCGCACGAGAGGACGAAGAAGCAGAATATGCCGGCTACAAATCCATTGATAACATCTCCAGCGCGATGCCCATCGACCGGTCTTGCCAACCCCTCGGCGAGGACGACGTAGAAACCCTTCGTCCAAACTCGGCCCGCCATCCCCCTCGCAGTCCTCTTTCACCCGAAGTCGGCCTTTCACCGAGCGGTGAACGTGTGTGTCCGCGTGAAAACCCACCTCTCCCATGATGATCTGCACGAGCGACGAGTACCAACGCACCCTCGAAGCGCTCAATGAGCACGCCGAGCACGTCGAACGGCAGCGCCAACTCTTCGAGCGGGAGGGGCTCCCCCTCGACCAAGTGGAACGGATCCTCCAGCCAACTCGCTCCTTCGCAGCAGGATTGAGAGAGGACGCGGAGGCGTTCGAGCGGTTGCAACGAAGCGAACTCGGCTCGTCTGAGCAGGAGGTCGAACGGGACGAGCGGAACGACTACCGCGGGACCACGGTGGAGCGGGCGCAGCAGATCCTCGACGTGCTCGGCGTTCGCTTCCGCGCCGAGGCTGCGTGTCCGCCCTTCGACGACCCCACGGTCTCGTGACGACGATCCCGTGACGACGAACCCACGACTCAGCCAGAGACCCTATGGTGCTGGCCTACCGCGACGTCTGCGGCGAGATGCCGCCGTACTTGAGATGCCGCCGTACTTGAGGTACGACGAGCGGTGACACCCCAGAGGCCCCAATCACACCCGACGTGGCCGGGCCTCGCGTCTTTGATAGCCGCGCAGACGGCGTGCCTTACGCGTTTTGCTCCTGCCTGCGAAGGAGGATCTACAGGTGTTCGGGCACCCAAGCCGTCACCTCCCGCACCGTAGCGGCGAACGCGCCGAGGTACGCGCTCCCCCGGTGGCGCTCGCCGTCGGGACAGCGAATCCGAATGGTGTCGAGCGCG
>CAYTJT010000421.1:0-2549 GCA_964438105.1 uncultured Rhodothermales bacterium | reverse complement strand
CGCGTCGGCGTCGCCCCGCCCGAGCGCTTCGACGCCGCGCGCGACGGCCCGCTGCCACGCGTCGCGGTCGGTGTCCGGGGCTAAGACGGTCTCGAAGGGCCGTTGGTCGCGCTCGTTCGAGGCGAGCGTGGCGACGAACACGGGAATCCCCGCGCGCTCGTATTTCGCCAGCAGGTCGGAGAGGTTATCGCGGAACTGCCGCGCGCCGAGGCCGAAGGCCGTCGAGCCGTACGGGATCACCTGCTCGCCGACCATCCGCGCCATCAGCGTCCCGCCGTCGCCGCCCTCGGCGTCGCCCGCGAACAGCCCGCCCGCGCCCGCGAGCGCGCTGCGGAGGAGCTGCACGGTGCGGAGGTCGCGCAGCCCGAGGTACGTGTTGACGAGCCCCCGAAATGACCCGAGCGACTCCGTCGAGCCGACGCCGAGCGCGCCGTAGTACTCGTTGTGCCCGGCGTAGACGAGGACGGCGTCGGGCTGCTGCTCGATGATCTCGTCGGCGAGGTCGAGCAGGGTGTACGTGTTGACCGCCGCCATCGCCGTGTTGACGACCTCGATCTTGCGGTCGGGAAACGTCCGCTGCAGGCGGTGCTCCAGCATCCGCGAGAACGCGCCGCCGTGGTAGAACGGGAAGCCCGCCGCCGTCGAGCCGCCCTGGACGAAGATGCGGAACTCGTCCGCGCCTTTCTCGGCGTCGAACACGTCGTGGAGCGCGGTAGGGACGTTCGCCTGCTGCGCGAAGTAGCGCCGGGCGACGTCGCGGTTCTGGACGAGGTACTGCGGGTAGCCCTCGATGGGCTCGAAGAGCGGGTAGTCGTCGCCGTAGCCGACCAGCCGGAGGCCACCTTCGAGCAGGACGAAGAACAGCACCGGGATGAGCAGCATCGCCGCGGTGAACAGCAGCCGGCGGCGGGTGCTGACGGAAGGCGTTTCGGGGGAGTCGGAACGGGGCATGGCGGGGGATGACACTCGGACAAAAGGCGGCCCAATCTACGGCCTGCGCGCACCGGGCGGCAGCGCCGCGCACGGATCGCAGCCGCAGCGAAGACGTAGAACGATCCGTCTCCCCTCTCGCACCCGCGCGTCTACGCATGGCCCCCTCGACCCCGGTCTCCGACTCCACGCCTCGGTGGAAAACGATCGGCCTCGCCGCGCTCTTCGTTGTCGGGTGCGAGCTCGTCGGCGTCCTCGGCGCTCTCACCACGACGACGGGCGAGGGCTCGTGGTACCAGGCGCTCGCGAAGCCGTGGTTCACCCCGCCGGGCTGGCTGTTCGGGCCGGTGTGGACGCTGCTCTACGCCCTCATGGGGATCGCGGCGTTCCTCGTGTGGCGCGCGGGCACGGAGCGGGGCGACGTGCGGACGGAGCGGGGCGACGTGCGGACGGCGCTCGGGCTGTTCGTGGCGCAGCTCGCGCTAAACGGCATCTGGACGCCCATCTTCTTCGGCGCCGAGTCGATCGTCGGCGGGGCGGTGGTGATCGTAACGCTGCTCATCGTGCTCGCGCTCACGGTGCGCGCGTTCTTCCGCGTCTCGCGCACGGCAGGCTGGCTGCTCGTGCCCTACGTCCTGTGGGTGAGCTACGCGACCGCGCTCAACCTCTCGATCTGGTGGCTGAACTGAGGCCGCCGCTCACGACGAGTTCCCGATGAGCCCGAGCGCGACGGCCGCGACGAGCCCGGCCCCGGCGGCGAGCCAGTTCCGGTTCTTGCTGACCCAGAGCGCCGGGCTGGCCGAGCGGGACGTCCCGTCGAACTCGCCGTGGGCGCCGTGGTCGCGCTCGTCGTCGGCGGGGTCCCAGATGTTGTGCTCGCGGTCGGGGTCGCGGGGCTCGTCGGACTGCTGCCCGTCGTAGGCGGTTCTGCCGAGGTAGACGTCGAGCAGGCCGGGGATCACCTTCTGCCCGACGATCGCCTTCCACGTCGGCGCGCCGACCCAGACCTCGCGGCGGCGTGCGTGCGCGGCGAAGTAGATCGCGTCGGCGGCGATCTCGGGCTGGTAGATCGGCGGGACGGGCTGCGGGCGCTTCGAGAGCCGGCTCTTGACCCACCCGAACTGCGGCGTGTTGACGGCCGGGAGGTGGACGGAGGTGATGTGGACGTCGCTCTCGTCGTGGACGAGCTCGCAGCGGATCGAGTCGGTGAAGCCGACGATCGCGTGCTTCGCGCCGCAGTAGGCGCTCTGGAGCGGGATGCTGCGGTAGGCGAGCGCGCTGCCGACCTGCACGATCGTGCCGCGGTCGCGCGGCAGCATCCGCTTGAGCGCCGCCATCGTGCCGTAGACGTAGCCGTGGTACGTCACGTCGGTCACGCGCGCGAACTCGTCGGGCGCCATCTCCTTGAAGGGGGAGAAGACCGACGCCATCGCGTTGTTGACCCACACGTCGATGGGGCCGAAGCGCTCCTCGACGGCGTCGGCGGCGGCTTCGACGGCCGCCGCATCGGCGACGTCGGCGGGGATCGCGAGGGCGCGGCCGCCGAGGCGGTTGACGTCCGAGGCGGCCGCTTCGAGCCCGGCTTCGCCGCGGGCGAGCAAGCCGATGTGCGCGCCGCG
>CAYTJT010000420.1:0-2575 GCA_964438105.1 uncultured Rhodothermales bacterium | reverse complement strand
ATCCCATGCAAGAGAACGGATTTAAAGTCTTCGCCACGCTCGCCTTCCTGGCGCTCTCGCTGTGGTACCTCTTCCCGACCCTCCAGAATTACCTCATGGAGGAGCGGATGGAGGAGCTCCCGCCCGAAGAGCGGGTGGACTACGTCAACGACAACTACACCGAGATCCGCGACGTCAGCGAACGCGCGCTCAAGCTCGGCCTCGACCTCCAGGGGGGGATGCACGTCACCCTCCAGGTCCGGATGGACGCCCTCGTCCGCGCCCTCGCCGCCGACACCGACGCCGCCTTCGACCAGGCGCTCGCCGCGGCGCGTGAGACGGCCGACGCCACGGGCGACGACTTCGTCGACGTCTTCCTCGAGACGTTCGAGGAGCAGGACCCCGACGTCCGGCTCTCGCGCTACTTCCGCAACACCGGCGCCGAGATCACGCGGCGCTCCGACAACGCCGAGGTCGCGCAGTACCTCCGCACCGAGGCCGACGAGGCCGTGCTCCGCGCCGTCTCCATCGTCCGCGAGCGCGTCGACCGCTTCGGCGTGAGCGAGCCGTCGATCCAGCGGCAGGGCTCCAGCCGCGTCGTCGTCGAGCTCCCCGGCGTGGACGACCCGCAGCGCGTGCGCGACCTGCTCCGCGGCACGGCCCGGCTCGAGTTCCGCCTCATGGCCGACCCCGCCGAGCTCGCCGCCGCCCGCAACCGCATCATCGCGTACTACGACAACCTCGGCGCCGAAGGCGGAGTGACGACCGACGACGCGGCCGACGACGCGGCCGACACGACGGCGGCCGACACGACGGCTGCCGATACGACTGCGACGCTGGAGGCCGACGACCTCGCCGAAGACACGGGTGTCGAAGTCGACACGACGGAGGCGCTCGACGACCTCCTCGGCCTCGACGAAGACGCCCAGGGGCTCGACAACGCCCTCCTCCGCGTGCTCTCGCCCGTGCCCGGCGAGTCCGTCCGGTTCGGCGCCGTCGCCGAGCGCGACACGGCCGCGGCCGCCGCGCTCCTCCGCCGCCCCGACGTCCGGCAGATGCTGCCGCCCGGCGTGAACCTCCTCTACACGGCGAAGGCTGAGGCCACGACCGAGACCGGCGAGGAGATCTACTACCTCCTCGGCGTGCGCGGCGGTGATCCCGAGCTGACCGGCGAGGTCATCACCGAGGCCCGCCCCGACTTCGACCCCTACACGAACGAGCCCGAGATCTCGATCACGATGAACACCGAGGGCGCGCAGACGTGGAGCCGCCTCACCGGCGCGAACGTCGGCAAGCCCGTCTCGATCGTGCTCGACAACCTCGTCTACTCGTACCCGACGATCATCGACAAAATCGCGGGCGGGCGGACGTCCATCACCGGCGTGACCCGGACCGAGGCCGAGGACGTCGTCGTCGTGCTGAAGTCCGGCGCCCTCCCCGCGCCGGTCGACATCGTCGAAGAGCGGACGGTCGGGCCCAGCCTCGGCGCCGCCTCGATCCGCGCCGGGACGATCTCGATCGTCGTCGGGCTCCTCTTCGTGGCGTTCTTCATGGTGTTCTACTACCGCACGGCCGGGCTCGTAGCGAACCTCGCCCTCTTCCTGAACATCCTGTTCATCTTCGGCATCCTCGCCGCCTTCGGCGCGACGCTCACGCTGCCGGGCATCGCCGGCATCGTGCTCACGATCGGTATGGCCGTCGACGCGAACGTGCTCATCTTCGAGCGCATCCGCGAGGAGATGGCGAGCGGGAAGACGCTCAAGGCCGCGATCGACGGGGGCTACGCGAAGGCGCTCTCCGCGATCGCCGACGCCAACATCACCACGTTCTTCGTCGGCGTGATCCTCTACAGCTTCGGCGTCGGCCCGATCCAGGGCTTCGCCGTCACGCTGATGGCGGGTATCCTCTCGTCGCTCTTCACGGCGATCGTCGTCACGCGCGTCGTGTTCGACTACTTCGTCGCCGAGCGCCGCAGCACCGTCGCTTTCGGCTGAGCCCCCCCCCTCCTCTGTAAGGGCGCGATGCATCGCGCCTCTACGCCTCCACATTGGACCCCTATTGCCATGCGCATTTTCGAAAACACGAACTTCGAGTTCATCAGCAAGCGGAAGACGGCGTACGTCGTCTCCGGCACGCTCCTCCTCCTCAGCCTCTTCTCGCTCGTCACGCGCGGGCTCGAGACGGGGATCGACTTCCAGGGCGGCACGGAGTTCGTCGTCGAGACCGGCGAGGCCCTCCCGATCCCCGGCGTCCGCGACGCGCTCGCGGGCGCGCTCGGCGGCGTCCAGCCCGAGGTCAAGACCTACGACAACGCCGAGACGCTCCTCATCCGCACGACCGTCGGCGGCGACGACATCGACGCGCTGCAGGCGAACGTCGTCGGCGCGCTCCAGTCGTCGTTCCCGCAGGCCACGACGAACGTCGTCAAGATCGACTCCGTCGGGCCGCGCTTCGCCGACGACCTCAAGCGCGGCGCGTTCTACGCCGTGCTCGCCTCCCTCCTCGTGATCTTCCTCTACATCATGCTCCGCTTCGAGTGGCGGTTCTCGGCCGGGGCCGTGGCCGCGCTCGCGCACGACGTCACGATCACGCTCGG
>CAYTJT010000419.1:0-2584 GCA_964438105.1 uncultured Rhodothermales bacterium | reverse complement strand
TTCGACGACGTGAAGGAGCGCGAGCCCGAGTGGTTCGAGATCAACATGCTCCGCTGCATCTACTGCGGCTACTGCGAGGAGGTCTGCCCCGAGGAGGCGATCGTGATGTCGAAGGAATACGACCTCACCTTCCAGCACCGCGACGAGGCCGTCTTCGGCCTTGACCGCCTGCTCGTCCCGAAGGAGTTCCTCGCCGACCGCCTCGCCTACCTCGAACGGCAGAAGAACCAGCAGTTCGGGCAGCACTGGGACTTCAAGCGCGAGAACAACATCCACACCCTCCGCAACCGGCTCGACTACGCCGTGGCCGAGGCCGATGCCGAAGCGAAGGAGATGGACCCGGCTGAGCCCCCCGTCGCCACGGAGGCGACGCAGGCGTGAGCGCGGTCTCCTCGGACGCGGACCGCCGCGACGCCCTGCTCGATCAGCTCCGCTACCTCGTGACCGAGGCCGACGCGCTCGCGCCCCTGCTGGCGCGCTTGCCCGAAGGCATACTGACGGCGAGCCTTCCCGGCGAGCGCTCCGTGCTGGCGACGCTCGCCCACCTCGCCGCGCTCGACCGCGACGTCTACCTCCCGCGACTGCAGGCCATCGTCGCCGAGGACGAGCCCGCGTTCCCCGAGCCGCAGGACCCGGCAGGGACGGAGCGCGACGCGCTCGACGAAGCCCTCGCCGACGTGCGCGCGGCCCGGACCGAGCTCATCGGCGCGTTCGAGCGTCTGCCCGACGACGCGTGGGCCCGCGCGGCCGTCTTCCCCGACGGCGAGCGCCGCGACGTGGTCGGCTTCGCCTTCGCCATCGCGCACCACGACGCCGCTGAGCTGCGGCGGGTCGCCTACCGAATGCACGAGAGCAAGCTGACCGAGCGCGCGGTCGACCTCCCGAAGTAACGCGCGTCGCGGCACGCCTCGGGGATGGCACCATAGCGAAATGCGTAGAAGCCCGCTAGGTAGATATCGAGGCGCACGGGTACTTTCTTTCCCGCGGAATGCTGGCCGGGCGGAGTGCCGGGAGGGCGGAATGCTAGCCGGTACGCCCGCCGGTCGTCGCAACCCTCTCGCTGCGGAACCCGTCCACCGGGATCGAGAGAGGCTGAGGCACCCCGACCACGCGCCAGCCGTGCCCCCCAGCCGACCCATCCGCGCCCACCACCGACGCCTCTATGGCTGCTAAGGCCCCCTCTTCCGACGATCTCGCCGTCGCCTTCCGGCATGGCAACGTGAAGCCGCTGTACTTCTTCTACGGCGACGAGGGGTTCCTGATGGACGAGCTGCAGGCGCTCCTCCTCGACCACGCCCTCGGCCCCGGCGAGCGCGACTTCAACTTCGACCTCTTCCACGGCCCCGACGCCGACGCGCGGCAGGTGCTCGCCGCGTGCATGGGCTACCCCGTGATGGCCGAGCGCCGCGTGGTCGTCGTCCGCTCGTTCGAGCGGCTGGCCGAGAACCGCGCGTTCAAGGAGTACGCCGAGCGGCCGAACCCCACGGCCGTCGTGCTCCTGCTGTGCGACGGCAAGCCCAACCTCTCGGCGCACCCGTACCGCGCGCTCCGCGAGCACGCCGTCGCCGTCGAGTTCAAGCCGCTCTACGACCGGCAGATGCCGGGGTGGATCGACCGATGGGCGAAGACGCTCGGGGTGACGATCGAGCCGGGCGCGGCGCAGATGTTGGCGCAGGAGGTGGGCACCGACCTCCGCACGGCCGCCGCCGAGCTCGACAAGCTCCGCGCCTACCTCGGCGCGCGGACGACGATCACGGAGGACGACGTGCTCGCCGCCGGCGGCCACCTCCGCGAGTTCAACGTGTTCGAGCTGCAGAAAGCCATCGGCGCGGGCGACCGGCAGCGGGCGACGGCGATCGTCGAGCGGCTCTTGCAGCAGGCGTCGAGCCGGCGCGGCGAAGCGCTTATGATCGTGACGATGTTGAGCCGCTATTTCCTTAAGTTGCGGAAGTTGTCGATCGTGTCCGGGGGCAGCGTCCCGCAACGCGAGCTCGCCCGGACGATCGGCGTCCCCCCGTTCTTTCTGAAGGAGTATCAGTTCGCGCTCCGCCGCCTCGGCGCCGGGGCCGTGCGCCGCGCGTTCGAAGCCCTCCTCGCCGCCGACTACGAGCTCAAAGGGGGCACGGCCCGCGACGAACGGCTCGTGCTCGGGCTCGCCCTCGGACGCGTGCTCCGCCCCCTGCCCGCCGCGCCTGCATGATGTGATAGCCGCTAGACCCCTCGTTCCCTGAACACCTCGTCTGCTGCCGTGCGGGCGCGCCGGGTCCGCCCGGTGGGTTCCTCCGCACGCGGCCGCCCTGACACTGGAGATCTCAACTATGGCGATAAGCACGCTCAAAACCCGGAAGGTTGTAAACCGAGCCCACTTCGGCACGAAGCCGCAGAGCAAGCACTACGACACGCTCCTCCAGATGAGCGACGAGGACCTCATGGCGCAGTTCCAGGCCGGGACCGTCGAGGCGTTCGACATCCTCGTCAGCCGCTACAAGGACCCGCTGACGAACTACATCTACCGCTTCCTCGGCGACATGAAGGAGTGCGAGGACCTCCTGCAGGAGACGTTCCTCCGCGTCTACCGCAACCG
>CAYTJT010000418.1:0-2608 GCA_964438105.1 uncultured Rhodothermales bacterium | reverse complement strand
CAGCCCGTCCCCGCCGACCTGTTCACCCCCGGCAGCCCGGCCGCGCGCGGCTTCTGGATGCCCGCCGAGTGGGAGCCCCACGAGGGCACGTGGCTAACGTGGCCGCACTTCGAGGGCACGTGGCCCGGCAAGCTCGACGCCGTCGTGCCCGTCTACGTCGAGATCGTGCGGGCGCTGCACACCGGCGAGGCCGTCCACATCAACGTGCTGGACGAGGCGGCCGAGGGCGTCGTCCGCGAACTCCTCCGGCTCGAAGGCATCACCGAGAACGTCCACCTCCACCAGATTCCGACCGATAACGAGTGGGTGCGCGACTACGGCGCCATCTTCGTCCGCGATGCGGCTGGCGACCGCGTCGCGACGGACTGGCGGTTCAACAACTGGGGCGAGAAGTACCCCCACTTCGACCTCGACAACCGCGTGCCCGCGCGGATGGCCGAGATCGTCGGGACGCCGCGCGAGGCGTTCGACTTCGTCATGGAAGGCGGCTCGGTGGAGGTCAACGGCGCAGGCGTCCTCCTCACGACCGAGAGCTGCCTGCTCCACCCGAACCGGAATCCGGAGGCGACGAAAGACGAGATCGAGCGGCGGCTCCGCGACGCGTTCGGCGTGCGCGAGATCCTCTGGCTCGGCGACGGGATCGTGGGCGACGACACCGACGGGCACGTCGACGACCTCACGCGCTTCGTCAGTCCGGACACGGTCGTGACCGTCGTCGAGGACGACCCGGCGGACGAGAACTACGAGCCGCTGAAAGAGAACCTCGACCGGCTTCGGAGTTGGGACCGGTTCGAGGTGGTCCCGCTCCCGATGCCCAGCGCGGTGGTGTGGGACGGCCACCGGCTGCCCGCGTCGTACGCCAACTTCTACATCGGCAACCGCGTCGTCCTCCTCCCCGCCTTCGACGACGCGGCCGACCGCGTCGCGCAGGAGACCCTGCAACGCTACTTCCCCGACCGCGTCGTCACGCCCATCGATTGCCGCGACCTCGTGTGGGGGCTGGGCGCGTTCCACTGCCTCACGCAGCAAATCCCGGCCGCGACGCCGAGCTAGGCCGTCGATTCCCCGGCGGCCTCGGTAGCAGCGCGCTGCGGGGCTGGCCCGCGGCGGTGGGCGACGACGGGGATCGGCCGACCGGGGCGCAGCGTCACGGTCGGGTGCAGCGGGATCGGGTCGTCGTCGGCGCGGGCGAGGCGCCACCGCTGGGCGAGCGTCGCTGTGACGAGCACGCCCTCCATCCACGCGAACTGCTCGCCGATGCAGCCGCGCCGCCCGGCGCTGAACGGGACGAACGCGAACTTGTGGCGCTTGATGTCGGCGTCCGGCGCGAAGCGGTCGGGGTCGAACGCGTCGGGGTCGGACCAGAGGCGCGCGTCGTGGTGGAGCGCGTACGGGCTGACGGTGAGGACGGACCCCTCGGGGATCCGGTGCCCGCCGAGCACGGTGTCGCGGACGGCCTGGCGGCTGATGGCCCACGCGGGCGGGTAGAGCCGGAGCGCCTCGCTGAAGACCTGCCGCGTGAAGGGGAGCGCGCGGAGGTCATCGAACGTGGCGGGGCGGTCGCCGAGGACGGCGTCGACCTCGGCGTAGAGGCGGGCGGCGGCGGCGGGGTGCTGGGCGAGGAGCACGGCGGTCCACGTGAGCGCGTTCGCCGTCGTCTCGTGGCCGGCGAGGAGGATCGTCATCACCTCGTCGCGGACCTCGTCGTCGGTGAGCCCTTCGCCGGTGTCCTCGTCCTGCGCGTCGAGGAGGAGCGAGAGGAGGTCGGTGTGCGGGCGGCGGCCGGCCTGCTGGCGGCCGGCCTGCTCCTCGCCGCGTCGGGACCGGATGATGTCGTAGACCACGCGGTTGAGGTCGGCGCGGGCGCGGCGGAGGCGGAGCGTGGCGGGGAGGGGGAGCTGGAGGAGGACGTCCGCGAGCGGGTTCATCATCCGGTCGCGGAAGATCCGCATCGTCGTGTCGAGCGCCCGGCTGATGCGGACCACGGCGAGGTCGACGTGGGCGCCGAAGAGGGTGCGCGCGGCGATGTCGAGGGTGAGCCGCATGAACGCCCTGTCGAGCGCGAACACCTCGCCATCGCTCCACCGCCCGGTCGCCTTCTGGGTGAGGCGGACGGCGGTCTCGGCGTAGCCCTGGAGGCGGGTGTGGTGGAACGCCGGGAGGACGAGCTTGCGGTGCCGCCGGTGGGTCGGGTCCTCGCTCGTCAGCAGGCCTTCGCCGAGCACCACCTTCGTCCGCCGCAGGATGGGGCTCTTGGCGAAGGCGTCGGTCGGCGTCGTCAGCAGCTCCTTCACCAGCTCCGGGTCCGTGACGAGGTAGAACGGGCGGAGGCCGGTGTCGGCCTCGACGAGCGCGCCGCCGGTCGCGCGCATCCGCTCGAACGTGCCGAGCGGGTCGCGCTGGATCTCCAGGAGGGGCGCGCCGGGGAAACGGCTGGGGTACGTGGTGCGGGAGAAGAACGCCATGCGTTGCGGGGAGCAGGTTCGGTTTTGTACGCGCGGAGCGAGAGAACTTTCCCGGGACACGGAGGGCGCGTCGGGCGTCTTAGAGGGTATTGAGGAACGGACGCCTCCAAGCTCTCCCTCCCCCTGCTTGCGGGGGGAGGGAG
>CAYTJT010000417.1:0-2619 GCA_964438105.1 uncultured Rhodothermales bacterium | reverse complement strand
GACGGTGACCTCAGCGTGGCCTACACCGCCGCCATCAATTCGCGGCCGATCCCCGAGGTGGAGCTCGTGGCTGCGGCCTCGGAGCCCGTCGAGGCGCCCGAGCCCGACGGCGAGCCGCCCGACATCCAGCCCGACGACCCCGCCGAGTCCGAGACCACCGATGAGGCGCCAGCGACCGCTCCCGAACGGGTGTCCGAACCCGTAGCGGCGCGCGTCGTCGGCACGAGCCGGCGGACGCCGGAGTGGTTCCCCACCTTCCGGCAGACGACGCTCGCGCCGCTCCAGAACTGCGGCTGCCACGGCGACCAGCTTCGCTGGCACAGCGACGACGCGCACAACTTCTCCGCCGAGCCGCTCATCGCTGAGAGCGCCCGCGCCGTCCGCATCGCCGGCAACTACGGGCTGAGCGTCTCGCAGATGAAGCAGGGCAACCAGATCTGCATGAGCTGCCACGGCTCCGTGGAGACCGGCGCCGAGACCGCGCAGGTGTTCGACGGGGTGAGCTGCCAGAGCTGCCACGGGCCCGCGGGCGAGTACGTGAACCAGCGGGCCAACAACTGCGCCCGCTGCCACCACATCACCGACGAGCGCCTCCTCTCGGCCGGCCACTCCGACGGGAGCTCGTTCCAGATGGCGGCGCGGAACGAGGCCATCCAGCACTGGGACGAGCAGACCGCGAGCGCGAGCGCGCTCGGCTCGGCCTACGCGTCGGCCATCAGTTCGCGCCCCGTGCCGGGCGTCGAGCGGGCCGCACTGCCGGAGCCGACGGCCTCGACGCGGACGCGCTCAACGGGGGGAGGCACGTCGGGAAGCCCCACCGCGCTGCCCCGGCCGCCGACGCCGCGGCCCGTCAGCGGCTTTACCCCGTCGGGCGGTGGAGCCGTCCAGCTCGATAGCGATGCGCCTGCGGTTACCGATACGACGTCGACCGAGGACATCCTGCTCATCGTGAAGCAGCGGCTCGAGAACATTTACAGAGCGCTAGGCCGAGGCGAGTGACTATGAGTGCAACGACTGTGGAATCCACCACCCTCCAGCAGCAGGAACGGCTGTATGAGGACCGGTGGTCGGCGTACGGCACGAACACCGGCCTCCTCCAGCTCTCGGCGAAGCCCTCGGCGAAGGAGTTGAAGCGGTTCGACCTCTTCAAGGCCTACGACGACAAGCTCCTCGACCAGCTCTCGCCCGACATCTCCGTGGCGAAGTGGGAGCAGGGAGCGATCCTCTTCGAGGAGGGCAGCTACCTCGACGTGGCGTTCTACATCGTCGAGGGGACCGTGAGCGTCTATCTCGACAAGCACGCAGGGGATGCCTCCCGCCCCATCTTCGACACGAACCGCGTGGCGACCGACGAGGCCGACGCGCCCCGCGGCGACGGGGCCACGCAGACGGTCTTCCTCCAGCAGGTCGAGAAGGAGAAGGCGAAGAACCGCACGAGCAAGAAGAAGGACGGCGACTCGAACATCACCTACCTCGCCTCAATGGACTTCGACCTCGCCCACGGCGAGGAGCAGACGCTCGGGGCGGGGGACATCTTCGGCGAGATCGGCGCGCTCAACGGGTGGCCGCAGTCGGTGACGGCGCGCGCCGCGACGGAGTGCACGCTCGTCCAGATCCGCCTCCCCGCGCTCCAGAAGCTGAAGCTCCGCTCGAAGGATTTCAAGGAGTGGGTCGACAAGCTCTACCGCGAGCGCACGCTCTCACAGCAGCTCCAGACGACGCCCCTCTTCCGCGGCGCCGACGAGCGATTCATCGAGCAACTCGCCGACCGCGTCGAACTCGTCTCGTGCTCGCCCGGCGACGTCGTGACCGAGCAGGACGCGGCCGTCGACGCGTTCTACCTCGTCCGCTCTGGCTTCCTCCGCGTCGCACAGACGATGGGCGACGAGGAGATCGCCGTCACGTATCTCCGCAAGGGGATGACGCTCGGCGAGGTCGAGCTCCTCGTCGACGGGCTCGACGGGTGGCAGGCGTCGGTGACGTCGGTTGGCTATTCCGAGCTCGTCAAGGTCGACCGCGCCGACTTCGACGCCGTCGTCTGGCAGCACCCGGCCGTCAAACGCCGACTCTGGGAGGCCGCCGTCGCCCGCATCAAGGACACGGGTTACACGAAGCAGAACCCCGAGCAGCCCGACCTCATCGACTTCTCGCTCGCGAAGGGCCTCGTCCAGGGCAACAGCATCCTCGTCATCGACCTCGACGTGTGCACGCGCTGCGACGACTGCGTGCGCGGGTGCGCGAGCACGCACGGCGGCCGGCCGCGCTTCGTCCGCGAGGGCGACCGCTACGACAACTTCCTCATCGCCCGCTCCTGTTACCACTGCGAGGACCCCGTCTGCCTGATCGGCTGCCCGACGGGCGCGATCCGGCGGGAGAACGTGGGTGAGGTCGTGGCCGTCGACGACAACATCTGCATCGGGTGCGGGAATTGCGCGAGCAAGTGCCCCTACGACGCGATCGTGATGCACGACACGGGCGAGACGTGGCCGGACACGGCGCTGCCGGAGTTCCTCCGGGGCCGGGAGCGGCGCGTCGCGAGCAAGTGCGACCTGTGCTACGAGTCGGACGCGGGGCCGGCGTGCGTGAACAACTGCCCCCACGCCTGCGCCTTCCGCATCA
>CAYTJT010000416.1:0-2621 GCA_964438105.1 uncultured Rhodothermales bacterium | reverse complement strand
ACCCCGAGCCGGAGGTCGATGTCGACGGACTCGTCGAACTTCGCCTTCGCGGTCTTCTTGATGAGGCTGGCGGCCTCGTCCATCGAGAACGCGCCGCCGTTGTCGGCCGCCGCCTCGCGGATGAGCTCCTGCGCCTCGCGATAGCGCTTTCCTTTCTTAGCCATGCGATTGGGTGCTGTGCGGTGCAAACGCCGAGGGCTCGGCTCCCGCGTGATGTGACAGCAGAGACGCAGCATGCTGCGTCTCTGCTAGAACCTGGAACCGTTAAACGGGCAGGCCGTCGACGGTGATGCCCATCGAGCGGGCGGTCCCGGCGATCATGTGGGCGGCCTGCTCGACGGTGTGCGCGTTGAGGTCCTCCATCTTCTGCTCGGCGATGTCCTTGCAGTCGTCCCACGTGACCTTGCCGACCTTCTCGCGGAGCGGGTCGCCCGCGCCTTTCTGCAGGCCGGCCGCCTTCTTCAGGAGGACCGCCGCCGGCGGGCTCTTGACGATGAAGGTGAAGCTCTTGTCCGCGAAGACGGTGATGACCACGGGGAGGACGAGGCCCATCCGGTCCTGCGTCTTGGCGTTGAACGCCTTGCAGAACTCCATGATGTTGACGCCCTTCTGACCGAGCGCGGGGCCGATCGGCGGCGCCGGGCTGGCCTGGCCGGCCTTGATTTGCAGCTTGATGAAGCCGTCTACTTTCTTTGCCATAGACTGGGTGCGGTGCAGACGCCGAGGCTGAGCCGGCTCCCGCGTTGTTTCTTGGGGTGGTAGATCGCGAGCGAGCCCATGTTAAAGGGCGAGCGCCCGCCTGGTTTCCGCTTCGCCGAGGCTTCACGGCGGCCCGGCGAAACCGGGCGCTACGCCTCGTGCTCGACCTGGAGGTAGTCCAGTTCGAGCGGCGTCTTCCGGCCGAAGATGGAGACCATCACGCGGACCTTCATCTTGTCGGGGTAGACCTCTTCCACGAAGCCGGAGAAGTTGTTGAACGGGCCGTCGACGACCTTCACGGCGTCGCCGTTCTTGAACGGCATCTCGGGCTGCTCGCCCGCGGCGGCGGTGTCCTCGACGCGGCCGAGGATGCGGTTGACCTCGTCGGGGCGGAGCGGGGTGGGCTCGTCGCCCGTCGAGAGGAACCCGATCACCGACGGGAGCGCCGAGATGATGTCGCCGAGGTACGGATCGAGGTAGGCTTCGACGAGGAGGTAGCCGGGGAAGAAGGTCTTCTCGCGCGTGCGCTTCTTCCCGCCGCGCATCTCGAAGACGGTCTCCGTCGGGATCAGCACCTCGCTCACGCGGTCCTGGTAGCCCTTGAGCTCCAGCTCGTTCTTGATCGCCTCTTTGACTTTTTTCTCGTGACCGGAGAACGTCCGCAACACGTACCACTTACGGATGCCATTCTGAGTCTTCTTAGCCATAGTGTCCGTCGTTCGCCGATGATCGTGGGAGCGAAGCCCGGCCGTGCGTCGGCTCTCGGGGCTCCGGTCTGCTGAGGGGGGATCAGCTGTAGATGATCCGAAGGACCTGGCTGATCCCCTTGTCCGCCACGTAGATAAAGAGGGCGAGGATGAACGACGCGATGAGGGTGAGGGTCGTGTTGCTGATGAGCTCTTTCCTCTTCGGCCAGTGCACCTTGTTCATCTCCTTGACCACTTCCTGGAGATAGCCTGTTCCTTTGTTGTCTGCCATAGCGCGTCGTGTTTCGCGTGAGGGTCGGCCGCGCGGGCCGGTTAGCACGGGCGGCGGGACTCGAACCCACAACCTGCGGTTTTGGAGACCGCTGCTCTGCCAATTGAGCTACGCCCGTGTGACGAGCCTCGAATGACGAGCGACGAAGGACGAGTGTTTCTCCCACTCGTCGTTCGTCACTCGAAACTCGTATTTCGTTAGTCGAGGATGTTGGTGACGACGCCGGCCCCGACGGTCCGCCCCCCCTCCCGGATCGCGAACCGGAGCCCCTGCTCCATCGCCACCGGCTGGATCAGCCGCACGCGGAACTGCGTGTTGTCGCCGGGCATCACCATCTCCACGCCCTCGTTGAGCTCGATGTCCCCCGTCACGTCCGTCGTCCGGAAGTAGAACTGCGGGCGGTACCCCTTGAAGAACGGCGTGTGCCGCCCCCCCTCCTCCTTGCTCAGGACGTACACCTCGCACTCGAACGCCCGGTGCGGCGTCACCGACCCCGGCTTCGCGATCACCATCCCCCGCTCGATGGCCTCCTTGTCGATCCCCCGCAGCAGGATCCCCGCGTTGTCCCCCGCCTCGGCCGCGTCCAAGAGCTTCCGGAACATCTCCACCCCCGTCACGGTCGACGACATCTTCTCCTCCTGCATCCCCACGATGTCGACCGCCTCGCCGACCTTGATCGAGCCGCGCTCGACGCGGCCCGTCGCGACGGTGCCCCGCCCCGTGATCGAGAACACGTCCTCCACCGGCATGAGGAACGGGCGGTCCACGTCGCGCTCCGGCGTGGGGATGTAGCTGTCGACGGCCTCCATGAGCCGCTCGACGCTCGCCACCCCGTCGGCGTCGCCGTTCAAGGCGCCGAGGGCGGAGCCCTGGATCACGGGGAGGTCGTCGCCGGGGAACTCGTAGTCCGAGAGCAGCTCGCGCACCTCCATCTCGACGAGCTC
>CAYTJT010000415.1:0-2643 GCA_964438105.1 uncultured Rhodothermales bacterium | reverse complement strand
GTTCCAGAAACGCCTTGGCCTGCTCCCGGCGAACGGTCGGGAAGTCGCCGAGGAACTCATTGAGGGTGTCCCCGGCGGCGAGGTAGTCCACGAGGTTATGCACGGGCACGCGCGTGCCGACGAACACGGGCGTGCCTCCGAGAATGTCAGGATCTCGAACGACGATGGGGTTCATGCGAGGCTCGGTCTGTTCCGTCCGAAGAACGCGGCGAGGTCGAGGAGCGCGTCGCGTTGGGTCAGCCTGGAGGGCAGGTCATGCCGCGCCGCCGGCTTCGACGCACTCGACGTGTGCGCTTGGCTCGGGCACAGCCTCTCCGTCCTCGCGCATTCCTTCGAGGTGAAACTCGATGGCCTCGCGGATGAGCTGGCGTGCCTCGGCCTCCGTTTCACCGACGGCAACGCATCCCGGCAAGTCCGGAACGTAGGCCCCAAAGCCTGATTCGCCCCGTTCGATGACTACCGCGTATCGCATAGCTACTTCAGTCCAGCTTGTTTGAGGATGCTGTTGAACGTGCCCGGTGGAACGTCGAGGCTCAGCTTCCCTGCAACGGTGACGTTGCCCGGTTTGTTCGGGCGCTTGAACTGGCGGTGGCTCCCCTTCGTGCGGACGTGCTCCCACCTATCTCGCTCGATCAGCTTGATTACGTCGCGGACTTTCGTGCCGCAAAGTTATGCGACCGCAGGAGGGTGGAGGCCGGGCATACCCACTACTTCTTCCGCGCGACGATGAACGCGGCGAGGTCGAGGAGCGCGTCCCGGGCCTCCGTCGGCGGGAAGGCGGACAGCGCGTCGGCGGCCTCGGCGGCGAGCGTTTGCATCTTGTCGCGGGCGTACGCGATGCCGCCCCGCTCGCGGACGAACCGGCCGACCGTCCGGATGTCGTCGCGGCTCTTTTTCGACTTCTTGACGATCTTCAGAATCCGCTTGCGGTCGCGGTCGTCGGCCTCGCGCAGCGCGACGATGAGCGGCAGCGTCATCTTCTTCTCCTGCAGGTCGATGCCGAGCGGCTTGCCCACGTCCACGTCGCCGAAGTCGAAGAGGTCGTCGCGGATCTGGAAGGCGAGGCCGAGCTTCTCGCCGATCTCGCGGAGCGCCATGATCTCGTCGGCGTCGTCGGTGGCGGAGACGGCGCCGCACGTCGTACAGGCGGCGATGAGCGAGGCCGTCTTGTCGGAGATGATGCGGAAGTAGGTCTCCTCGTCGATGTCGAGGTGGCGCGCCTTCTCGATCTGCAACAGCTCGCCCTCGCTCATCCGGCGGACGGCGTCGGAGACCGTGTGGAGCAGGTCGTAGTCGCCGTTGTCGAGGGCGAGGAGCAGGCCGCGCGAGAGGAGGAAGTCGCCGAGGAGCACGGCCACTTTGTTCTTCCACAGCGCGTTGATCGAGAAGAGCCCGCGGCGGCGCTCGGCATCGTCGACGACATCGTCGTGGACGAGCGTCGCCGTGTGCAGCAGCTCGACGAGCGCGGCGGCGCGATAGCTCCGCTCGGTGACGCCGCCGCAGAGCTGCGCCGAGAGGAGGACGAGCACGGGGCGGATCTCCTTGCCCTTCTGCCGCAGCACGTAGCGCGTGACCTTGTCGAGCAGGCCAACGCGCGAGCGCATCGCGTCGCGGAAGTAGTCGCGGAACGCGCTGAGGTCATCTTCGACCGGCCCGCGGATCGACCTGAGCGACGGCGTGCGCGGGCGCTCGAGCAGGGAAAGCGGTTCGGCAACGGGGGGGGAAGCCATGCTAATGTTTCACTTATTAGTGAAAGACTGTACCGATCCGCTCGGCTGAGGTTGCACCGCCGTGTGGAAAGATTTGGTGCGCAGGTCTGCACAAACCCGCCGCGAAAGTACGCACCGGGGCGTTCAGAGCCGGGCGCGTCGGAGGAGGACGAGGAAGAACGGCACGCCGCAGAGCGCGGTCAGCACGCCGACGGGCGTCTCCTGATCGGGGAGGAGCGTGCGCGCGGCGAGGTCGGCCCAGACGAGGAAGAGCGCGCCCGCCGCGAATGAGAGCGGCACGACGCGCCGGTGGCTCACGCCGACGACGAAGCGCACGGCGTGCGGCACGATCAGCCCGACGAACCCGATGATCCCGCTCGCCGCGACGAGCACGCCCGTCACGAGCGCGGCGATCCCGATCAGCGCCCGCTTGATCGTCTCGACCGGCACGCCGAGGCTCTGCGCGGGCTCCTCGCCCGTGAGCAAGGCGTCGAGCGGCCGCGCGAGCGCCCACAGCGAGCCGAGCCCGAGGAGCGCCGCTGCCGCCGGGAGGGCGGTGCCTTCCCACGTCGTCCCAGCGAACGAGCCGAGGAGGAGGAAGAGCACCGTGCGGATCTTGTTTGGGTCGGGCGAGGCAAACGTGACGAATGCGGTGAGCGCGGCGAGGAACGCAGAGACGGCGACGCCGGCGAGCAGCAGCCGGGCCGTTGAGAGGCGTGGCCCGTCGCGGGCGACGACGTAGACCACGAGCATCGCGGCGAGCGCGCCGAGGAACGCGGCGAGCGAGATCGACAGCGTCCGCGTCAGCAGCGGCGGGAGGAAGCCGAGGTAGAACAGCGATACGCCCGCGCTCGCGCCGCTGGAGACGCCGAGGATGTACGGCTCGGCGAGGGGGTTGCGCACGAGCGCCTGCATCGCCACGCCGATCACCGCG
>CAYTJT010000414.1:0-2667 GCA_964438105.1 uncultured Rhodothermales bacterium | reverse complement strand
AGCGGCACGCCGCTCAGCTCCGCCTGCCCCAGCCGGGCCAGGTTGATCGACTTGGCAAGGATGCGCATGGCCTCCTGGTCCGCGTGGAAGCCCATCGAGTTCTCGGCCTCGATGAAGTCGGCGAGGAACTGCGCGCCGCGCTGGTAATCGCGCGCGGCGAGGAGGCGCTCCTCCGGCGCGCCGGCCTCCGCGGCGGCCGCGATCTGCTTCGTGAGCTGGAGCGACGCGTCGATGGCGGTGTTGCGCATCTCGTAGTTCCGGTCCTGGATGGTGTGGACGCGCTCGGCGAGCTCCTCCTCGGACCAGCTGTGGCAGGTCTGGCAGGCGTTGTTGATGTTGAGGAGGGGGCTGCGGACCCAGTGGTCGCTCACTTTCATGGCGCCCTGCCGGATGTAGGGCATGTGGCAGTCGGCGCACGTCACGCCGGACTTGGCGTGGATGCCCTGGCTCCAGAGCTCGAACTCCGGGTGCTGCGCCTTGAGCGCGGGCGCCCCGCTGATGGCGTGGGTCCAGTCCGTGTGCCCGTTCTCCTGGTAGTAGGCGAGGATGCTATCGGCCTTGAGCCCCTTGCTCCAGGGGTAGGTCAGCCGCTTCTCCTCCCCGGCGAAGTAGTACTCGACGTGGCACTGCGCGCAGGTGTAGGTCCGCAGCTCGAGGCGCGAGGCGTCGACGTTGACGTCGTAGTCCTCGACGCCCTCCGAAGCCTTGAGCGCGCGCATCCCGTTGATGAAGGCGGGCCGGGTGATGCGGAGCTCCATCGTCTCCGGGTCGTGGCAGTCGATGCACGAGACGGGGTGCTCGACCTCTTCGGCGGCCTCGAAGTACGGCATCTGGTTGAGCCGCTCGAAGCCCTCCATGATGTCGCCGTCGCCCAACTCTAGGTAGGCCGTGTAGGTCGAGGCGTGGCAGTTGATGCACGTCCCCGGCTGGTTCGCGACGATCTGGCGCTGCGTGAAGCGCTGGTCAATGAACATGTAGGCGTGGCCGCGCTCCTCGCGGAAGTCCTCGGCGAAGGCGTAGCCCGCCCAGAACTCGCGGAGGCGCGGGTCCTGCACGAGCCGGGAGTGCGCCACCACCTCGCGCGGGTCGATCTCGGTCGGCTGCGCCGGGATCGCCTCGCTCCCGCCGTAGCGCGTCCGGACCTGATCGACGGTGCGGAGGTAGAGCTCGTACTGGAGCGGGAAGTTCAGCCCCCACACGGCCGGGTTCGTCGTCGTGTCCGTGATCTCCGCGACGCGCTGGTAGGGGACGCGCGCCTCCTGCTGCCGCTCGAAGATGTTCGTCAGCAGCGCGAGGAGCGCGACCGTCGCGAGCGCGACGACGCCGATAAGCAGGGGCCACCGCCAGCGGCGCCAGCCGTTCGGGGCGCCGCTTGAGGCGCGGTTCGGTTGGTCAGCGTGTTCGGGAGGGGGGACGGGAGTAGCCATGACAGCAGGAGGTTAGCGGACCCAGTGGCCGACGGTGTTGTGACAGCGCGTGCACGTCGTCCCTTCGGCGAGGCGCTCGGCGCCGGAGGCGATCCCGGCGTGCGGGCCCGGCGCGACGGTCTCGGTGATCTCGGCGTGGCACTTCGCGCACGCGTCCTCGGCGATCTCGAGGTTGTGCTCCTTGATCCGGATCGGGTCGGGGAAGTCGCCGGTCGTGAACGCGAGCGAGTGCCAGAACCCGTTCGAGGCCTTCGAGAGGTACTTCGGGATGAAGCCCGACGGCGTGTGGCAGTCGTTGCACGTCGCCACGGCCTTGTGGCTCGACTTCGCCCACGAGTCGAAGTGGTCGTCCATGACGTGGCAGTTCGCGCACGCCTCGGGGTCGTCCGTGAGGTAGGACGCGCCCTCGGCGTAGCCGAACGTGAACACCCCGACGCCGATGGCGAGGCCGAGCACGGAGCAGAACAGCACGACGTTCGTGTTGGATCGCATCGCAAAAGAGAGGAGAAGTGGGCCCACAACATACAAACCTAGCCAGCACAATCCAACACCATCCCGTACCACCCGCTAGAATCGGAGCACGAACACGGTCTCGACGCCGGGCTCAGAGCGGACGGAGAGCGTGCCGCCGTGGAGGCGGAGGATCTGCCGGCTCAGGCTCAGCCCGATCCCGCTCCCGGTCGGCTTCGTCGTGAAGAACGGGACGAAGATCCGCTCCCGCACCTCGGGCAGAATCCCCGGCCCGTCGTCGCGCACCTCGATCACGGCACGCCCGGTATCGCCGATCCGCGCCCGCAGCGCGATGCGCGCGTCGGCCTGCCCTTCGAGCGCCTGCATCGCGTTGAGGAGCAGGTTGATGAGCACCTGCTCGATGAGCTCTTCGTCGGCGGCGAGCTCCAAGGTCTCGGGCACGATCTGCACGTCGAGCGTGACGCCTTTCTCCCGCATCGACGTGCGGAGGAGGGTCTGCACATTCCCGAAGAGATCAGCGACGGGAAACAACGCGAACGTTGGCTTCGGAATCTTCGTCAGGCTCCGGTACGACTCGACGAAGTGGATCAGCCCCTGGCTGCGCCGCTCGATGGTTTGCAGCGCCTCGCGGGCGTCGGCGAGCGGTGCCGGTGCCGGGGCAGGCTCCGCGCCGTCGTCCGAAGCGGGGTCGCCCGAGACCTCGGCGGCGTCGCTGTGGAGGAGCTGGTTGGCCGTCGCCGCGAGCGAGGCGATCGGCGCGACGGAGTTG
>CAYTJT010000413.1:0-2672 GCA_964438105.1 uncultured Rhodothermales bacterium | reverse complement strand
GATTCGCGCGAGGGGTCGGCGCCCATCGCCACCGTCGAAGCGCCGGACGACGCCCGCGGGTTCGTCGCCGACATCGACGCGCTGGGGCTCGGGTGGGCCGCGGTCCGACTGGGCGCGGGGCGTGCGAAGAAAGAGGACGCCGTCGACGGATCCGCCGGGTTCATCCTGCTCAAAAAGCCCGGCGAGCCCGTCGCGCCCGGCGAACCGCTCGCCCACGTCTTCGCCGCCGACGCGAGCCGTGTAGATGCCGACGCCGTCCGCAACGCGTTTAGTTTCAGCGATACCCCGCCCGACACCCCGTCGCTCCTCATCGACCGGTACGACGGCGAGCGGTGGGCGAGCGAGTCCCGCTAACCCTGCCCGCCGTCGTCTCCGCGCAACAATAGCGGCGCGATTGCGTCTCTTGCATGCGACTGCGGCGGAACGCACGCGTTCGCCGTCGCAGCCTCCCGTTTCGTAAATTCAGTGCTCTGTCACAAGCCCTCGGCCTCGCGATCGCGCCCCTAGCCCGGGTGTCCGCCGTGATCGGGGACGAACCTCCTGCCCCCTCCGACCATGTGGAAGCGATTTACCCGGCTTATCAAGTCTCTCTTCGGCGGCGCCATCTCGGCGATGGAAGACCCGCGCCTGATCCTCGAGCAGAACATGCGCGAGCTCAACGACCAGGTCCCGAAGATGAACGAGAACATCGCCACGGTGAAGGCGAACGCCATGCTGCTCCAGAAGGAGCACAAGAAGTACTCGGCGGAGCTCCAGCACCTCACGGCCAAGATCAAAGCGGCCATCCAGGCCGACCGCGACGACATCGCGCAGCAGTACGCCGTCAACCTCCAGCACACGAAGGAGGCCCAGGCCCGCACCGCCGAGCAGCTGCAATACGCCGAGCAGGCCTACGAGAAGTCGCTCCAGGTCAAGAAGGCGTTCATGCGCGAGCGCGAGAAGAAAATCCAGGAGGCGAAGGAGGCCCTCCGCGCCCACGAGCGCGCGCAGTGGCAGTCGAAGATCGCCGACACCCTCGAGCAGTTCGAGGTCGCCGGCGTCGACCAGACGCACGACGAGATGATCAACCGCGTCAACGAGCGGACGGCGAAGCAGGAGGCCCGGATGGAGCTCGCCCTCGACTCCATCGACACCGACGCGATGCAGATCGAGGAGGACGCGCAGGCGATCCAGGCCGCCGAGCTCGTCAAGCAGTTCAAGCTGGAGATGGGCGTGGGCGAGCCCGCCGCGCGGCAGGCCGAGCCCGAGCTCCGCATCCCGGAGAGCGAGGAGGCGGCGCCCGAGAAAACCGCCGGCCGCACCGGCCAGCGAACCTCCTCCGGCGATTCGCTGTAAACAGCCCGACGCCAGAGTGAACGGTAGGGGCGTACGGCCGTACGCCCCTACGCATACGCCCCGCCCCAATGAACCGCGACGAATTCGAACGGCTGAAGAACGAGGAGAAGGCGCACCTCCGCAAGGTCCGCGCCCTCAAGCAGCAGCTCCGCGAAGCCAACCGTAAGAAAGGCCTTCTCAACGCCCTCGAAGGGCTCGACACGTCCGGGCTCGACAGCACGCACGAGGAGATGCTGCAGAAGCTGACGGAAAAGAACATCACGTCGGAGGCCCGCTTCGAACTCGCGATGGATACCCTCGACGATGCGGCCAAGCAGGAAGCGGCGCGCGAAGAGATGGCCCGCCTCGAAGCCGACCGGACGAAGTCCGACGCCGCCGACCTCGTCCGCCAGATGAAAGCGCAGATGCTCGGCGACGCCGCCGAGCACGTCGAAGCCCAGCGGGGCGACGCTGCGACCGACGCCGCCCCGGCGGAGCAGGAGGAGGCAGCCGCCGCGCCCACCAAAACCATCGGCCCCGTCGGCGAATCCGCAGACGACACAGACGCGCCTGAACCGACGGGAAAGCCGGCCCCGGACGCACCCGAGTCGAGCGCCCCCCCGGCCCGAACGATCGGCCGCTTCGGCCGGGATGACCGTGGCCGCGACACGGAGAGGGACTAACCCCGCCTATGCCCGACGAGCCCATCAACTACACGAAAGAAGCGTTCCTCAGCCCGTGGAACCTCGTGTTCCTCATCATGGCGATGGTCACGGCCTTCGTCCTCACGGGAACCGGGATCGCCAACTTCGTGCTCCTCTTCGCCGCCGCGCTCGAGCTGCTCTACCTCGGCATCATGCCGCGGCAGGAGCGGTTCCGCCGCGTCGTCCGCTCGCGCAAGATGGCCGAGCGCAACAAGCCGCCGAGTGAGAAAGAGGTCTTCCGCCAGCTCACGAAGGCCAGCCAGAAGCGCTACATCCGCTTCCGCAACATCGAGAAAGCCGTCCGCGAGAACTACCAGAAGCTCTCGTACGCGTCGCAGGGCATGCTCGAGGCGCACCTCAAAAAGATCGACGACCTGCTCGACTCGTACCTCACCATGCTCCAGCAGAAGGAGCGCTACGAGCGCTTCGCGCAGCAGGCCACCGAGGACGAGGTCGTCGAGGCGATGGCGCGGCTGCGCGTCGAGATGACCGACGACCCGCCGAAGGTGCAGCAGATCAAGCAGAAGCGGCTCGACATCCTCGAGAAGCGCCTCACGAAGTTCAAGAAGGCGCACGAGAACCTCGCCGTGATCGAGGCGCAGCTCGAGACGATCGAGGACGTCACGAAGTACATCCACGAGCAGTCGCTCACGA
>CAYTJT010000412.1:0-2674 GCA_964438105.1 uncultured Rhodothermales bacterium | reverse complement strand
CCATCGTCGGCCGGGTACGCGGGCTGCCCAGCCCGGGCAACCCCTCGTTCCTCGGTACCACCGGCTTCCTCGGCACCGGCAACCCGATGGACGGCTCCGTCTCCATCATCGATACCCGCAACGGCGCGTTCCGGCTCGTGGCAACCATCCCCACCGGCCCCGGCGCCAACATCCCCCAGTTTGGTCCGGACGGCCTCGTCTACGCGACGGCGAACGACGGCGACGCCGTCACCGTGATCGACCCCGCGAGCTGGGAGCGCGTCGGCCGCATCACGGGCCTCCGAGGGCCGCACTGGATCGTCTTCTCGCCGGACGGCCGCCGCGGCTACGTCACCAACTCCTCGGGCGCCACCGTCTCGGTGGTCGACCTCAGCGATCGCTCGGTGATCGGGGAGCTCGCCGTGGGTGAGGGCCCGAACGGCATCATGCTCCGCACGCCGGGGGGCGGCCGATGACCTCCAGCGCCCTCCTCCCACGACCTCACCGCTCTGCCTGACATGCCAACTCCGTTGCCCGACACCGAAACCCTCGACGGCTACGTCGTGGACCTCATCTGTCTCCGGAAGTACCCGGCTGACGAGTACGCCGAGCGTGCCCGCGAGCACACCCGTGCCTGCGCCCTCGACGGCCACTGCATCGAGAGCGGGTTCGCCCTCGTCGCCGACGACGGCCGCGTGGCCCTCCTCGATCCTGCAGCTACCCCTCTCGTCGTTGATGCGGTGAGGGGGAGCGAGCGCGAGGCCGGCATCCGACTCCGCGCCCGTCGCGAGGAGCACGACGAGGCGATGCGGACCGTCTCCGTCGAGGAGACCGACTGAGCACGAGCCTACGCTCCACCTATCTATTCCTGCCCCTGTGCCCGTCCCACTGCGCCTCTTCCCCGCCCTTCTCTTGATGGCCTCGGCCTCGGTTGCCGCTCAGCCCGTCCCGCCCGATACGCTCGGCGAACGCACGCTCGGCAAGGTCACCGTCACGGCGGAGCGCGTGCCTGTAGAAGCCGCTCGCGCCGCCGCAGCCGTCAGCGTCCTCACCGAAGCGGAGCTCGAACGCCAGCCACTCCTGAATCTCGCCGACGCCCTCCGCCTCACCCCCGGATTCGCGTTCCTAAACGGCGACGGGGCTGGGACGCCGCTGGCCGCGACGGTCCGTGGCTTCTACGGTGGGGGCGAAGCCGAGTACGTCCTCCTCCTCGTCGACGGCCGCCCTGTCAACGACGTCGAGACGGGCGTGGTGGATTGGGAGCTGGTGCCGCTCGGGTCGGTCGCACGGGTCGAGGTGCTCCGCGGCGGGGCCTCGCCCTTGTGGGGGGACGCCGCCATCGGGGCCGTCGTCAACGTCGTCACGAAGGAGGGGCCGCAGCCCGTGCGCGTGGCGGTGTCGGGCGGCTCCTTCGACACGTACTCCCTCAGCGGCAGCGCGGGGACGGAGTGGGCCGGCCGCGCCGTCAACGCCTACGGCTCGCTCAAGCGCTACGGCGGCTGGCGCGAGCACGCTGGCCGGACCGTCGGCCTCGCCGGTGCCCGCGCTGAGCTGGCTCGCTCCGAACGCGGCTCGCTCGCTCTCTCGACGCGGCACTCGTGGACCGACGCCGACCTCCCCGGCCCGCTTCTCGGCCCCGCCCTCGCTGAGAGTCGCACGCCGTCGAGCCCGTTCTACCGCTTCGACGGGACGGAGGAGCGACGGCACCGCGCCGGGCTCGATGCACGGTGGGAGGCGGCCCCCGAGGTCGTCCTCGACGCGGGCCTCTTCGGCGGGTGGCGCTCGGCCGAGGTCACGCGGACGCTCCCTCTCTCGCCTGAGTTCGGCGACACGAAACGGCGCGACCTAGACGGCGGGCGGGTCGAAGCAAACGTCCAGCTCACGGCGGGCGGCCTCGGCGCGGAGGATCGGGGGCTCGGGCTACCGATTCCGGCCCGGCTCGTCGTCGGTGCGACGGGTTCGCTCCAGACGTTGGAGTCAGCGTACCGGCCCGTCCTCGTCGGCACGGCCGAGGACTACGCCGACGCGGAGCCAGACCTGCATGCTGAGGCCGAAGTCAGCGGCGACGGAAGCCGCCGAGCCGTCGCCCTCTACGCCCAGGCTGAGGCCGCGCCGGTAGCCTCGCTCCGCCTCATCCTCGGTGCCCGTCTCGACTGGCTCGGCGACCGCTACGACACGGCCCTCCCCGAGCCAGAAGAGACTGAGACGACGCACACCGCCTTCAGCCCTCGCATTGGGGCGAACCTCCGGTGGCTGGCGACCGACCGGCATGTGGGCCACGTCTACGCCCAGGCCACGCGCTCGTTCAAAGCCCCGACGCTCGACCAGCTCTTCGACCAGCGCCTCGTCGGCGTCCCGTTCCCACCGTTTACCGTCTCTCTTTCGAACGCCGACCTCCAGCCGCAGCGGGGCACGACGGTCGAGGTCGGCCTCCGCCACCGCTTCGCGCTCGTGCCCGGTCGCCTCGCCGCCGAAGCCGAGGTCACGCTCTACCAGATCGACATGGAGGACGAGATCGACTTCAGCTTGCAGGAGTTCGCCTACCTCAACCTCGGTGAGAGCCGCCACCGCGGTGTCGAGACAGGGCTGAGCGTACTCGTCGGCACGGGCGCGCGGCTTTTCGGGACGTACACCTACACCGAGGCCACGGTCGAGAACGGCGACTTCGCCGGGAGCTTCCTCAAGGCCATCCCCC
>CAYTJT010000411.1:0-2686 GCA_964438105.1 uncultured Rhodothermales bacterium | reverse complement strand
ACGGGGTGGATGGCGGTGCACTGCGCTTTGATGACGGCCTGGATGTGGTCCTGCCGCTCGTCGAGGCTCCGCCGCATCGCCGTGGCGAAGACGCCGGCCACCTCGTCCACCTTCATCGTGTTGAACGCGTTGATCGCCTCCGGCTCGGGCGCGCCGAGCTCCAGCAGCCCGACCGTCCGCTCGCCGGAGCGGAGCGGGGCCACCATCAGGCTCCGGTACCCCTCGTCGAGGAGGTGCGCCTCGTAGCCCGTCTGCGGCTCGTGGGCCGCGAGGTCGCTGACGACGATGGGGAACCGTGCGTCGAGGGCACGCGCGTAAATCGACGCGCCGCGGTTCGGGCAGAACGGGGCTTCGCCGCCCGAGAGCAGCAGGCTGTGTCCGACGGCCCGCACCCGGCGCTCGGCGTGCGGCGAGGTCGGATCGTCGAGGGAGCCGCCGTCGAGGCAGATCAGCCCGAACCGGGCCGTCGGGCACCGGAGGAGAGAGCGGAGCGTAGGTTCGAGCGCGGCCACGCTCTCGGCCGAGGTCAGCGCGCCTTTGTTGAGGAGGGCCTCCTTCAGCGACGAGAGGAGCTGCTGGTCGGTGACGTCGAGGGCAGAGACGATGCTGAACCCGCGCAGCACGAACCGCTCGGCCGGGAGGTGGCGCCGCCACAGATCGAGGTCGGCGGGGGCCGCCACGAGCCGGGCCCGTTCGTCGTCGCTCAGCGCCGGCTTCGGGCCGTCCACGTCCACCCACACGAACCGGTTGTCGATGACGAGCTTGAAGTGCCGGTCGAGCCCCGTCCCGTCGTCGCGGAGCGTGAGGATGAGCGGGAAGTCGTAGGGCACGCGGACGCCGTAGCAGCGCTCGAGCACGAGGTAGTAGGCCATCATCATCCGGCCGCGGTCGAACCCCTCCTGCTCGAGGTTGAGGCGTTGGGAGAGATGGGCGGCATCGAACAAGCCGAGGCGCTCGCACGAGGGGGTGGCGTAGACGACGTCCGTGCCGAACGGCGGCATCACGGCCGCCACCGTCTCATCCCAGTAGGCGCGCGGCAGCGCCGCGCTGAGCATGAGGTCCACGAGCTCGCCGTGCTCGTCGAGCTCTGCCACGTCGAGTTCGGGCGCGAGCAGCTCCGGCGCATCGTCGAGCCGGGCGTTGACGGCCTCGGCGAACGGGGCCCACGGCGAGTCGACGACCCCCGGGGCCTTCCAGAACGCGACCAGGCGGCGAAGGCTGAAGGCGCTGGGGAGGTAGAACGGACCGTCGGATGCAGGCATGCGCAGGAAGGTAGGGGGCTCGGACGAAGCGTACCCCCCGGTGCGAGGTGCTAGCGTACGGCCACGGCTCGAAACAGCATCGCCGCCGCCCGCCGCGACGACGATCTCAGGCTGATACGAGGGCAGGCAGCGTTTAGCTCCAGCGCGATGCCCCGGTTCCCGTCGGCTCCGTCCGTCCGGCCACGGAGAGCGGCAGTGCAAAAAGGCGCCTCCACCGAGGGGAGCCCGCCGGGAGTCCTGCTCAGCTCACCGTTCAGGCCGGCCCCTCGGAGAGAGGCGCTTGCAGACCCCTACGAGGCAGCCGGGCGGAAGATGCGCTGGTGTCGCGAGCCCGCCGCGCGTTGAAGCGAACGGGCCGGCGATCTGGGCCAGCCGCTACCCCAGCCGCCCGGCGATGCTCTCGAGGCTGTCGCGGTACGTCCGGCTCAGCTTGAGTTGGGTGCCGTCGTCGAGGAGCACGATGTACTCGCCGTGGAAGTAGCTGCGCAGCTCGCTGACGCGCTCGCGGTTGACGATCGTCGAGCGGTGGATGCGGACGAACCGCTCGGGGTCGAGCTGCTCGGCGAGGTTCGTGAGCGTCTCCCGGAGGAGGTGCGTCTTCGTCCCGACGTGGAGCTTGGCGTAGACCCCGGCCCCCTCGATCCAGTCGATGTCCTCGACCTTGACGATCGCGATGCGGTCGCCAGAGCGGATGGCGAGGCGGTCGGTCGGGGTCGTGGGTGAGGCTTCGGAAGGTGGGGCGCTCTCGACGAGGGCGGCGGGCTCGTCGCCCGCGTCGTCGTCCATCGTGCGGAGCAGGGCGAGCAAGCGGCGGCTGAGCCCGGCGAGGTGGCCGCGCTCGACGCGGGCGCGGGCGCGGTGCAGCGCCTTCTCGAACCGCTCGTCGTCGAACGGCTTGAGGAGGTAGTCGACGGCGTGGAGCTCGAAGGCGCGGAGGGCGTGCTGGTCGTAGGCCGTGACGAAGATCACCGCCGGCATCGCGTCCGGGTCGAGCGCTGCGAGGAGGTCGAGCCCGCTCATCTCGGGCATCTGCACGTCGAGGAGAACGAGGTCGGGCGCCTCGGCCTCGATCACGCCGAGGGCTTCCTTCCCGTTCGTGCACTCGCCGATCGCCTCGAACCCCTCCTGCTCGCGGAGCAGTTTGGCGATGCGCTTGCGGGCGGGCGGCTCGTCGTCGACGATGAGCACGCGCAGCGCGTCCCGAGGGCGGAGCGAACGGTCGAGGGGCTTCGGATCAGTAGGCACGGGAGCAGCAGACGTCACGCAGAGGCGAGGGTTGGGGCCGCGTGGAAGGGGAGGATGAGCAGGATCGTGAGTCCCTGCCCGGCGCGGCTGCGGAGCGTGAGGTGGTGGTTGTCGCCGTAGAGCCGTTCGAGCCGCTCGCGCGTGTTGCGGAGGCCGAGCCCGCCGCGCGTTTTCGAGGG